>NZ_AP017928.1:958269-1277692 GCF_003584645.1 Methylocaldum marinum
ATCTCGTTGATGGACGCCTTCAGGACGCCTTCGCTGACGTACTGGCGGGGCCAGAGGGCGTTGAGAATTTCGGTTTTGGTGAGCAGCCGGTCCGGGTGCTCGAGCAGGTAGCACAGCACGGCGAAGGTGCGTGGCCGCAAGACGATCGCCTGATCGCCGCGCCATAACATGGCATTGCCGGGTTCCAACCGGAACGGTCCGAACACGATTGGCATCCCTTGATTCATTCCCGGTTCCTTGAGGCGAGTGGTTTCGAACCGGAGAGTAACCAAAGATCGTGATCGATGGTGACTGTCAGGAGTCATGTTTTGAACTAAAAAATGACAGAAATTTTACGATTTTTGAACGACACGCGAGGCAGGGACGTTTAGGTTCTGTTGACATAACCGCCGCTAGTTGCGAGGGTTAGCGGCTTTTGACGATGGCGAACCGGCTCGAAATCAGCGACGAAGAATGGAATGCAATCTATCCGATTCTGGCGGCCCACAAGCGTGTCCGCGTGACATCGGAGGCGGCTTGCCGGGCCTTCCTGGCGGCCGTCCTGTGGGTGTTGCGGTCGGGGGCGCAGTGGCGTCTGTTGCCCGCTAAGCATGGCAAGTGGAATTCGGTCTTCAAGCGCTTTTCCCGCTGGTGCCGCCACGGCGTCTGGCAGGCATTGCACGCGGGCTGCTCGCATCGGCCTGATTTGCAGAGCATCCTGATCGATTCCACGGTCATCCGCGCCCACCCGTGCGCGGCCGGGGCGGCGGAGAGCAGCGCCGAGGCCGAGGCGCTGGGCCGCTCGCGAGGCGGGTTCGGCACCAAGATCCACGCCATCACCGACGCCCTGGGCAACCCGCTCGACTTCGTGCTGACGGGCGGGCAGGCCAGCGACATCGGCCAGGCCGAAACGCTGCTGGGGCTGACGCCGGAAGGGGCCGAGGCCCTTATCGGCGACAAGGGCTATGACAGCGACGCCCTCGTCCAGACCATCGAGGCGCGGGGCATGGAAGCCGTTATCCCGCCCCGCAGCAACCGCACGGAACTCCGCAAGGTCGATTGGTTCGTCTACAAGGAGCGCCACCTGATCGAATGCTTCTTCAACAAAATCAAACATTACCGCAGGATTTTCTCACGCTATGAAAAGACCGCCCGCAACTACATCGGTATGCTGCAATTCGTCTCAGCCCTCATCTGGCTACGTTGATACGTCAACAGAACCTAGAGTAAGCCCGCCAAGCATGCGTGGCCGCGACGGCAATGGAATGTGTGGAGCTTGGTTTCAGGACCGGTCGTCAGTTGGAAAGGGCTCCGGTCGGACGATTAGGGTTGCAGGCGAGTTGGAGTCAACCCTCGTTCAGGTAGGTGTCGCGGCCCGCACCTGAATTATCGGAGCCGCAGGCTTTGAGTATCCATTTTCTGCCGAAAACGAAGCGAATATGAAATTCAACCAAAAAACTCGGCTGATACAGGTTTTTTCGCCCCTCGGCCCCGACATCTTGCTGTTTCATCGGATGCAGGGGCTGGAACGCCTGGGGGGACTTTTCGACTACGAGCTGGATCTGCTCAGTGCCAATGGGGCCATCAATGCGGACCAGCTCCTCGGCGACCGACTGGACGTCGCCCTGACCCTCCCCGACGACAGCATCCGCTATTTCAACGGCGTCGTCTGCCGCTTCGCGCAACTGGGCGGGGCTTTGGACCCGGACCGCACCCTCGTCCATTACCGCGTGACGCTGAGGCCCTGGCTCTGGCTGCTCACGCGCACCTCCGATTGCCGCATCTTCCAAAAGAAAACCGCCCCCGACATCATTGCCCAGGTGTTCCGCGACCACGGCTTCACCGACTTCGAAGCCCGGCTCAGTCTGACCTATCCTCAGCGGGAATACTGCGTCCAATACCGGGAATCCGACTTCAACTTCGTCAGCCGGCTGATGGAAGAGGAGGGCATCTACTATTTCTTCGAGCATGCGAAAGGCAAACACACCCTGATCCTGGCCGATGCCGCCGCCGCCCACCCGAAGGTGCCGGGCTACGAGTCCATCCCGTACTTCGAACCGAACAACAGCGCCCGCCGCTTGCGCGATCACCTGTTCTCGTGGTCGTTCGCCCGCGAAATCCAGCCCGGGTGTTGCGTGCTGACCGATTACGATTTCACCAAGCCGATGGCGGATCTCCAGGTGAAACGGCAACAGCCGCGTCCGCATGCCCAGGCCGAGTGGGAAGTGTTCGACTACCCGGGCCAATACGCCCAGGTCGAGCACGGCGAGCACTACGCCAGGGGCCGCAGACGGCGGTGGTGGTGGGGCCCGCGGGCGAGGAGATTTACACCGACCAGTACGGGCGGGTCAAGGTGCAGTTCCATTGGGACCGGGAAGGCCAACGGAACGAGAACAGTTCATGCTGGATCCGGGTATCCCATCCCTGGGCCGGGAAAAACTGGGGTGCGGTCTCGATCCCCCGGATCGGCCAGGAAGTGATCGTCGACTTCCTGGAAGGCGACCCCGACCAGCCCATCATCACCGGCCGAGTCTACAACGGCGATAGCATGCACCCGTTCACGCTTCCAAAATCCGCGATGATCAGCGGCGTCAAATCCGATACCCACAAGGGGCAGGGCTACAACGAGATTTCCTTGGACGACACGGCCGGTGCGGAATTAATCAACATTCGGGCACCTCGAAAAACCTCCTTGGTCTGCGCGCGCCCGGTAAAATAGGACCTGTAGCCAATCAGTGTGTTGAGTCCCAGACATGACCAAACCGAAGATGCCAAAGTCTCCGAAGAGCGCGATCAAACCCGATCTGTTTGCGGCCGATTTGCGCAAGCAGAAGATCGACCGGATGGGCGATCCGCTGGTGGCCTTCGAGACCCACATCGACTTTGCGGCGCTTGCCGCGGACGTGGATCAGGCGGCGCCCCGACCGGTCAGCCCGCAAGGCGGTCGTCCGCCGTTTCCCACCGAAACGATGGTGCGCATCCTGTTTCTCAAGCGGGTCAACAATCTCTCGGACGAGCAGATGGAATACCAGTTGCTTGATCGGATGAGTTACCAGCGCTTCTGCGGGCTGATGGACTCGGCCAGCATTCCGGACCGCACCACGATGTGGACCTTCGAGAACCGCATCGGCGAGGTCGGCGCCCAGGCGCTGTTCGACGGCATCGAGCGGCAGTTGCTCAAGCATGGCTACATCGCCCGCGGGGGGCATATCATCGACGCCACCCTGGTGCCTGCGCCAAAGCAGCACTTCAGCAAGGACGATAAGGAGATGCTGAAGGAAGGCGCGATGCCGGCGGACTGGAGCCCGGCCAAGCGGCGGCAAAAAGACCTGGACGCCACCTGGACCAAGAAGCACGGCAAGAGCCACCACGGCTACAAGCTCTCCATCAACGTGGACAAGCGCTACAAGGTTATCCGCAAGATCGAGACCGGCACCGCCGCTACTCATGACAGCCAGCACTTTGAGGCGGTGTTGAACACTAGCAACACCAGCCGGGACGTCTATGCCGACAAGGGCTATCCGAGTGCGGAACGGGAAGCCCAGCTCCAGGAAGCGGGTTATCGCAACCACATCCAGCGCAAGGGCCAGCGCAACCATCCGCTGTCCGAACGGCAGAAACAACGTAATCAATGCATCGCCCGGGTCCGAGCACGGGTCGAGCATCCCTTCGCCGCCATCGCACAAATGGGCGGCAAGTTTATTCGCACCATCGGCCAGGCGAGGGCGAACTTTGCCATGACGATGATGGCGGCCAGCTATAACCTGAAGCGGCTGGTTTACCTGAAACAGGCGGGTGTCGTGGCCTTTTGAGGCCCACCCTCGCCCGAAAGGCCACCAACGCGGGCGATTCGGGGAAAATGAAAAGTGAAATGGCGACAAGAGCGTGAGGGAGTCGGCTCGTGTGCCCGCCCGGTCAAAAAATTAGAGCCGGGTTTTCATCAAAATTCAGGGTTTTTCGAGGTGCCCAATTGTAGGATGGGTAGAGCGAAGCGAAACCCATCAATGGCAAGTTAGCCCTTCGACTTGGCTCAGGACAGGCCCGAGGTCGCCCGGTGGGTTACGGCGCACACGAAGCGCAGTGATGGGGCATCGGTTAGTGTTGACGTGCGCCTAACCCACCCTACAAAAATGAATGCCTTATTGAAAGCGATTTGGAATTAATCCATCGTCAACGGCACCGTCCAGGGAAGGGCGGCGTCAATTGGGGCCTATGTGCCTGTTCTATCTGCACGAACGCTCCCTCTGCCAAGACTTCGTCGATAGCCCCGAAACCGAAGCATTCCGGTGCCGACGGAGCGGAATTTTCATCCGCTATGGCATTGCGGGCATTTCGGAGAGTCCATTGCGGTTTTTGGGTTGAACGGTACGGATCTTCCCGTTACATTTTCGGCCAGTCATGTCATGGCGCTGTGACGGGGGTTACGTAACCTCGGCGACGGTTTCGGGATCATGGTGGTACCTCCTCCACGCCGCTGGGAAATATGACCCCGAATTCTTCGGCGTTCTTCCGCCGCTCTCGCGGCATCTCTGCAAGAAGGAGTATTCGCAATCATGCAAGCACAAAAACACGCGATCGGAAATATCCGCTCCTGGTCCGCAAGACCGTCACTCCAGGCGCTGACCGTTCTCGCCGTGATGGGGCTCGCTTCCAACGCTCACGCGGCAGTTCGCTACTCGATTACCGATCTCGGCACGCTCGGCGGGAATGATAGCTCGGCCGAGGGTATCAACAATGCCGGACAGGTGGCAGGGATCTCCATTACTGCCAGAGGTGAGCTCCATGCTTTCGTCACGGTGAATGGGGTGATGACCGATCTCGGCACGCTCGGCGGAGACTTTAGCTGGGCCCACGCCATCAACGATGCCGGACAAGTGGCGGGATATTCCACTTTCATCGACGCGTCGGAGCAAACACATGCTTTCGTGACGGTGAACGGCGTGATGACCGACCTCGGCACGCTCGGCGGGAACACCAGCATAGCCTATGGCATCAACAATGCCGGGCAAGTGGTGGGAGGATCCGATACTGCCGGCGGCGAGCACCATGCTTTCGTCACGGTGAACGGCGTGATGATCGATCTCGGCACGCTTGGCGGGAGCAGTAGCTCTGCCCTCGGCATCAACGATGCCGGGCAGGCGGTGGGAGGATCCGATACTGCCGGCGGCGAGCACCATGCTTTCGTCACGGTGAACGGCGTGATGACCGATCTCGGCACGCTCGGCGGGAACATCAGCATAGCCTATGGCATCAACGATGCCGGGCAGGTGGTGGGATACTCCTATACTGCCGGCGGCGAGCGGCATGCTTTCGTCGCCATGAATGGCGTGATGACCGATCTCGGCACGCTCGGTGGGAGCTATAGCTATGCCTATGGCATCAACAATGCCGGGCAGGTGTTGGGAAGGTCCGAGACTGCTAGCGGCGAGTATCATACATTCGTCACGGTGAACGGCGTCATGACGGATCTCAACACGCTGCTCGATCCGGCGGACGCCGCCGTCTGGAGGCTTACCTTTGAAAAAGGGATCAACGATGCCGGCCAAATCGCCGCTACCGGGTGGAAGTCCGGGAGTGGATCCCATGCCGTCCTGCTCACCCCGGTCGTGGTGCCAATCCCCGCCGCGGTCTGGCTGATGGGCAGCGCCCTGCTGGGTCTTGTCGGCCTGAGCCGCGGGAAGGGTTCGGCTTTGGCCCGAAGCTGATTGATGCGTTATTCCATTCGGCATTCGAGTGAACATTCATCGTAGGGTGGGTTAGCCCTTCGACGGAGCTCAGGACAGGCCCTTCGACAGGCTCAGGACAGGCTCCGCGTAACCCACCGACCCTTCGACTGGCTCAGGACAGGTCCGAGGTCGCTCGGTGGGTTACGGCCTCACGGCCTAACCCATCCTACGAAAATGAATTCCTGATTGAAAGCGATTCGAAGTTGAATAACGACGCGTAAACCCGCTTTCGGCGGGTTTGCGCCGGTGCCCGAGTCCACGGAAGCGGCGCGGCTCGGGCATCGCGTCCTTGCGATGCCGCGGTCTCCCTCTATAGCTTGCCGCTCAATTGAATGCCGAACCAGCGTGGGTAAGGGTCCGGGCTGTAGGAATTCCACCCGATTTCGTGCCTGCGATCGTTGAAGATGTTCTTTCCGATCAAACTCAAATCCCACACCCGGTCCCGGGTGCCGATGCCGATGGCAGCGTCCGTGCGGGCTCTGTCGTCTAGCCAGCCGTAAGCCGAGAGGTTGTCGGTATTGTTGAACTTGCTCTGGAAGGTGGTGTTGAAGCTGGTGTGCCACATGAAGTTGTCGAACACCGGCAGGGCATATTCGGCACCCACTGCGAACTGCCATTTCGACGCGCCGGGCAAAAGCTTGCCGCCCTGATCGATGTAAGGCTGCGGCAAGTACGCCAGTTCTTCCGGTTTGGCCGCGTTCTTGTAGTCGATGTATTTGGCGACGTTGTAGGCACCGTTCAGGCGGATCGACAAATTCGGAATGGTGTTTATGACACCGTCGAACTCGATGCCATGCGCCCGCACTTTCTTCACATTGCCCTGTGCGGCCACGTACACCGTCGGGTTGGCCTGGCCGTTGGCGATGTTGATCGCCGTCTGGAAGTCGTCGACGACGAGCACCGACTGCTGATAGTTGTGGATATCCATCACGAAGGCATCGATGTTGAAGATCACCGATTTGTCGAGCCAGAAGGACTTCAGTCCCAATTCCAGGGCATGGGTGTTTTCCGGTTCGACTCTTTGCGGCAATCCGTTCACGGCGATGACGGACCCGGATTTCTCGCCGTACTGCCAGGAGAAATAGCCGGTCAGATCCTCGTTGAACCGATAGCTGGGCGTCAATTGAGCGGTAATCAAAAGGTCGTCGTAATCGCCTTTGACTTTCTCGTTCAGGCGTCCGATCTGCTGGGCGCGGAGCGTTTTGGCCGTACCCACCAAGCGTTTTTGCTCTGCGGTCAAAGTGTCGTAGGTTTCTCCCGGTGCACCCGCCAAGCTTTTGCCGAAATAGCGGTTGGCCACCTGGTCCGCGAGATTCAACTGTTCGACCGAGTTGCCCGGATTCAAGTTGCCGTTGGCGGCGGAATCGAAGCCGCCCAGCGGTACGTCCCGTATCGCAACCGGATTCAGGGCGCCGCCCGCTCCGTTTTTGGTGAGGACTCTGCGATTCGAGGTCGTACGGTCTTCGAGCGTGAGACGCAATCCCGCGGTCAGGGTGAATTCATCGGTAAAATGCAGGGCCGATTCGCCGAACAGAGCGCCCGATTCGGTTTCGACCCGGGTCGTTTCCTTTACGCGCGCGTCCTGCAACACGTCCTTGAGCAAGGCCAGTCCCGACCCTCGATCGGCCCCGGCGTTTCGGTCCAGGGTGTTGTATTGCGCGTTGGTGGCGAACCAGGCTCCCGCATCGGCTCCCCAGCCGGTTTTCCCGATGATGTCGTCCTTGGTCTTCAGACCGATGACGCCGGCCGTGTAATCGATGAACCCGCCGGGTTTGTTCCGGACCTTGAGTTCCTGTGTCCATTGCCGATAGAACACGCCGCCGCCGCCGTCCACGCTGATATCGAAGGGTGTACCTTCGTCGTTGTGCGCATCGAAGGAATATTCGCGTACCCCGGTGATCGAGCTCAGTAAATGCTCCCCGATGTCCCAGTCGACCTGGAACGATCCGCCCTGGTTGGAAACGGTCTGGCCTTTATTCTCGTTGAACCAGACCGATTGCCGCTTCTCGCCGCCGATATAGTCTTCCCAGGTAAAACCCCGGTTCTGGAAATAAGGACGGGGTCCGGTGAACACGCCCGCGTTGTTGGTAAAACCGAACAGCTTGGCTTTCGCCTGCGTACCGTTGGGGTCGACCAACGAGCCGTCGGCGAATCGAAACGGCACGTCGTGATAGAAAGTCAGGCCGTTCTGGAGCTGCGGCTGCCTGGGCTCGAAATCGGCGGTGAATCGTGCGGTCAGGTTGGATGTCGGGGTGAACAGCAGCTGTGCGCGGCCGCTCAAACGATCCCGGTTGTACAGACTGTAATTGTCGTCGTATTCCTGAGTATAGAAGCCGCGCCCCTTGTCGACCAGGAAAGAACCGCGCCAGGCCAGGAAATCCCTGATCACCGAACCGCCGAGCGCCCCTTGCAAAATGATGGCCTCGCGCTGCCCGTAGGCTGCGGACAGCTCCGCGGTGGGGCTGAACGTCGGCATCTTGGAAATCACGTTGACCTTGCCGGAACTCGCGGCCAAGCCGCCCTCGGTACCCCGTGGACCGCGCGTGACTTCCACCGAGTCGACGTCATAAAAACTGAAGTTGGCAAGCTGGGTGAGCGCATACGGGACGCCGTCCACGGTGACCCCGACGCTGGGATCCTGGGTTTCCGTGAAACTCCGCTTGCCCAAGCCGCGAATCGATAGCGACGCGCCGCGCGTATTGTTCTGGTTGAACTGCACGTTGGACGCGCGTCGGGTAATGGAACCGAGGTCCAGCGAAAGTTCTCGGGCGAGTTCCTGGCCCGATACGACCGACGCCGATTGCGGAACATCGCGGCAGGGAACGGGGTCAGGTCTTGCAAGCCAACATTCCTTCACTATAATTCCTTCGCTGCGAGATATGGAGCGAGTGAGCGAGCGAGTCGAGTAGTCCCCGGAAGCCCGAGCGCCGGGTGTGAGACCGAAGGTCGACGCGATAGCGGCGGTCGGAGGTCTCACACAAGGCATCGCGACCGGGCGTCGAGTGATCTGCGAGCGGTGTCCGGACCCCTTGTTGGGTCCGGACCAGACGAGCGGGGACGGCCGGGGCGCCGAAGGCAATAACTCGTCGCCAATTTTTTGCTCCTTTTGGTGACTTGGAGGTCCCAAAAGGTTTCGCAAAAAATGGCGACGCAATCGTATATGGCAAGACCCTTACGCATAGAACTCTCAGGCGGCCTTTATCATGTCACCTCTCGCGGCGACAGGCGCGAGGCCATCTTTTTCTCCGATGAAGATCGGCGAGTCTGGCTGGATTTGCTTGGACAGGTTTGTTCCCGCTTCAACTGGATTTGCCATGCCTATTGCCTGATGACCAATCATTACCACATCGTCATTGAAACGCCGGAGGGCAATCTGGCGCAGGGCATGCGGCAACTGAACGGCGTCTATACTCAGATGACCAATCGCACGCATGGACGAGTCGGTCATGTGTTTCAGGGGCGGTACAAGGCAATAATGGTGGAAAAAGACAGTTATCTGCTGGAGTTGGCGCGCTATGTGGTGCTCAATCCGGTACGGGCCGGCATGGTCAACGATGTAGATGACTGGCCGTGGAGCAGTTATCCAGCAATGGTCGGGTCAATGTCAACGCCGGACTGGTTACAGACTGACTGGTTATTAGGCCAGTTCGGCAGGCAGCGCAATCAAGCCCGGGCCGGTTATATCGATTTTGTGCGTGCCGGTGTCGGCCTGCCCAGCCTCTGGGACAAATTGCAGGGCCAGATTTATCTCGGTGACCAGGCTTTTGTTGCCCGCATGCAGTCCGTGCTGGCAAAGGACGAAGCGCTACAGGAAATCCCCCGCGTGCAACGCCGGCCTGTCGCCAAGCCGCTGGCTGAATATCGATCCGAGTTTGCGCATGCCCCTCATACCGGTATGGCACTGGCTTATCTTTCCGGTGATCATTCGATGAAGGCTATTGCCGAGGTATTCGGGGTGCATTATGCGACGGTTAGTCGGGCCGTCAAAGCATATGAACGGAATCACGGCAGATGATTGGCTTGCAGACATACTGAGCCATGAACTTCAAAGCAAAGATGCTGGATTGCAAGACCTGACCCTGATCCTCCTGTGAAATCCGGGCTTGGAAGACCGTGAACCGACAAATGTGAAATCAAGCGGCATTTTCGTGATTGAGACGCCTGAGCCGAATCTCAGCCGTGGTATGCGTCTCCTCGATCAGGCCTATACCCAAGCTTATAACCGTCGGCGTAGCGGGGGCGCTCACGTGCTCCAAGGACGATTCAAGAGCATCGTGGTGGACAAGATCCCGTATCTCTTGGCGTTACGCTCAATCCGGCGGAAGCACACCCGATAGCTGCCTGGTTGCTTCCGCGTGAAGCCAAACGGCCGCAAACGAACGGCATCCCCCCGATTCATTCCTGGTTCCTAGAGGCGAGCGGTTTCGAACCGGAGAGTAAGCAAAGATCCTATCGATAGTAACTGTCATGAGTCATGTTGAACCCAAAAGTGACATAAACTTTGCTATTCTTGAACGACCCCGATGCAGGGTTGCGTGCCGTAAGCCTGCCAAGGGTGCGTGGCCGCAGCGGCAATGGATGGTGTGGAGCTAGAGCTTTTCGGGAGCTCTGCGAGTAGGTCGGCAACCCTTTGCCGACGCCGCCGGGCCGATGGGTTTGTCGGCATTGGCGTCAACCCTCTTTCAGGTCAGGGTCGCAGCCCGCATATAAACCATCGGAGCCGCAGGCGGTGGCCCGTGACCGATGCCGCAGGGTTTGAGTGCCCATTTTCTGCTGCCGAAAACGAGATCGCGCCGATGCACGCGTTCGAGCAATCGAGTGCGAATGAGCTGTCGTCCAGCGACCCTTTTCTAAGACGGCCTTGCAGATTAAGATAATTTTAGGGACTGATTTTGTCGGATCAGCGAATATGAAATTCAACCAAAAAACTCGGCTGATACAGGTTTTTTCACCCCTCGGCCCCGACATTCTGCTGTTTCATCGGATGCAGGGGCTGGAACGCTTGGGGGGACTTTTCGACTACGAGCTGGATCTGCTCAGTGCCAATGGGGCCATCAATGCGGACCAGCTCCTCGGCGACCGCCTGGACGTCGCCCTGACCCTCCCCGACGACAGCGTCCGCTATTTCAACGGTGTCGTCTGCCGCTTCGCGCAACTGGGCGGGGCTTTGGACCCGGACCGCACCCTCGTCCATTACCGCGTGACGCTGAGGCCCTGGCTCTGGCTGCTCACGCGCACCTCCGATTGCCGCATCTTCCAAAAGAAAACCGCCCCCGACATCATTGCCCAGGTGTTCCGCGACCACGGCTTCACCGACTTCGAAGCCCGGCTCAGTCTGACCTATCCTCAGCGGGAATACTGCGTCCAATACCGGGAATCCGACTTCAACTTCGTCAGCCGGCTGATGGAAGAGGAGGGCATCTACTATTTCTTCGAGCATGCGAAAGGCAAACACACCCTGATCCTGGCCGATGCCGCCGCCGCCCACCCGAAGGTGCCGGGCTACGAGTCCATCCCGTACTTCGAACCGAACAACAGCGCCCGCCGCTTGCGCGATCACCTGTTCTCGTGGTCGTTCGCCCGCGAAATCCAGCCCGGGTGTTGCGTGCTGACCGATTACGATTTCACCAAGCCGATGGCGGATCTCCAGGTGAAACGGCAACAGCCGCGTCCGCATGCCCAGGCCGAGTGGGAAGTGTTCGACTACCCGGGCCAATACGCCCAGGTCGAGCACGGCGAGCACTACGCCAGCACCCGCCTCGAGGAACTTCATGCCCGGCACGAACTGGTGCAGGCCCGGGGCAACGCCCAGGGCCTGGCCTGCGGCGCGCTGTTCGGCCTGACCGATTATCCGCGAGAGGACCAGAACCGCGAATACCTGATCGTCTCCGCCGAATATCGGCTGCAGAGCAACGCTTATCTGTCGGAGGGTCCCGTGCTCGAGGAGGAGGCCTTCGACTGCACGCTGACGGCACTGGACAGCCGCCAGCCCTACCGGCCGGCGCGCGAGACGGTCAAACCGGCGGTCCGGGGGCCGCAGACGGCGGTGGTGGTGGGGCCCGCGGGCGAGGAGATTTACACCGACCAGTACGGGCGGGTCAAGGTGCAGTTCCATTGGGACCGGGAAGGCCAACGGAACGAGAACAGTTCATGCTGGATCCGGGTATCCCATCCCTGGGCCGGGAAAAACTGGGGGGCGGTCTCGATCCCCCGGATCGGTCAGGAAGTGATCGTCGACTTCCTGGAAGGCAACCCCGACCAGCCCATCATCACCGGCCGAGTCTACAACGGCGACACCATGCCGCCCTATGCGCTGCCCGGAGCGGCGGTGATCAGCGGCATCAAGTCCGATACCCACAAGGGGCAGGGCTACAACGAGATTTCCATGGACGACACGGCGGGCGATGAAAAGATCACAATCCACGCTCAGTACGACATGAATACCACCGTGGAGCACGATCAAACCAACGCCATCAAGAACAACCGCACGACGACGGTAACGGTGGACGACACCCTGACCGTCGACGCCAACCGTACCATGCACGTCAAGGGACAGTTGTCCGAGACGGTCGACGCCGGGCATCTGCTTACGGTGAAGGGCGGACTGACGGAGGATATTACCGATGGCCGAACGATCACGGTGACCGGTCCCATCGACCAGAGCTCCACGGCGACCACCGATCTGCATGCGACCGGTGCCGGCACCTACACTTCCGATACCTCTCTGCGCCTCGCCGTGATGGGCTCGACCATCGAGATCACACCGGATGCGATCACCCTCAGCGTCGGGGCCTCGACGGTAAAGATCGATCCGGCCGGCGTCTCCATCAGCGCGCCGAAAATCTCCCTCAACGGCTAGGGCGGACGGCATGTCCCTGAACCCCGTCGAACGTCGTCTCGCCTATTTGTGCGGCGAGTGGCTCCGCTTCCGGGAGAACCCGAATGCGCGGCTCTTGGTCTGGCAAGTGCCGGAAAACGCCTTTCGCCTGGTCGAGGCTTTCGTCGAGGCACAGAAATACGAGTCGGATTACACGTCCGGCGACCTGTTCATACTGTTCAAGGCGCCTTACGAACACACTCTGCAGTATTCCAGAGCCCTGAAGGACGCCTTCCGGGCACAATACGACGCTAGCCACGAGGGATTGAAGGCGGAGGGATTGCCGGTCGATTGGCATTTCGATCCCGCGGCGTCGCCCGGCACGCCGGCGGCCTTTGTGGCGGCGCTACGGTCGTTCGGGTCGAAATACCACCATTCGATAGGCCATCTGGTCAGCGTATTAATGCCCGTGGCGATGACTGACGAAGCGGCTTTTGCCGACTGGGTGCTGCGTGCCTTGGCGGTCGAATGGCCGGAGCGCATGCGGATATTGTTGATCGATTCGCTGGAAAACCCCCGATTTCAGCGCCTGCTCGACGCCAACCATCCGCGCATCGCGCTGAGCCGGCCGCAAGTGGACGGACTTACGGTCGCACAGGAGACGTTCGCCCAGGAACCGGTCCAGGGGCCTGCCGGCGTATTTCGGAATCACCTGACGGGGCTGCTGGCTCTGACCGAAAAGGGCACGGCCGACCAGGTCAAGGCCAAGGCCAAGGATGCGCTGGTCTACGTGCGCCGGCAACAATGGCTCGACCAGGAGGTGGTCGTGCGCCTGCTGGTAGCCGGTGCCTTGCTGAAGGAAAACCGACACGACGAGGCGGTGCAAGTTTATCGGAGCGCTCGTCAGGTCGCCCAGCACGTTGCGGAACAGGGTCATCCCGCCGGCAACAAACTGGTCCTGCAGACCTGGTTCGGCGAAGCCGGCGCGCATTTGGCGAAAGGCGATGCCGAAACTGCGGGTCTTTGCTACGACCAGGCAGCGCCGCTGGCGCAACGGGACCGTAACGGCATCCTCGGCATCGAAGCGTTCCGCATGGGGGCGTATTGCCGGGCTCGTACCGGTGACGTCGCCGGGGCCTTGGAACGGGGACGTTGCGCTTACGCGCTGGGAGAACAACTCAAGCCCGAGGCGAGAGGTATGACCACCTTGCCGCTGACCGGGATCGACCTGCTGCGGGCGCTCGATCCGGAGCGGGTGGCGCTCATGGAGCAGGTGAAGGCGAACTTGCAAGAGCGAACGCGTTCGGCCGGCAAGACGCTGGAAGAGCAACTGCAGGGCTTGGGCGGAACGGCGACAGCAGAAGCCGAGGGTGCCATCGAGCAGGCATACCTCGCGGCAATCGACGAACTCAAGGCCGAATCGGCGACCCGCCTCGACCACATCGTCGCCGACGCGGACGCGACATTCCGGACGCTATTCGCCCGCAGCCGTGAACTGTTGGGAAACGACTGGCCCTTGTGCAGCGAACTCGGGTTGATGGCGCCGGCGGCCGAACAGCAGGTTAAAGCCGCATGATGCCGGCAGCCAAGCACGGCGATCCCCAGCTCGGGGTGGACATCCACCTCTGCACGACGCCGGTACCGACCCCGCTGCCGACCCCGCACATCTCCGTCGTCTTCGATCCCTTCGACTACATCCCCATCATCGGCGCGACCGTGACCGTGTGCGGCATGAAGCGCGCCACCGCCGGCACCGCCGGCATGGTCGTGCACATTCCGCCGGGGTTTCCGTTTGCGCCGAAACTCCCGGACACCGACGACGAACTGTTCATGGGCAGTTCGACGGTGATCGCGGACGGCGATCCGTTCTCCTACATTTCCCTGCCGGTATTGGGCTGCCAGGTCGCCGGCATGGTCAGCCCGTTCCGGCTGCGGAAAAAAGGCGGCCCCAGGATCATGGTGTTGCCCACGACCTTCAACCTGGCGATCCCGACCACCGTGTTCGTCGGCGGCCCCCCGACCATCTCGATGATGGGGCTGGCCTTCAAGGGCGCGTTTGCGGGCCTCGGCAAACTGGCCAAGTCCGGGGTGTTCAAGCGATTCCGGCAAAAGCTGTTCAAGAACATGAAGCCCGGCTTTCTCAAGTGCACGGTCTTGCGCGCCGAGCCGGTCAACATCCTGAACGGCGAAGTTTCCGTCGAACAGCAGGACTTCGAGTTGCCGGGCCGCCTTCCCCTGCGCTGGGTGCGAAGCTACGGCTCGTCCGGCGACCATGTCGGGCTGTGCGGCACCGGCTGGCAGACCCCGGCCGACATTCGGCTCGAATACGACGGCACCGACGGCAGCGTGCTGATGCACGGACCCGACGTCGGTCCGATCGCTTTCGAGCGGCTGCCGGCCGCGGTGGGCGAGCAGGGCGCCGAACTCGAGCTGATGGACGGCGCGCGGCTGACTGATACGGGCGACGAATACCGGGTCGCCACCAAGGACGACCGCGTCTACCACTTCCCCAAATCGCTGGTCCGCCGCGATCCGCGCGGCCGGCTATGCTGGCCGATCGGACGCCTCTCGGACCGCTGCGGGAACGCCCTCGACGTCGAGTACCGCGGCGGCCGGATCGTCGCCATCCACGAGTCGGCGGGCCGGCGTCTCGCGCTCACCCTCGAAAACGACCGCCTGACGGCGGTGACGCTCCACGACCCCGCGAGCCGGACCGAACACACCTTTGTCCGCTACCAATACGACGCGGCGGGCGACCTGGTCGCCGTCATCGACGCGCTCGGCGCGCCCTATCGCTTCGCCTACGACGCCCATCGCATGGTTCGCCACACCGACCGCAACGGGCTATCCTTCCAATACGCCTACGAGCGGGCGGCGGACGGCAGCTGGCGGGTCGTCCATGCCTGGGGCGACGGCGGATTGTACGACTACCGCTTCGACTACTCGGACCTCCTCAACGAACGCCGCATTACCGATTCGCTGGGCCAGGTCACGCTGATCAAGCTCGACGAGCGTGGTTTACCGATCAACGAGACCGACCCCCTGGGCGGCATGACCCTCTACGAATACGACGACGCCGGCCGCACCACGGCGGTGGTGGACCCGGACGGCCGCCGCACCGAATACGCCTACGACGCGCACGGCAACCTCCTCAAGCTCACGCGCCCCGACGGCCACGCGATCACCACCGAGTTCGACGAGACCGACAAGGCCGTTCGCATCACCGACCCCAACGGCGGCCTCTGGCAGCAAGCCTGGGACCGGCGCGGCCTGCTGATTGAACAGAAAACGCCGCTCGGCCACGTCTCGCGCTACGAGTACGACGCCCACGGGCAGATCATCGCCCACACCAACCCGCGCGGCGCGCGCACGGCGCTTCGCTTCGACGCGGTCGGGAATCTTTCCGGGATCAAGGATGCGCAGGGCCAGGTCACGCAGTTCGCCTACGACCCCTTGGGTAACCTCGTCGGCAGGCTCGACCCGCTCGGGCGCAAGACGCTCTACCGCTACGACGCGAAAAGCCGGCTGACGGCAGTCCGGCTGCCGTCCGGCGCGACGGTGCGCTGCGGCTACGATGGCGAGGACAACCTGACCCGCTACGCGGACGAAAACGGCGCCGAAACCCGGCTCGAGTACTTCGGCCAGGGCGAGATCGCCAAGCGCCTCCAGCCCGACGGCCATACCGTTCAGTACCACTACGACACCGAAGAGCGGCTGATCGGCGTCACCAACCAGCGCGGCGAGACCTACCGGCTCGAGCGCGACGCCCTCGGGCGCATCATCGAGGAAGTGGACTATTGGGGGCAGTCGCGGCGTTACGACTACACGCTCGCGGGTCATCTCCGGCGCAGTGTCGACCCGCTCGGCCGCGCGATTCACTATCGCACCGACCCGCTCGGCCGCATCGTCGAAAAGGCGCTCCCGGACCCGGACGGCGGCGACAAGCCCTGGATCGAACGCTTCGCCTACGACGCCAACGGCAACCTGATCGGCTGCGCCAATCCGCATATCCGTATCGAACGCCGGTTCGATCCCGACGGCCGCCTGATCGAGGAAAAGCAAGGCGAAACGTTCACCCTCCGCAACGCCTACGACGAAGCCGGCAACCGGATCGAGCGCCACACCGAGTTCAAGCGGGGCGACACGGTGATCGCCCATGCCGTCCGTTACGCCTACGATGCCCTCGACCAGGCGATCGAAATCGCCATCGACGACCACGCCCCCATCGCGATCGAGCGCGATGCGGTCGGGCAGATCATCCGCGAGCGCCTGAGTCCCCGTCTACGCCGCGAGGTCGACTACAGCGCCGACGGCTACCTCACCCGCCAGCGTATCCGCACCGACGCGGATACCGTGGTCGACCTCGCCTACGACTACGATGCCGCCGGCAACCTGACCGAACGGCGCGACGCCCGGTTCGGCATCGACCGTTACGTCTACGATCCCGTAGGCCGCATTACCCAGCACCTCGACCCACACGGCCAGATCAAGCACTACCTCAACGACCCCGCGGGGGACCGGCTCACGACGCGGATCGTCGAGCACGAAGCCGCGCAAGCGGGGACACCGGACGCCCAAGGCGAATGGTCGCGCGAAGGCGAATACGAAGGCGCCTTTTATCGGTTCGACCGGGCCGGCAACCTGATCGAGCGCCACGACCGGCGCGGCGCCTTGCACCTCCGGTGGGATGCGAACCAACGGCTGATCGAGAGCCGGCTGGAGGGCGTGTCCACCCGCTATCGCTACGACCCCCTGGGCCGGCGAATCGAGAAGCGCACCGGCGATAAAGTGACGACCTTTGTCTGGGACGGCGACGCCCTGGTGGGCGATTGGAGCGAGAACCCAACCGATCCGGTTGTCCCGGCGAAAGGGATGGCCCGGGAATGGGTCTACTACCCGGAGACCTTCGAGCCCCTGGCGCTGCTCGGCGGCCGAAGCGGACCGGACACCCTCCTGCACTACCACAACGACCCCAACGGCTGTCCGATCCGGCTGACCGACTCGAAGGGCGAAGTCCTGTGGGCGGCGAGTTATACCGCCTGGGGACAGATCGCGCGGCTGCACGTCGGCTATGTCGATAATCCGATTCGGTTGCAGGGGCAGTATGAGGATGGGGAGACGGGGCTGCATTACAATCGCTTCCGATATTATGCTCCGATATTTGGTGAATATATTTCCTGCGATCCGATCGGGTTGCTCGGCGGAATTGATTTATACGAGTATGCACCTAATGCTTCCAATTGGATAGATCCGCTTGGGCTCAAACGCAAGTGTGAGGTATTTGTTAGATATGTATCTGAGGCCGAAGCTCGTGCAATTAAAGAGGCTAATGGATTAGTACCAAAAATGCATAAAGGTAACCCTTCCCGCGGTGCGAAGTGGATATCGGAGCTTGGACAGGCTCGCGATCCCAGGACCCTTGGCAAGTCTAGCAATTATACTCATAAGGTGGAAATTGAGGTCGATCCTGGCACTAAAGCATGGTTAAATGAAGCCTCAAGAAAGTTGGACTATGAAGAGATAATTGGTGGCGAATCCAATAATCCGCTTAAAGTTCTTGTAAAGCGGAATGAGCCGGGATCTTACGGTATAGGCTCTGGATTGATATCAGATTTCAATAGTAAAATTAGAAACATTAAGATAACCAAAATATAGGAATATTAAATGATAATTAGTCAACATAGTTTTATAGATTGTCTTCTCTATGTTATCACCAAAATAAAGCAAGGTTGTGAAGCATTTGATTCTTTTAATGAGAAAATATGCCAAGATTTTTTAAGTCAAAACTCTGAAACTCCGGATAATCTTGCAAGTATCCGGCGGATCGAATATGGCAAGATTCCGATGTACTTTGAGCGTCCGACATATGGGTTAAAAGTTAAAGGAACCGAATTTCTTATATCCCATATTGTATGGAAAGCATTAGAGACTGATGCCGGCGTTGATCTCATTCTCAAAACGTTTCCTGAATTATCTCGTGAAGACGCTGAGGCTGTCCTCAGGGTATGCACTGTAATCTTATCAAACCTAGAGGCAACTGACGTGCCCCCCGTTTCTTAATAGGGTTCCGGCAGATAAATCAGAGTCACAAGACAGAAGACAAAGGGATCGGGTCTGGCTCTCCCATATTTCCCGTGGTAAACACTGCATGCAGTATGCCAAGGAATGGATAGCGAAATGTCAGCGGCTTTGATATTTTGCTGGAAGCCATGATTTTCTTTTAAGCCCAAATGACTCAACCGCAGATACAGATACCCTTAGACCTGCCCAATGTTCAGGTAGAACATTGCGAACAAACACCTCAAGGTTTGGTGATTACGGTGGTCAGCACTAGCCAAACTGCCGTGTGTCGTCGGTGCGGGCGCACGATTGATAAGTTTCACGGCTACGATAAAGAGATTACCTTGCGGCATCTGCCGATTTTTGACCGGCCGGTTTGGATTTGGATCAAGCCCAAACGTTTTCAATGCCCCCATTGCCACAAAGGCCCGACCACGACCCAGCGTTGTGAGTGGTATGACCCGAAGAGTCCCCATACCAAGGCTTACGAGCATTGGATTCTGCGGGAATTGGTCAACAGTACATTGAGTGATGTCAGTTTGAAACGCGACCTCACGGTGGCGTGCATCGAAGGCATCATCGACCGCCATGTTCAGCGGCAAGTCGATTGGTCAACGGTGCCAAACTTGGAATTGCTTGGGATTGACGAAATTGCGCTGAAGAAAGGGCATAAAGACTTTGTGGTGATTATTTCGGGTGTTACGGTTAAGCGGGAGAAGTTTATTCTGGCGGTGTTGCCGGACAGGAAAAACGAGACGGTCAAATCCTTTTTGGAGACATTACCACCGGATCAACGCGAGCAGGTCCGCCAAGTCTGTATCGACATGAATGAAGGTTACCGCAATGCGGTTCAAGAACCCCTACCCAACGTGCCAATAGTGGTTGATCGTTTTCACGTGGCCAAGCATGACCGCGATTGCGCCGATAAAGCTCGCAAAGCCGAAATGAAGCGCTTGAAAACGACATTGTCCGAGCATGACTATGCGCAGTTGAAAGGGGCGATGTGGGCGTTTCGTAAACCCTGGATAGCCTTAAGCGAGGAACAGCAAGGTGTCTTGCTACACCTCTTTCAGCATGCACCGACCTTGAAAGAGGTCTATATTCAACGTGAAGTACTGACCGGTATTTTTGAAAGCCGCATCAACAAAGCCCAGGCGGAACAGGCCTTAATGCAGTGGCTGGAACGCATCACGGCATTAGGTCTGAATTGTTTTGCCGCTTTTGCCACAACTTGGGGTCATTGGCGCGATCCCATTATCAACTACTTTGTTCGGCGCGAAACCAGCGGTTTCAAGGCGCGGGGCCAGGTCTTGCAATCCAACACTCTTGTCCTACACAGCCCCGCATGTGGCAAGACCACTTCGCATCGAACTGGCAGGCGGGCTTTTCACGTGACATCGTGCGGCGACCACCGGGAGGCTATTTTCCGCGGCGATCATGACCGGCGGGACTGATTGGCCCTATTGGGCGACGTCGGCGCGCGTTTCAACCGGCGTTGCTACGCGTACTGCGAGATGATGAACCATGGCTAGAAACGCCGGATGCCAATCTGTCGGGAGGAATGCGTCAGCTGAATGGCGTCAATACGCAGCGCTTCAATAGCCGCCATGGGCTGGTCGGCCACCTGTTCCAATGGCGGTTCAAGATCGAAGCGAAGCAACCTTGTTCCATGGAACTGTTGGTCATCGCGTAACGTAAACGGTTGA
Organism: Methylocaldum marinum; assembly: GCF_003584645.1. GTDB lineage: Bacteria > Pseudomonadota > Gammaproteobacteria > Methylococcales > Methylococcaceae > Methylocaldum > Methylocaldum marinum. Next base: position 978,558 of record NZ_AP017928.1, read on the forward strand.
GCAATGACCCTTTGGCTTCAAAACTCTGAACTCAAGACTATTCAGCAATCGATATCGTAATGTCGCGCATTTGGGTATTCGCCACCTTCACCGTGGTAGTGGTTATTGTAGTCGTCTACGTCACATCGAGTTGTGAAGACTGCGCGAATACGGCCCGCCATTTCATTCGTGAATTGTTCCGCGCACTTCGCTGACGCCGGCAATGCTTTGATCTCGGGGTATTGTCCTGCTGGTGAGCACGGCTCAGGAGCGTTCCAACGGCCGCCGCAGAACTCGTTCCGCACCGGTCCAGATTCGTTGGCCATAGCCTCGAAGACTGCCATTACTTAATCGCCGATTTCTTCCCGTAATTCCTCGATCCTGAAGAACGCCGTCGGTAAGCGGCTTGCGCCCGGTTCTCGATTCAGGCCGGATGGTACTGATAGAGCCAGGTTTCCGACATTGCCTTGTCCTTGACACGCAGATAGCAGCGCATCTCGACGGGGTCGGTTCCCGCCACGGCCAGGTCGAAATGGGTACGCCAGTGGCCGGCCACGCCGTCCGGCACGGCTTCGATTTCGATCCTAGAGAGTTCCCCGCGCGACACGGTGACGACGGGCTCCGGTTTGGTGCCGAAAGGCAGTTTTGCCAGCGGTTTGCCCCTGAATTCGACCGTGAATTTGCGCACGCCCTTGGGACGCGGTTTGCCGGGTTGGCCGCCGTTGCCGAGGCGGGTGGCGACGCAGCGGGCGAGCGGGGTCGGGTAGGGTAGGGTTCATCCGCCAGCCACCTGATTAAGCGCCACGACCGGCACGGCGCCCTACACCTTAGGTGGGATGTGAACCAACGGCTGATCGAGAGCCGGCTGGAGGATGTGTCCACCCGCTATCGCTACGACCCCCTAGGCCGGCGAATCGAGAAGCGCACCGGCGATAAAGTGACGACCTTTGTCTGGGACGGCGATGCTCTGGTGGGCGATTGGATCGAGGATCCGACCGACCCCGTTGTTCCGGCTAAAGGGGTCGCTCGGGAATGGGTGTACTATCCGGAGACCTTCGAGCTCTTAGCACTTCTTGGCGGCCGACGCGGACCGAACACCCTCCTGCACGATCACAACGACCCCAACGGCTGTCCGATCCGGCTGACCGACTCGAAGGGCGAAGTCCTGTGGGCGGCGAGTTACACGGCGTGGGGGCAAATCGCGCGGCTGCACGTCGGCTATGTCGATAACCCGATTCGGTTGCAGGGGCAGTATGAGGATGGGGAGACGGGAATCCATTACAATCGGCATCGATATTTCGATCCGGAATCAGGTCTTTTTGGGGCGCAGGATCCTATCGGTTTGTGTGGTGGCCTCAATCCATACCAATATGCTGCTAACTCGTTGGGTTGGATTGATCCATTGGGACTCCAATGTAAACCCGGCTATCAATATCGGCAGGGTAAGGCAACGGATCCAGGCTTGGCTGATTTCGTGAATGATCTTGAAAGCCGAGGCATTAAGGTTTTAGGCACAAACTTGGAAATCATAGATTTAAAAACAGGTAGTGTTGTCGGAGAAATCGATGTGTTGACGGCAAATGCGGCAATCCAATATAAGCATGGTTCATCAAGTGCACATGCCGTTCTGGCTCAAATCCAGGATAGATCAAAGCCGTTCCTTGACGTTCCCGTGGTAGGATTTGTCCGAGGAGCTGGCGGGAAACTCAATGCGGCAAAGAGAACCGTACAAGCCGCTAACAAAAAAGAACCTGTGACAAGCGACATTGAAATCCTGGTTGCTGTCATCAAGTAATTTGAAAAGGGTTGTTCTAGCCATGTCCCAGTCCGTAGTTCTTATATTTCCCACGACCATTACCTTAGAGAGCATTTGCCAGATGCTCCGCGAACAATGGGATCAAAACCTGTTTGTTCATCTCGGCCGTTGCAATATTGAAGTTCAGGAGCCTGGAAATGGCGTCAAATACGTTTCGATCGGGGAGTTAGTCCCTGCGGATGAGGTACACGACGATTATCTCTCGAATGAGGATATTCCTGTCGAAATCCAGGAGAAATTGCGGGATACTGTCTTCTTCCATGTAGCATATAATGACTACATATTTTGCAGCACCGTTATTCAATATTTGTTTTCGAAGTTGACTCATGTTCAAGACCGGGTGTGGCTGGATAATGACTACGGTACTTTGATTCCTGCCGAAACGGTATTGAGGGAGTTTGGTATCAACCCTTTATGGGACTGGCGGCAGTCCGCATAGCAAAGGCCCCGGGGTCACACAGGCCACGGGGTCAGGTCTTGGTTGCGGCTGGGCAATGCTGCACATTCCAGCGGGTGAGAATCCCGCCCCGGTAACCGCTAGCCACGGGCCCAATGCCGTTAAGTTAAGGAGCTTGTGGTATACTATGTGACGTAACTATCTGAAAACAAAGGATTAATCAATGAAGGTCGCTTAGCGCTATCCATGCCGGTATTCTTGCCGATCTCACCAAAACGCTTCACGATCCCCAGTTCATCGCCGACCATCGCACCCGCCCAACCGCCTTCTCCCGGCAGCGCATCCTCACCTTTCCGGTCCTTGTCGCCTTCCTGCTCTGCGCCTTCAAAGGCAGCCTCCAGTCCTTGCTCGATGACCTCTTCGCTACGCTCCAGGCACCGCTGCCCCGGACGGTGACCCAAAGCGCCCTGTCCCAGGCTCGCCAGAAGCTGAAAGCCTCCGTGTTCGAAGCCCTCAACGAGCGCTTGCTGGGCTCCTTGGCCACCTTGCTGCCCGAGCCCCGCTGGCGCGGCTTGCGCCGGGTCGCCGCCGATTCCACCACCTTACGCTTACCGGCCTGGCCGGAAAACCAGGCCGAATTCGGCGTCCAGTCCGATCACCCGGGCCAACCGTATGTGTTGGCGCGTGCCTTGGGGCTGTTCGCCACCACGTCACGCCTGATGCTCAAGGCCGTCCTCGGCCGCTTCGACGAGGCCGAGCGTGCCCTCCTGGCGCAACGGCTCCCACACCTTGCCGGCGACGACCTCCTCATCCTGGATCGCGGCTTTCCCGCCGTCTGGCTGTTCACCCTGCTGCAACAGCGCGGCCTGCCGTTCCTGGCTCGGATGGACGGGACTCCATGGTCCTGTGTCGAGCGCTTCCTGCTCTCCGGCCAGACCGAAACGGTCGTGACCCTCAAGGTCTCCAAGGCCGCTCAAAGACAAGCACAAGCGGCCGGCATGCACCTGATCGACAACGCCGTCACCCTTCGCCTGATCCGCGTCGTCCTGTCCACCGGCACCGTCGAGGTCCTCGCGACCTCGCTCCTCGACGCGCAAACCTTTCCCGCCGCAGACTTCAAAAGTCTCTACCACGCCCGCTGGCACATCGAGGAAGCCTTCAAAGTCCTCAAACACCGCCTCAACGTCGAACAGTTCTCCGGCGAACTCCCCGAACCCATCCGCCAGGATTTCCACGCCAAGCTCTTCACCGCCAACCTCGCCGAAGCCCTCGCCCGCTCCGCCTACGACACCCTGCCCGAAGACAAGGCCCAACGCTATGACCCCAATGTGACCTATGTCCTCAACTCCCTGAAGACGCGTCTATTCTGCTGGCTCATCCAGCGCGTATCCCCCAGCCAAATCCTCACCCTTATCGAGCTCTATGCCAGAACCCTGGAGCTCAAACGGCCCGATCGAAAGGCACCAAGACCCCAATCCCGCATCAAGCCAAAACCTCGACGTCAATACAAATGACCCTTAACTTAACGGCATTGCCCCAAGGGCTGTCCGATCCGGCTGACCAACTCAGCAGGCGAAGTCCTATGGGCAGCGAGCTATACCGCCTGGGGGCAAATCGCGCGGCTGCACGTCGGTTATGTTGATAACCCGATTCGGTTGCAGATGAGTCGCGCCGACTTCGAGCACTTTCTGTCTACCGGCAATCTTAAAGCGACAACCGAAACCTTCATGTCGCCCACGAGAAAATCCTCCGAGGCCTATGAGGGAGTGCTGGTCAAGTTCCAGCTGGTCGAGGGCACCACCCAGGCGTTGCGCGATATCGGCGTAAAGGCTCACGGCAAGAAGTCGGAGGCGCTACTTCCGGATTTGCCGCAGGTGAAGAAGGGATGGGCACGCAGCAAAGCCTTGTTCAAGCAGGAAGGCGACCAGGTCAATATCGGTTTGGGAAAAGGTCGCGCCCTGGATGGTGGTGGGTTTAAGTAGTTTATATACTACAATGTACAATTATTTCTTAGCTTAAGCATTGACTGGACCAATGGCCTATCAAACGATTCCGTGCAAATACTGTAAAAGTTCCGATGTGGTGCGCTATGGTACACAGAGTGGTTACCCCCGCTTTCGTTGCAAGCACTGTGGGCGCACCTTCAAGACCGAATACATTTACCGGGCCTACGAGTCCGGTATCAAAGAACAGATTGTTGACATGGCGATGAATGGCAGTGGTATTCGAGATACCGCTCGTGTTCTCGGGATTGGGAAAAACACAGTCATGTCTACACTGAAAAAAAGTCCACCGAAGTGGTCACGGTGAATCCTTAGCTCTCGGGAAATCGCCGTGGAAATCAGGCATCTCTTTGATTCGCCGATGGATGTTCAGGCGGACGAACAGTGGAGCTATGTGGCTCGCAAGAAGAACCAACGTTGGCTCTGGTACGCCATCGACGCCGCCACCGGATGCATTTTGTCATTTGTGTTTGGGCGGCGCAAAGAGGACGTTTGCGAACAATTGATCGCCAATCTGCGCGTTTTCAATATTCGAACCTATTACACCGATGATTGGCCAAGCTATGCGGCGTTCATTCCGGCAAACCAGCACGTCATTGGTAAGAAATATACGCAAAAGATCGAAAACAAAAACCTTTTGTTACGCACTCGCATCAAGCGCTTAACTCGCAAAACGATCTGCTTTTCAAAATCTGAGTTGCTTCACGATGGGGTGATCGGCCTCTTCATTAATCGCCACTGCTTTCAACTAAATTGACCCACCACCCCCTGGAGGGCACCTCGAAAAACCTCCTTGGTCTGCGCGCGCCCGGTAAAATAGGACCTGTAGCCAATCAGTGTGTTGAGTCCCAGACATGACCAAACCGAAGATGCCAAAGTCTCCGAAGAGCGCGATCAAACCCGATCTGTTTGCGGCCGATTTGCGCAAGCAGAAGATCGACCGGATGGGCGATCCGCTGGTGGCCTTCGAGACCCACATCGACTTTGCGGCGCTTGCCGCGGACGTGGATCAGGCGGCGCCCCGACCGGTCAGCCCGCAAGGCGGTCGTCCGCCGTTTCCCACCGAAACGATGGTGCGCATCCTGTTTCTCAAGCGGGTCAACAATCTCTCGGACGAGCAGATGGAATACCAGTTGCTTGATCGGATGAGTTACCAGCGCTTCTGCGGGCTGATGGACTCGGCCAGCATTCCGGACCGCACCACGATGTGGACCTTCGAGAACCGCATCGGCGAGGTCGGCGCCCAGGCGCTGTTCGACGGCATCGAGCGGCAGTTGCTCAAGCATGGCTACATCGCCCGCGGGGGGCATATCATCGACGCCACCCTGGTGCCTGCGCCAAAGCAGCACTTCAGCAAGGACGATAAGGAGATGCTGAAGGAAGGCGCGATGCCGGCGGACTGGAGCCCGGCCAAGCGGCGGCAAAAAGACCTGGACGCCACCTGGACCAAGAAGCACGGCAAGAGCCACCACGGCTACAAGCTCTCCATCAACGTGGACAAGCGCTACAAGGTTATCCGCAAGATCGAGACCGGCACCGCCGCTACTCATGACAGCCAGCACTTTGAGGCGGTGTTGAACACTAGCAACACCAGCCGGGACGTCTATGCCGACAAGGGCTATCCGAGTGCGGAACGGGAAGCCCAGCTCCAGGAAGCGGGTTATCGCAACCACATCCAGCGCAAGGGCCAGCGCAACCATCCGCTGTCCGAACGGCAGAAACAACGTAATCAACGCATCGCCCGGGTCCGAGCACGGGTCGAGCATCCCTTCGCCGCCATCGCACAAATGGGCGGCAAGTTTATTCGCACCATCGGCCAGGCGAGGGCGAACTTTGCCATGACGATGATGGCGGCCAGCTATAACCTGAAGCGGCTGGTTTACCTGAAACAGGCGGGTGTCGTGGCCTTTTGAGGCCCACCCTCGCCCGAAAGGCCCCCAACGCGGGCGATTCGGGGAAAATGAAAAGTGAAATGGCGACAAGAGCGTGAGGGAGTCGGCTCGTGTGCCCGCCCGGTCAAAAAATTAGAGCCGGGTTTTCATCAAAATTCAGGGTTTTTCGAGGTGCCCTGGATGTATTCAACCAAGGGATTCGCGGTTTCGAAATTTTGGGAGTGAACGGATGAACGTTGAGGAACTGTTGGATAAATTCTGCCTAAGGCCATCAACGGAATCGATCCCTGCGATCCGAAGTCTGCTCGGTGAACAGGCTGAGAAAGAGCAGCATGCACAGGGTGCAGGCGATACCGAATTGATGAAGCTTTGTTGCGTCCAACTATTTGCCAACGAAGACGTTTCGGATTCCTTGCCGATTTGGAAAGCGAAGAGTTCGAGCATGGATGCGGACGCCTCGATCGACGTGCAGCTATTGTGCGGCGGAGGCTTGCTTGAAACCAAGGAATATCTGAAGCAGCATCCGGCTCCTGGGGCGGCACACGCTCTGGCACGGATAGAGGCCTGTGAAGCGAGCGGCGATTTCGACGGATTCTCGGTGGAGGAGACGTTAGCTTTCTATGAAGACTACTACGCTGAAGAATAACTTTCCGACGCGGCCTATTCGACTGTGGCGTGGCAGGTAGTAGCGAACATATGGCTGCTTCTCTTGACGCTTTTTTGCGGCGTTTTTTTCAGCAGCCGACGGACAGGACTCGGTCAATCCGAGGGCAACGACCCGGTCGGCCAAGAGTTGCAGCGTCCAGTGTTGACGCCCTTCCAGCGCCGCGCTGCACGCTTCTGCGATCAACCGGGCTTTGGGCCTTTGGCCCGGGCGCGGACGTTCCCGGAGCGCCTCAAGGCCGCACTCGACAAAGCGTCGGCGCGTGCGTTCGACCGTCGCCCGCCCAACCGTCAGCGCTTCGGTGATCCGCTCGTCGGGCCAGCCCTCGGCGGCTTTGAGTAAAATCCGCCCGTGGGTCAGTTGACGCGTCGCCGTCGTGCCACCGCGCAGTAACTGTTCCAAGTGCTCACGTTCGGCGTCACTGAGCCTGACCCGATAGATCGTTTGGGGCATCGCTGATCTCCTTCACAGGAATGAAAGGATCAGACTCGGATCGCACTAAGAATATCCATCACCGCCAGCGTGACCGACTACTAGTGCGCCTCGCGGACTGCTAATATTCGTCGGGTTCTATCCAGATTTCGTCGCGTCTTTTCGATATAAAACGAAATGTTCTCCGCTTCAAAGACGGACAAAGCCCTCTGGTAAGCCATCACCGCCTCCTCCAGCCGGGCGGTTCCGGATCCCCGCTTCCCTAGGGCGCTAAGGGCAGTGCCCAGATTGTTCTGAGTCAGCGCCCACTGGAGCGGCGCCCGCTCACGGGCCACCTCCTCGAGTGCGGCGCGGAACGCCGTCACCGCCTCCTCCAGCCGGGCGGTCCCGGATTTCCGCTCCCCCAGGGCTCGAAGAACAACGCCCAGATTGTTCTGAGTCCTTGTCCACTGAAGCGGTGCCCGCTCGCGGGTCACCTCCTCAAGTGCCGCGTGGTAAGCCGTCACGGCTTTGGCTAAGGCGGTGGGGTCGCCTTTTTGGTACCCATAAGTCGCTAGCGCATCGGCGACGCTTACGCTCAACAGACTTCGTTCGTCGTTGCTCCAGGCGTCCTTCGTCACGGGATGCCGAATCAAGTACTGCACCAGGCCAATAAAGGGTTTCAGACGATCGGCGATGAAAGGTCCATCTTCCCTCGAATATTCGGCGGCTTCGCTAAGGGTCAGCAGCAATAGCAAGTTTTGAACATCTTCCAAAACCATCGGGGGCAGGTCCAAATTGCCAGCGGACACCGGGTGACGTCCGAACTTATTGAAGCCTTCGAGCTGTTTGTTAACCGTCCAATGGAGCTTGGGTACCGATCTCAGTACAGTCCCCCAGATCAGTCCTGAGCGTGGGACCGGTCCAGCAGTTCTCGAGCATAGGCGTGGCCATTGTCTATGATCTCGTTGCTGTCAGAACCTTCGGTGGTGATGAGGCGATCGAATCGAAGAATTTGAATAGCGCTGCCGGAAATTTCACTCAGCGATTCGAAGATAAGTTTTTCCACTTCATGGTTTGGATCGTCCTCCAAGTGAGCGATGGCAATGCTGAAGCGATGGGGATCGGCTTGGGGAAGCGATTCCCGCGTCAACCATTCGATAAACCCATGCATACCAGGCAGCTTGCCGGTTTCTTTCCAGTGGAACCAGACAATCAGAGGAATCAGGACACTCCCCACGACCAGCGCTTCCTTCCAGCGCCAATGCCGCCACCTCCAGACCAGCCACTCTTTCACCTGGCTTATCCATTCGACATGACGTTCTGGTATAGGCTGATCTACACAACATGCAGACGGAGAGCTCTTGGGCGCACGCTCGACTTTCCGCGTCAGTCCCGATTTTCGATTCCGTTTCATAGGTCACCTGGAGGTGGCTAGTGAATTCCAAAAACAGAGCAGGACAGAACGGCGCCAAGGATACACAATGCTATCTAGTCAACCAATCATCACCTGCTGTCACCGGCATCGCATATTGAAAATGGTTGTGAGCTATAGAAATCTGGTGTGTGGCCGGCCTGACTCAGGCGGCGGTTTTCTGCTGATCGTCTTCCGCTTCACCGAATTGATCGATGACGGCGATTCCATCCTGAAACCGCATTCCTCGTACCACATCCGGCACGAGGCGGTTCTTCAGGAACACCACTTGATACCAGCAGGCATTGGGGTCATCGGGATACGAAGGTATCTATTATCGGTTCGACCGGGCCGGAAACCTGGTGTACCGGCACGGGAATGGGTCTACTACCCCGAGTCCTTTGAGCCGTTGAGGATGCTCGGCGGCCGAAGCGGACCGAATCCCCTCTTGCACTATCAAAACGACACCAACGGCGGCCCGATCCGCCTGACCGACTCGACGGGCGAGATCCAATGGGCAAGGCCTTTTTAGAGAATTCCAGGATTTTCCTGGCTATGTCAACAACTTGGACAGAGAAAGCTGTATCGATATCGTGATGTCACGCATTTGGATATTCGCTATTTTCACCGTGGTAGTGGTTATTGCAGTCGTTTACGTCGCATGGCGTTGTGAGGACTGCGCGAATACGGCCCGCCATTTCATTCGTGAATTGTTCCGTGCGCTTCATTGACTGCGCAATCGGATCATGTCTTCGGATGTCGGGGGCCTTGTCCTGCCGGACCGACGGGACTGGCTGACCCTACTAGGCGAAGTCTGTACTCGCTTCAACTTCCGCCGCCCGGTTTTTCTCGGCAAAGGTGACTTCGTCGAGCGCTTCGCCCAAAAATCCCAGTCGCTCGACCAGCTCCGCGAGCTCCCCCGGGTGCAGCGCCGTCCGCTCGCACAGCCGCTCCGGCACTTCGAGTACGCTTATCCCTTGCAGCCAGACGCGATGGCACGCGCCTTCCGTACCGGCGTGTATACCCTGCAGGAGATCGCGGATCATTTCCGAGTGCGCTACTCGACCGTCAGCCGTGCGGTACAGTGGCTCGAAGCGAACGAGCGGGAAATGCAGGCTTGGAAGACCGTGAACCGACGGATGTAAAATCAAGCGGCGTTCTTGCCAGTCTCGGCAAAACGGGAGTCTTGTTCTCCCTAGTGGCGGTCATTATCCCGTGGCGTGATAGCTCGATTGCTGAGCACGGCCGCAATAGCCGCTGTTCAACCGGCGTCATGTCGCATGTAGTCAGAAACTGTATGGAGATTAATAGTGAGAGCGGTAAGTCGCATTATATTTTTAGGCACGTGCCTGCTGCCGATAGCGTCGAATGGCAACGCAGATCTACCCGTTTCCGGAGTATATTCGAATATGGCTCTATCGGGAGGAGAGGATGTTTCCGGGATAGAACTGTTCATAGTCGGCGCTACAGACGGTTACCATGCCTTGGTGCAATGTGCGAAGGCCGAACCTATGCCGCCGGTTTTGGTTACTGTCACCGTGAACGAGCCGGACATATCCTTTACTCTTCCTGCCGTTGCCAAAACGGGCTGCCCTGAGACTAAAGCGACAGGACGCTTGAGTGATAATGGGCTCGAGCTTAAGTTTGGCAGCCACTCGAAGCCGGTCAAATTGATTAGGGATAAGAGTTTTTGGACTCGGCAACAGGATGAGTAAAGGTTTTTCTGATAATTCAATTCATTAGTATGTGAATCTTTTTCGAAATCCGGCGTCGAGATTGCGTTCTCCGATACACTCCTTTGCCGTTGTTGGATGGTTTCGAACCAGAGAGCGACCAATCCTCTTGCCCACCAATCACCGAATGGGACATTTCGACTGATCATTTACCGAAATTTGCCGGAAATTTCACAATTCTTGAACGACACGCCAAGCCTCTTCGAGTAGCGTAACGACGTCGAGAAGATTCCGCAGTTAAGGAAGCTCTGATTAAGTCCTTCGACAGGCCTGTCCTGAGCCTGTTGAAGGGCGTGAACGGAATCAACTTGATCAGAGCTTCCTTAAGGTACGAGACGGCGCAATCCGAACGTTCGTCTAAAGAGTTGAACTGTCTACGATATCGATATTTTCTGCTTCGTCGCGGGTAACCGTGTAAGCATGTTTCTCATCAGGTGAGCCTCCCGGTTGATGTCCAACTCCTCGCAAGTCTGGATTGGGCTGAATACGGTGGCTGCCACGATTGTTGTCGACATTCCGGCCACAGGCTTTCGGATAGCGCTCCGGCGGCTGCCGGTAATTGAGGACGTAACCGCTGGCCTTGGCGGTGGGCGTCTTGGGCGGCAGTTCGCGCAGCCGCTCGCCAAGCCAGGCATCGAGCTTGCCCAGGGTCGATCGCTCCTGCTTCTGTCGCCTCGTGCGGATGCCCTTGGTGTCAAGTTGGCGTTCCTTGACTACCCGTTTGATAACGTAGAGTCGGCCGATGAAGTCGAAGGACTCGTGGAGACTAGTGCGCTTGCCGCTGTCGGCCGGGCGAGCGATGTCGTAGAACTTGCACGAAGCATTTGCGCAGCAGGCGCCTTCGGCGATCTTGCCGTCGGTGAAGACCTGATCGTAACCGGCACAGACAACCGTTGGAGCTATCGACGAAGGCGGCGCATCATCCGCGATCGATGCGGTTCGCGTGCTTACCGCATCCTACAGGCTACGGAGTGGGCCATGATTTACAGTATGCGACTCATCATATGCTTTGTACTTCCTATATCGGGATGTGTTAGCGACTATCAATCCAATCGGTATGATCCATATGATACGTATTACTATAAAAATACATATCAGGGATATAAGGACCGTAAAGAAATGGCGAGAAGCCAATGCCTAGGTCTGGACTATAGTACTGGTACATATCGTAGCGGTGACATCAGCAATAAAGCTAGAAAGAAGATTCAGAAATGCTTAGATAATGTAGGAAGCAGTTCGTTTGATGATTTTATAAATAACAGTCCGTTCGATTCTAACCATTAGCAGGCTGGTGAAAGCCCTGTAGGCGAAACGGAGTCAAGGCAATCGGGGCTCTGGCCAATCGGAGCAGAGAAAGGGTAGAGAGGAGCTGCAAGGCCCGGCGCGCAGTGGGCTCCGGGGGGTGTCAAGTTAACTGTGTAACTGGGGTTAGTTCATAGGGTAACTCGATTACCAAAGAGGATCACGAAGTGGTTCAACGCCCGTTTCCAATCCTGGATCGGCATGGTCCATTTCTTCTCGATCCGCTGCAGTCCCAGATACAGGATTTTCAGAATCGCCTCATCGTTTGGAAGGGCGGCTTCGGCGCTCCCGGAGACGCCGTTTGCGATTGGGAACGCGCCGCGGGTCTTGAGCAGCTTGCGCAGGCTGAAGTTGAGTGATTCGATCGCGTTGGTGGTATACAGCACTTTGCGGATCTCCGGCGGACAATCGAAAAACACAGTCAAGCGCGTCCAATCCGCCCGCCAGCTTTGGCTGATGGCTGGGTACTTCGCGTCCCAGGTGTCCGCAAACCGCGCCAGGGCAGCTTCGGCCTCGGTCAAGGTCGCGGCGCCATAAATCGCCCGCAGGTCTTTCGCCACCGCCTTGCGCTCCTTCCAGGTGACATACTGCAGGCTGTGGCGCACCTTATGGACGATACACAGTTGGACCTGGATGTTGGGAAACACGGTTTCAATCGCTTCCGGCAGTCCCTTGAGGCCGTCGACACAGGCGATAAAGCCATCCTGAACGCCTCGGTTCTTCAACTCGGTAAAGACCGACAGCCAGAACTTGGCGCCTTCTGTGTCCGCGATCCAAAGGCCCAGCAGCTCCTTTTCGCCTTGCAGATTGACGCCCAAAGCGAGATAGACCGCCTTGTTCTTGACCGGTCCCGCTTCGCGTGATTTGACGATCAAAGCGTCGAAATACAGGATCGGATACACCGACGCCAAGGGCCGGCTCTGCCATGCCTTCACGTCCGCCAACACCGATTCGGTCACGTTGGAGATGAGCGTCGGCGAGACTTCCACGCCATACAGTTCTTCCAGATGCCCCTGAATACCACGGGTGGATAAGCCCCGCGCATACAGCGCCAGAACCTTCTCATCAAATCCTTCGAGCCGGCGTTGGCGCTTGGAAACCAGTTGCGGCTCGAAGTCTCCGTTGCGATCCCGCGGGACCTCAATCGCCAAGGGTCCGGTTTCCGTTTGAATCGTCTTCGCCGACTTGCCGTTGCGAGAATTACCGCTGCCGCGCCCTTCCGGCGCATGGGGGGCATAGCCCAAATGGGCGGTCATCTCCGCCTCCAACGCCCGTTCCACCAGACGCCGGGTCAGCTGCTTGAGCAAGCCGTGTTCCCCCAGAATGTCTTTCGGATTCGTATAGCCTTTGAGCAATTCATCCAATAAGGCGTCTTGTTTGGCTGTGTCACTGGTCATGTTTTAGTCTCTTTTTCTGGCTGATTTTACAAACCAGTTACACAGTTCTTTTTACACCCTCGTGCTCTCCGGGCCGCACTTTACAGGGGTTAGCCAAAGGTGATGACTGTTTCCATCATCCGCGCCTAACAAGACGTGAATTCACCGGCCACTGCCCGCAAGACTTTAGTCAATCCGATATACGGCATCACCAAGCGGCCTCGATTTCCTGGCCGTCCTTCGAGGACAACTCGGCGAGCAGCGCCTTGGCTTCTTGCAGATCCGGCGTGTCAAACCCTTCGGTGAATGAATGGTAAATTTCCGCCAGCATCCGGCGGGCTTCTTCTATCTTGCCTTGGCGCTGCCATAACCGACTCAAGCTCACCACCGCTCGAAACTCGAATAACTTATTGCCCTGCCGCCGGGAAGTCGCGATGGCCTTGAGAAAACAGGCCTCCGCCCCGGACTCCGGACTTTCGACTGGACAGGCCTTCAGCATGAGTACGCCTTGGAGCCGATACAGCTCCGCCTCGTAAAGGTGCTCGCCAACGCGTTCCACTTCCTTGAGTGCTTCGGTCACGGCTTCGAGACCCTCTTCGAGGCGACCACCCACGGCGCATAGATCGGCGAGCAGTCCGAAATGATGAGCCCGCATCACCTGCATGGCACTGGGCTGGTAGTTCGCCAAAGTCTGCCGGATCCGGGCAATGCCGGCGTCGACTTGTCCCTGCATGACTTGGATCCACCCGCCCATGATGAGATGGGTCTCCTGCGCCAAGGGGATGTCATGTTCAATGCCGAGCCGTCCCAGCGCTTCGTAGTACTCGAGGATGGGCCCGGCTTCATGAGATACACAAAAGTGATGAATCCAAACGGCGGCATTCAGGGTTACGATTTGAGTGAGGGGATGTGCAAGCTCCTGCGCCCAAGTGAGGGCTGCCTCGAGGTGCGTCCTGGCCTGCTCCGGAACCCCCCTAAACCAAAGAATCATTGCAATATTAAACCGGCAAAGAATCCCCGGATCCCGACCATGCAAAAAGGCCAGGAAGCCGTGCTGCGCGGGCTCGTAGAGGGCTAGGCTCTGTTCGAAGTGTTTTCCGGCGGGCGCCAGCCTTCCGAAACATAACAAGGTGGTCCCCAGCGTTTGGTGGGCCTCCAGCAGCCACGTCGAGTCGTCCGCCTTCCGGGCTATCGCGAGGAGCTGTTCCGCCAGTTCATAGGCGGTCTGCAACTCCGCCCGCAAGTAGTAGAACGACCATAAGCCACAGAGCGCGGAGAAGAGCTGGGGCGTCTCGCCGACCATCCGGCACAGCACCCGTGCGCGGGTGTAAGCTTGCTCCACCTCGGGGGCGGTGTAGCCTTTGACGGCGATCAGCGCCGAGCCCAGGGTGATTTGGAGGGCGAGTTCGTGCTGGGTCCGCTCCGGGGTGTCGGGGAGGGCGTCGAGCAGCGCCAATCCTCGGGTGAGCAGGCCGATGGCCTCGTGCGGGGCGAGCCGCCGGAGGTCCTTCTCGGCGGCTTGTTGCAGATAGCGCAGCGCCCGGCCAAGGTTTCGGCCCTGCTCGAAGTGTACGGCCAGTTCCGCCGCGATCTCCCCGGCGCACGCGCCGTAGGCTTGCTCCAGCCGTTCGCCGATCGCCTGATGCAGCCGCATCCGCCGCTTCGCCGTCAGCCGGCCGGACAACGCGGCTCGATACAGCACATGGCGGAAGCCATAGCGCCCCGCCATCGTGCCGTCCGGCCATTCGGCGGTGTCCCGGCACTCCAGGAACTGCTGGCGCCGCACCAGCGCTTCACACTGCGCCTCGACCGCGTCCGGTTCGAGCGCCAGCCCGGCCGCCACCGCCGCCGCCGAGAACTCGGCGCCGGCCACACTCGCCACCTCCAGGAGGTGCTGCTCGGCCGGGCTGAGCCGATCGATCTGCTGGTCGATCATCTGCTGCAGGGTCTCCGGCATGCCGTGCTCGGCGTCTTCGAGCACGCGGAGCGAAGCGTCTTGGCCCGCGGGTTCCGGGGCTTCACGCAACGCCCCGCGAGCGTAGAGATAGGCCACCGTATGGACCATGAACAGGGGATTGCCTTCGGTGCGCCGGCTCACCCACTGCGCGAGCCGCTCGAGCGGCACGGTGGGCGCGACGCGGGGACACCGGGCGGCCAGATAGTCGGTCACCGCCGCTTCGCTGAGGGCGCCCAGCGCCAGCTCCGCACACTGCCCGTGCACCTGCAACTCCTGCTTGAGCCCTTTCAGCGGATGCCCCCGCACGATCAGCTCCATCGGCCGATAGGTGCCGATCACCAGCAAGCGCGCCGCCTCCCGCCGCCGCGCCAGGGCGGCGAGCAGGTCCAGGGTGGCATAATCGCTCCAGTGCAGGTCCTCCAGCACCAGCACCAAGGGGGTCTCTGCCGTCACCGCTTCCAGCGCCTCCGCCATCTCCCGCAGCATCCGCTCCGGCGTTGCCGCCACCCCCTGGCGCTGCAGCTCGATCTGCTCGGCCGGGCTGAGCAGCCAGGGCAGCTGCCCGAGCCAGGTAGGGGCATAGCGGCGCAGCAGCGCGACGAGTCGTTTGCCCTGCGGGGGCCGGCAGAGCCGGCCCAGCGCTTCCAGCACCGGCAAGTAAGCTTCGCCGGGGCCGTAATGCTCCACGCACTGCCCTGAGGCCATCCGCAACAGCTCCCGCCGGGCGGCGGCGCCCTCCGCGAATACCTCGACCACGGTGGTCTTGCCGATGCCGGCTTCGCCGGTGACGAAGACGAGTTGACGCTCGCCGGCCAACGCCTTTTCCAGCGCCGCGTGCAGGTGTCTCAGCTCCGCATCCCGGCCGACGCACCGGGGGGACGGAAGGGCGCTCGAAGCGGACGGTGGATGGGAGGCGCGGGGGCCGATGAAGCGATAGCCCCGGCGATGCCGGGTCTCGATGTAGCGCGGGGCCTTGGGATCGTCGCCCAGGGCCTTGCGGATCTCGTTGATGGACGCCTTCAGGACGCCTTCGCTGACGTACTGGCGGGGCCAGAGGGCGTTGAGAATTTCGGTTTTGGTGAGCAGCCGGTCCGGGTGCTCGAGCAGGTAGCACAGCACGGCGAAGGTGCGTGGCCGCAAGACGATCGCCTGATCGCCGCGCCATAACATGGCATTGCCGGGTTCCAACCGGAACGGTCCGAACACGATTGGCATCCCTTGATTCATTCCCGGTTCCTTGAGGCGAGTGGTTTCGAACCGGAGAGTAACCAAAGATCCCGTTCGATGGTGACTGTCAGGAGTCATGCTTTGAACCAAAAAATGACAGAAATTTTACGGTTTTTTAACAACACCCGAGGCAGGGGCGAGTAGCGTAAGCACGCCGCGTTGCGGTGTTACGGTTAGTCACGCACGTGTTACCGGCGGTCGCCGGCATCCGGAAGTCTCCCGAAGCCACTAACCGGGATGACGTACCGTTCCGGCAGGATTTGACTTATCACTCTAAGGAAACAAAACCGATGAAATCGAAAAAATGGCTAAGTGTTGTTTTGATCGCCGGGTGCTACGCAGCCGGGGGTGTTCATGCGGTCACTTTGCAGGTGACCGACGGCATACTGACCGGTGCGACTGGAGTGAATGTGGGCGGTAAGCTCTTTGACGTCAGTTTTCAGGATGGGACGTGTGCGGAATTGTTTTCCGGATGCGATGCCGTAGACGATTTCATGTTCGATGACGCTACGGCTTTTCTCGCCGTACAAGCTTTGTTGGATCAGGTGTTCGTGGACGGTGCCTCCGGAGCATTCGATTCGAATCCTTACCTCACGAGCGGTTGCGGTCTCGGATCCCCGTCCGGTTGCAATGTAATCGTCCCGGTGGGATTGGATGCCAATGGCTGGGCTCGCGGACGGCTGACGAAGAATGAAATTTCAGACGCTTCCGATTCCGCCTTATGGCAATTCTTTAGAGCCCCGGATTTCACTACCGCCGATTTGCCCGGTGAGACCTGGGCCTTGTGGACACCGGCCCCGGCCTCTGTCCCCGAGGCGCCCACGCTGGTGTTGTTATCCGGCGGCCTAACGGCGATGGCCGTTGTTCGGCGACGAAGAGCCCGCGTAAGAAATCGTCCTTACGAACAAGGATTGGGTATGACGCAGAATCACCGAATCACCGGGATTGGGAGGATATGAGATGAAAGTCGATCACGATACAAGAAGCCGTGGGGGCATGGTTCTCGATGTCGATTTTACCGATCGAGGCCGGGGCAGGGTTTTGAGGTCTTGCCTCGCCATCACCGCCGCCCTTTGGCTGACCTTGGGCCATGCTCAGCCCGAATATGCCACTGTTGTTCTCGACAACCCCACGCCCCAGGCAGACAGCTTTTTCGGCTTGGCCATGTCCGAGGTCGGGGACATAAACGGCGATGGCATTTCCGACTTCGTCGTGGGAGCGCCATATCAGATGGTGAGCTCTTCCGTTGGCTATGGGCGGGCGTTTGTCTTCAGCGGAGCCGATCAAAGTCTGCTCCTGACCCTTAAACCGGTGTATGAGAGCTTGTTCTTCGTCTTCGGCTACACCGTGGCCGGGACGGGCGATGTGAACGAGGACGGCACACCCGATATCCTTGTACAATCTTACGCCCGAAATTTTTTCTTGCCGGGAATTCAAGTTTTTCCGAACAGGACATATACATTCAGCGGAGCCGATCAGAGCGAACTCTACTATCCCCCAACCTGGCGAATCTCCGGGTTCGCCACGCCCACGACCGTAGCCGGAGTCAATGACGTGAACGGCGACGGCAAGTTCGACTTGCTGGTCGGGGTGCCCGACCAAGACGTGGGCGACAATGATGGCCAAGGCCAGGCCTTTCTCGTGAGCGGAGCCAACGGTAGTTTCCTCCGTACCTTCGACGTGCCTATGCCCCGACCCGGCGCCAGATTCGGCTCCGCCGTAGCCGGGGCGGGGGACGTCAACGGCGATGGCATCCCGGATTTGATCGTGGGGGCGCCGGGGCTGACGGTGGCCGGCAACGAGTCCCAGGGACAAAGCTTTGTCTTCAGCGGCGCCGATGGTTCTCTCCTGCACACGCTCGATCACCCGATGCCCCAGGCTGGCGCTCGCTTTGGTTCTGCCGCAGCCGGGGTAGGCGACGTCGATGGTGACGGCATTCCCGACTTCCTGGTTGGCGCGCCGCAGCAAGATGTAGGCGGCAATATAAACCAAGGCCGAGCCTTTCTTATGAGCGGGGCCGACGGAACCCTTCTGCGCATCCTCGACGACCCGACACCCCAAGCCGGTGGGGGGTTTGGCTGGGCTGTCGCCGGGGCCAACGATGTGAACGGCGACAGCGAACCGGATCTACTGGTAGCGGCCCCTGGACAGAACGTGAACGGCAATAGTGGTCAAGGCCGGGTCTTTCTCTTTCTCAGTACTCGCGCGACGCCCTAATCCAAATCGCGCATTCAATGAGGCATTCAGTTTTTAGGGCGGGTTAGGCCGCGAGTCCGTAGCCCACCGTGCGACCTCGCATCGGTGGGTTGCGCGGAGCCTGTCCTGAGCTCCGTCGAAGGGCTGACCCACCATCGATGGGTTTCGCTTCGCTCTACCCATCCTACGATGAATGTCCACTCGAATGCCGAATGGAATTCGTTAACCCGACCTAGAATACCGGTTTCACGACATCGGGGCCGCCGGATCGTTCTTTTTGCGGAGCACTGCCAGAGGGTAGAAAGTCTCTCGCCATTGAATGCCGCCCCGCAATAAAGTGATCAGCGCCGAGCGCCACAAAGCCCATAAGCAGAGGAGGGCGACGAAAGGCACCGATAAGCCAATGGACCAGGGATTCCCGGTGGTGTGGTTCCAATAGGCGAAAGTGCCGTGGAGAATCAGTACGGCGCAGGCATAGCCCCAGTATGGCGCTTGCGCCAAGTTCGCCAAACCCAAATACGGTATGGCAAAAGCCAGGGAAAACAGCAGTGTGAACAAGGCCAGATGGATGAGAGAAAATCCCATGGCCGCGAAGCTGTTTTTTTCGACTCCCCGAATCAGGCCTCGAACTCCACTGTGCCAGCGGAGACTCAGAAGGTCATCGCCGATCAGGATCCGGCTGCGCAGCCCCCGTTGGCGGAATAAGCGGCCCAGCGCCATATCGTCGACCACGTCCAGTTTTACGGCTGCATGGCCTCCGCAATGCTGATAAGCCTCACTTCGGACCAGATTGAAAGCACCGACGCCGGAATAAGCGCCGCGCGCTGAACGATTGACCGCCCAGGGGCGGGTAGTCAGGACGAACAGCAGGGCAACGAACTGCGTCAGCGCGGTTTCCCAGTACCCTTGGGTCAGCGCGCGCGGCAGCAGGCAGAGGTGATCAGTCCGCTGGTCTGTCGCATTGCGCACCGCAAGGCGCAGCGTTTGACGAGCAAAGAGGACATCGCCGTCGGTGAACAGGAAATAATCTCCCGTCGCCTGCTGAGCACCCCGGTGGAGGGCATGGGTCTTGCCCAGCCAGCCGGCAGGCAACTGATCGATATGTACGACCGTAAGCCTGGGATCGGTCGTGGCTAGGCGCTCCATCAAAAGACCGGTCTGATCGGTGGAACGATCGTTAACCGCGATGATTTCAAGGGCGGGATAGTCCGAACTGAGCAGGGAGGCGAGACAGTCAGAAATCTGCGGGGCCTCGTTCCGTGCCGGAACGATGATGCTGAGCTTCGGCCAGGCGATGTCTCGACGGTCGCTCCCTGACAGCCGGCTCAACTGCGATTCTTTATAAAACCTGATCGCCCGAACGGCGCTGACCAGCCAAAACAAAGCGATTCCCCACCCCATCAGACCGAACCACATGACTCTGCCTTTTCAGTCCGGCGCAGCCATTCCGTGTCCGCTCATGCAATAACCTTGGGCCGGGACTCCGAGGGCTGCGTTGAATTTGGCGGACAGGTTCTGATGGGCGGCAAGCGCGGCCAGTTCCACGATGCCGTCGTCGCCGAAGGCTTGGCGTAAACGGCCGATCAAGTCGGGATCGATTTCGATTCGCGTGCCCGTGATGGCCTCTGCATAAGCCAGGGCGGCTTTTTCGGCCTCGTTGAAGCGCGGGGATTCCCGGAAACCGGCCAGATCCTGTAATTGTTCCGGCGTCGCGCCGCGGTCCAGAGCATGGGACGCGTTGAGGTCGACGCAGAAATGGCAAGAATTGAGCTGCGCGATGCGGGTTCGGACCAGGGCGCGCAACGTCCCGCCCAGGGGTGAGGATTTACGTTCCAGGGCCAGATTCATCAGCTGAAAGCCGAGGAAGGCGAGCGGCACGCGCGCCCAGAGGCGCACCGGTTCCGGCACGACGCCCGAGCGCCGGCGCAGCAGGGCGAGCACCGGGCGCAGGTACCAGGCATAGCGGTAGTTCTCGGAAGAATCGATAAAGCTCATGGGGGCTTCCGGTTTTCGGTCTGTCATCACTCCGCGAGTCGTCGCGGTCTGAAGATCGCCACGGGAGGTTCGATTTTGGCCCGGCTTCAGCAGCACTTTTCACCGCCGCATTCGGCGATCTGTCGGCCACCCTTGGTTTCCGCGGCCGGACGGCGCGTTCCCGGCGGCGCGCACCAGGCTACCGGTTCTGCGGGGATCTTGGGTTCGATACCGATGAAATGCTTCTGATAGGGACCTTCGGTCAGGGTGCGGAAGGTGCGTTCGCACACGGCGATGCGCTCGCCGCGCGGGAAGATGTGGCCTTCCTCGTCGCGCACTTCGGCGTAAGGGCCGCGATAGATGACCGCGTGTCCCCGGTCCAAGCATTCCCGGCCATAGCCCTTGAAGGCGACCAGGGTGACGGCGCGGAACTCGATGTTTTCGATGACCTGCCAGGGTTCCACTTCCCACTTGTCCAGGCATACTGCGCTGAAGCCGGCCTGCTCGAAGGCCCGAACGAATTCCCGTTCTTCGAAAGCACCCGAGATGCAGCCGCTCCATAGCGTGGGGTCATCTTTGAGGTGCCGGGATACGGGTTCGTCGGCGACGATGTCGGATATGGCAACCCGCCCGCCGGGTTTGAGCACACGGAAAATTTCTCGCACCAATTGCGATTTTTCGTCATCCGCCACCAGGTTCAGCACGCAGTTGGAAATGACCAGGTCCACCGAGGCGTCGGCGATCAGCGGCCGGGTTTTCCGCTGCTCGGCCTGCCAGGATTTCAGGGCGGCCAGCGAAGCCGCGTCGGTGACCGGCCGTTCGGCCAGGTAGCGTTCCATTGCGGCGACGTCCAGCGCCAGGTCCTGGATATAGCCCTTATGGAAACGGACTCGGTCGCCGCCCAGTTTCTCGGCCATTTCCGACTGGTATTTGCGGGCCATGGCCAGCATGTCGTCGTTCATGTCGACACCGATGACCAGCCCTCGAGGGCCGACCAGTTGCGCCGCCATATAACAAATCTTGCCGCCGCCCGAACCCAGATCGAGCACGGTATCGCCCTTGCGCACGTAGCGGGAGGGATCGCCGCAGCCGTAATCCTTGTCGATGATTTCACGGGGCAGCAGTTTCAGAAGTTCGCGGTCGTAATCCACCGGGCAACACAAGGCTTCCTGTTTCTCGCGGGCGCCTTCGGAATAGCGTTCTCGTACCGATTTTTCTACCGACATTATGGGATCTCCAGGGTCTTTGTTCCAACTTTTATGGGTTCAGCGCGCCGCCGCAGGAGCTGCCGCAGCCGGCCGTGCAGCCATAGCAATGATCGGCCGTAGCGATGGCCTCGCCGGTCAATGCGGTCGCATCGATTTCAGTGATATGACGCCGCCGCCCGCCTAGCGCCAAGCCCAGCATCTGGTTGAAATCACAGTCGTGGACGTAGCCCTGCCAATCGATGCTGATCAAGCTGCGGCACATGACGTTTTCGAGATTTTCGTCGCGATGGGCGCTTTTCAGCAAACGCATGTAGGGTTCGAACGCGCCGTTCGACACCAGGGTGCTGCCGAAACGCTGGATCGGCATGTTGGCAAGCGCGTAAAGCCGATTGAAAACAATGTCGTAGCGGGCTTTCAGCTCGCGTCGGTAGACGGCTTCCAGTTGGTCCTGGGCCGGCGGCAGCGTTGGTCCCTGCGGGTTGTAGACCAGGTTCAGGATCAGTCCCGAGCCACCCTGGCCGTAGCCGAGTCGGTTGAGTTTCCCGAGGGCGCGGATACTGGCCGCAAACACGCCGTTGCCGCGCTGCCGGTCCACGTTGTCCTCCAGGTAGCAGGGGAGGGAAGCGATGATTTCCACCGGCTGCCCGGCGAGGAAATCCGCCAGATCTTCGTAACCGGGTTCTTCCAGAATGGTGAGATTGCAGCGGTCGATCACCCGCACACCCAACTCCCGAGCGGCTTCCACCAGGTAGCGGAAATGCCGGTTCATCTCCGGCGCGCCTCCGGTCAGGTCCAGGCCGGCGACTTCGGCCCGCCGAAGCAACTCCAGTACCTGGTCCACGGTTTCCCCGCTCATCATCTCCTTGCGTTTCGGCCCGGCATTGACGTGGCAGTGCAGGCAGGCCTGATTACAGCGGTAGCCGAGGTTCACCTGCACCGTGTCCAGCTTTCCGCGGATGATCGCCGGGAAATCGCCGGATTGTATCAAAGGCAAAATCGCATGCATGTCGCAGGTTAAACTCCATCGGAAAAGTTGAAGACAATGGCTATTAGTCGCCGATTCGAGTGAAACCTTACCGCATCTCGAAGAAAATCCTTTCGGTGCGATTGTACGTTTTCATCTCGCGGCTCGACCAATCGATAGCATCATACGAATCATCACCTTCAGGGAGAACCGTAATGAACCCTTACCGTATCGGCCTGGTCATCGTTCTCGTGTTGCTCGCCGGGGCTTTTTTCGCGTTCGACCTGCAACGCTTTTTCACTCTGGAGGCGCTGAAGAACCAGCAGGGCGCCATCGCGGAGTATCGAAGCGTGCATCCTGTTCTCTCCGTCGCGGTGTACAGCCTGATCTACGTGGCGGTCACGAGTCTGTCCCTGCCCGGAGCGGCCGTGCTGACCCTGGCCGGAGGCGCCGTTTTCGGGCTGCCGGGGGGTACGGTGATCGTATCTTTCGCCTCGACCATCGGGGCGACCCTGGCCTTTCTCGCATCCCGTTTCCTGTTTCGCGATGCGATCCGGTCCCGGTTCGGCGAGCGCTTGCAAGCCATCGATTCAGGGATGGCGCGTGATGGTGCGTTTTACCTGTTTACCCTGCGGCTGGTGCCGGTCTTCCCATTCTTCGTCATCAATCTGGTCATGGGCCTGACGGCCATACCCGCTCGCACATTTTATTGGGTGAGCCAGGTGGGCATGCTGCCGGGAACGTTTCTTTACGTGAATGCCGGCACCCAGCTGGCCAAGATCGAATCCCTGTCGGATATTCTCTCACCGAGCCTGCTGTTTTCGTTTGCGCTACTGGGGCTGTTCCCCCTGCTGGCCCGCAGGCTGGTGGATGCGATCAAGGCGCGCAAGGTATACGAGCGCTGGGAAAAACCCGAACGCTTCGACCGTAACCTGGTGGTGATCGGGGCGGGTTCTGCGGGTCTGGTCGCGGCTTATATTGCTGCCGCCGTGAAAGCGAAGGTGACGCTGATCGAAAAACACCGCATGGGTGGCGATTGCCTCAACACCGGCTGTGTTCCTTCGAAAGCCCTGATACGCACCGCGAAACTGCTGAGCCATATCGCCCGGGCATCCGAGTTCGGCGTTCGGAAGGCCACTGCGGAGTTCGATTTCGCCGATGCGATGGAACGGGTGCAGAAGGTGATCCGGACGGTGGCACCGCATGATTCGGCGGAACGTTACATCCGGCTGGGTGTTGAAGTCATCGAAGGCGAGGCGCGGATCGTTTCGCCCTGGGCGGTAGACGTTCGGACGGCAGCCGGCACTCGCACGCTCAGCACCCGCGCCATCGTCATCGCCGCCGGTGCGAGGCCGTTTGTGCCGCCCATCCCCGGATTGGAGGCGGTGGACTATCTCACTTCGGATAATGTCTGGGAATTGCGGGATCTGCCCCGGCGCCTGGTTGTCCTCGGCGGCGGTCCCATAGGCTGTGAGCTGGCGCAGACCTTCGGTCGCTTCGGCAGCCGGGTGATCCAAGTGGAGATGATGCCGCGCCTGCTGAGCCGGGAGGATCCTGAAGTGTCCGATTTCATTACGCGGCGTTTTCGTGACGAGGGTATAGACCTTCGCTTGGGGCACCAAGCCAAGCGGATTCTCGTCGAGAATGGCGAAAAAATCCTGGTCGCCGAGCACCAGGGGCAAGAAATACGGATACCGTTCGACCGGATACTGGTCGCGGTCGGCCGCATTGCCAACACCGAGGGTTACGGGCTGGAAGAACTGGGTATTTCCACGACGCAATCGCGCACCGTCGAAACCGACGAATTTCTCCGGACGATTTATCCCAATATCTACGCCTGCGGAGACGCTGCGGGGCCGTTCCAGTTCACCCATACCGCCGCCCACCAGGCGTGGTACGCCGGCGTCAACGCGCTGTTCGGCGGTGTCAGGAAATTCCGGGCCGATTACCGGGTCATTCCCTGGGCAACCTTTACCGATCCGGAAGTCGCACGCGTCGGCCTTAATGAACAGGAAGCGGAGGAGCGAGGCATACGGTATGAAATCAGCCGCTACGGCATCGACGATCTGGACCGCGCCATCACCGACGGCGAGCCGCACGGTTTCGTCAAGGTGCTGAGCGTGCCGGGCAAGGACCGAATCCTCGGCGTGACCCTCGTCGGCGAACATGCGGGAGACCTGATCGCCGAATTTGTACTGGCCATGAAACACGGGCTCGGTCTTAACAAAATTCTGGGCACGATTCACATTTATCCGACTCTGGCCGAGGCCAACAAATACGCCGCCGGGGCCTGGAAACGCGCCCATGTACCGGAGACGCTGCTGCGATGGGTGGAGTGGTATCATACCGCGCGGAGGGGGTGATTGAGACTTCGCGCGTTATGCGCTGGAACTTTGTAAGGATCATCGAAATGGCCTTGCCGGAGCACGACAGCTCGAGATGCGCCTAACGACCATTCGACTACCCGGTTTTCCGGCATCCGGCTTACGATGCCGTCGACAGGCAAATCCTCTCGCAACACCACTGTATATCTCAGTCGTAGGCGATTCAACGCGAAATGGCGGAGATAGGCGAACACACCGGGGTTCTTGCGGATGCGGCTCGCATCCTCGCCGAGCGCGATGTCCAGCACGTCGTGGAGCCGGTTTTCGCCCCCCCAGAGCCCGCGAATGGCCTCGGCCAAGGTGGCCGTCGAGGCGTCGCGGGTGACGAGGTCGTCAGCGATGGGTGCCTGACGCGGCTCAAAACAGCGGCGGCGGGGATTGAATTCCTCCACGTGACGGCGGACCTCGACCACGGCCAGTGACCAGACCCGTGCCGTGCGTTGTTCAATGCGATGACGCCGGCCCAGGTCCACCGTGTAGGTCTGCTCGGCCTGGAGCTGCGTCTGACAAACCGCCCGTACGGCCGCGCGTAGCTTGGGATGATTGCCTTTTACCCGAATTCGTAAGCATTGAACAGCCCTGGCTCCCGACCCGCAATCCCTGCGCAACCGGCGTGTTTCGCGTGCCTTTGCAACCTGAAAAATTATCGGCAGGGCCTAGAATCAATTGGCCCCGACCGAATGTACGAATCATTTCCGCAATGCCGGTTATGACGGATAAACAAAAAGAAGACGCTCTAATGGAGGTAGCAACATGGTCAATAATAACAACGTATGCCCCGTCAATTCGTATAACGAGTGGGATCCCTTGGAAGAAGTGATTGTCGGTTCTCTCGATGGCGCCATGTTTCCCGATTGGAATACGATTAATATCGCTACCGTGGCCCCCGGCGATTGGCTGGACATAGAAACCAAAGCGGGGGGGCCCGGATCGCCTTATCCGCGGGAGATGGTAGCGGCGGCCCAGCGTGATCTTGACGGCTTCGTCCACATCTTAGAAGCGGAAGGCGTCAGGGTGCGAGAGGTTTCCGCTGCCGACTTCGCCGCACCTTACAAATCCCCGGGGTGGCAGGTTGGCAACGGCTTCTGCGCGGCTAACCCGAGGGACCCGTTCCTGGTGATCGGCAACGAGATTATCGAGACGCCCATGGCCGACCGTAACCGGTATTTCGAAGCTTGGTCGTATCGCCCACTGTTCAAGGAGTATTTTCAAGGCGGTGCCAGATGGACGGCGGCGCCCAAACCTCAGCTTTTGGATGCGCTATACGATTCCGCCTATACACGGCCACTAGCCGGCGAGCCGATGCGTTACGTGGTGCAGGAGTTCGAGCCGGTTTTCGACGCGGCCGATTTCGTCCGGTGCGGCCGCGATATTTTCTGCCAGAAGAGCAATGTCACCAATCAAATGGGAATCGACTGGCTGCAGCGCCACCTCGGCGATGGCTACCGCTTGCATGTATTGCAGAACCGTAGTCCCGAAGCGATCCATATCGATACCACCTTCATGCCCTTGGCACCGGGCATGGTGCTGGTCAGTCCGGAGTACATCGATGTGAAAAAATTGCCGGCGATCCTAAAGAACTGGGAAATTCTGATAGCGCCGGAGCCGGTGCCGGTCATCCATGATCCCCTGCGCATCGTCAGCAAGTGGATTGCCATCAACGTCCTGATGTTGGACGAGCGCCGGGTCATCGTGGAACAACGCCAGGAGCCCTTGATAAAAGCTCTGAGGAACTGGGGGTTTCAACCGATACCCTGTGCGTTCGAGGCCTATTTTCCGTTCATGGGGGGATTCCACTGCGCGACCTTGGACGTGCGGCGGCGTGGAACTTTGCAATCGTATTTTTAAGCGAGCCGGGATCGCCATTCGATAATATCGCAAGGCTCGGCATTATCAATAATTAAACAGGACAAGCACCGTGTTGCCGATTGTTTCCGGAATTTCCGCTGGGGCGACTCTCTTGGGTAGCCTCTTGTTTGCCGGCAAGATCAGGCGCCGGAAATTCGCGACCCAATCCGGCGGCTTGGCCTGTGCGCTTTCGCTACCTCGCGAACCGCATCCGGCGGTGCCTGCTCGACCTATCGGCGAGAGCGAGCAGGAGGTCAACCATTATCTGGTGGTATCCTGCGGCAGCTTGGGCCTGGCGACGCTGGGCGCCCTGCTTTATCCGCCCCTGAGCCTGCTGAGTGCAGCGGGCAGCTTCTACACCTGCGTCCCGATTTTCGTACAGGCGTACCGGGGTCTCGTCAAACAACGCCGACTGCGCTCCCCCATCATCGATTCCATAGGCGTCACCACGGCACTGATTGCCGGTTTTTATTTTGCCAGTGCTCTCGCCTGCGTTCTGTATTTCACCAGTCGCAAGTTGCTGCTGAAAACAGAGGATACTTCCTTGCAGAATCTGACCAGCGTCTTCGGTGAGCAGCCACGTTCGGCCTGGGTTGTGCAGGAAGGCGTCGAAATGGAGGTGCCGGTCGAGAGTCTGCGCCTCGGGGATATCGTGGTACTGGGGGCCGGGGAGATGGTCCCCGTTGACGGGATCATCAGCGAAGGACTCGCCAGCATCGATCAGCACATGTTGACCGGCGAATCCCAGGCCGTTGAAAAAACCATAGGTGATGCGGTGCTTGCTGCCACCGTGGTTCTGAGCGGTCGCATCTTGGTCAGAGTGGCGAAAACCGGTGAGGAAACGATCGCCGCCCAGATCGTCGAAATTCTGAAGAGCACGGCGGACTATCGTATGTTGATCGAATCCGAAGGAGAGCGGATCGCCGACCGGTCGGTATTGCCGATCCTGGGTGCAGGCTCGCTCGCCTTGGCGACGCAGGGCTTGGGCAGCAGCGCGGCCGTATTCAACAGCAATTTTTCCGAAAACATGAGGATCGCGGCGCCCTTGGGGATGCTGAATTTTCTCAACCTGGCTTCCCGGCAGGGCATCCTGATCAAGGATGGGCGCGCCTTGGGCCTCATCGATGAGGTCGACACCGTCGTCTTCGACAAGACCGGTACCTTGACGCTGGATCAGCCGCATGTCGGAGGCATTCATTGTTGCAACGGCAGTATGGGTGAAGACTTGCTGCTGAGCTACGCCGCCGCGGCCGAGTCCAGACAATCTCATCCCATTGCCCGGGCCATACGCCAGGCGGCCGCGGACCGCCAACTGCCGCGGCTCGGCAGCGAAGACGCGCACTACGAACTTGGCTATGGCATCAAGGCCGAAATCGACGGTCGGATGGTTTCGGTCGGCAGTTTACGCTTCATGGCGATGCAGGCCGTCGAGGTGCCGGAAGCGATCGCAGCGCAAGCTTCGCAAGGACAGAGAAAGGGTTATTCTTTCGTTTACGTGGCAGTCGACGGCGACCTGGCGGGGACGATCGAGTTGCGCCCGACCCTGCGTCCGGAAGCCGAGGCGGTCATTCAGGCCCTCAAGACGCGTGGGTTATCGCTCTACATCATATCCGGCGATGCGGATGAACCCACGCGAGCCCTGGCGGGAAATCTCGGTATCGAGCACTACTTCGCTGAGGTACTTCCCGAAGATAAGGCGGTTCTCGTACGGCAATTGCAGAATCAAGGGCGCAAGGTCTGCTTTATCGGTGACGGCATCAACGATGCCATTGCACTTAAGCAGGCCAATGCCTCCATTTCCCTCCGCGGCGCCACCACGGTCGCCACCGACACGGCCCAGGTAATTTTGCTCGACGGTAGTCTCAACCAACTGGACTTTCTGTTCGATTTGACCCGCGACTTCAAGATCAATATGAAAACGACAACGGCCACTACCGTAATACCGTCGGTATTCTGTATTGGCGGCATTCTTCTCTTTCACTTCGGTATCAATACGGCAATCCTGATGTATAACCTTAGCTTGATCGCCGGGGTCGGGAATGCCATGTTGCCGGTCTTGCGCTGGGGAAAAGCCAGGCAACGCCTGCCAGGGGCGGACTCGGAACAGGAGCCGGTGACTGCTCTCGAGGCCGGCTACGTCAGGCCTGGCTCTATACGCCCTCGGCGCTGAAAGTTCACGCTGCTAAGCTGGATCTCGTCGTGCGCAGGGGATCTCCTCCACATGTCCTGTTCATGCAGCGGATTCGCGAGATCCGAGATTTCATGCGTGCGGATCCTTCCGATACGAAAAACCGGAAGCGCATTGTCTGCGCTCTCGGATCGCTCTTCACCCGTGATCGCAGTCCGCCAGAAAGGTGAGCAACTGCTCGCGCAGCTCGTAGTAGTTCGGGTGTTCAAGCAGCATCGCCCGAGTGCGGGGGCGCGGCAGGTCAATTTCGAGGATCTTGCCGACTTTCGCGTTCGGCCCGTTGGTCATCATTACCACGCGGTCGGCGAGCAGAATGGCCTCGTCGACGTCGTGAGTCACCATGATGGCGGTCAGCTTGGTCCGGGTCCACACTTCCATCAACACTTCCTGCAAGTCCCATCGGGTGAGCGAATCGAGCATGCCGAACGGCTCGTCCAGCAGCAGCAGCTTGGGGGATAGCGCGAATGCCCGGGCGATGCCCACCCGCTGTTTCATGCCGTTGGACAGCTCGCTGGCTTTCTTGTCCCCGGCATCGGCAAGGCCTACCCGGCCGAGATAGTGCTCGACGATGGCGATGCGCTCTTTCCTGCCGGCGTGGGGATAGACCTGTTCCACACCTAAACAAACGTTCTCGTACGCCGTGAGCCAGGGCACCAGGCTGGGCGCCTGGAATACGATGCCGCGGTCCGGGCCGGCGGTGACCACTTCCCGGCCGTCCAGGACGATGCCGCCCTCGCTGATGTCGTTGAGACCCGCCACCATGGAGAGCACCGTCGATTTGCCGCAGCCGGAATGGCCGATGATGGAAATGAATTCGCCCTTGCGTATCTTGAGATCGAAGCCGTCGACGACCTTGATGGGACCCTTGCGGCTCGCATAGATCTTGGAGACGCGGGAGAACTCCACGTAGCGCTCCAAACCGGCTTTTGCCGGAACCGCCTTGATGTCGGGAGCCTGGTGTTCGCGTGCGGTGTTGGGCAGGACCGTCGGCAAGCTGATGATCTTGTCGGAAGTCGCGGCTTCCCGCTCATGGCTGATTTCCATGAGATATTGAATCACCTCGCGCCGGATGCGCTTGAACTCCGGGGAATGGTTGATGGCCTGGCGGTCGCGCGGACGGGGCAGGGCGACCCGGAATTCCGGTCCCAGGGTTGCATTCGGGCCTGGCTTCAGCGGAATGATGCGATCCGCCATGATGATGCCCTCGTCCACATCGTTGGTGATAAGCACGACGGTCTTCTTTTCCTGGCGCCAGATGCGGATGATTTCGTCCTGGAGCTTGGAACGAGTCAACGCATCCAGAGCGCTCAGGGGTTCGTCGAGCAGCAGGATGTCGGGCGAAGCCGCCAGCGCGCGCGCCACCGAAACCCGCTGTCTCATGCCGCCGGAAAGCTCGGCGGGACGCTTGTCCATGGCGGGGGTGAGATTCACCATGGCGATGTATTTCTCGACTCGCGCCGCTCTTTCCGCCTTGGGCGCATCCTTGAACACCTGGTCGACCGCCAGCGCCACGTTCTGGCGCACGGTCATCCAGGGCATCAGCGAATAGTTCTGGAACACCACGCCCCGGTCGGGTCCCGGACCTTCGATCGGCCTGCCGTTGCACCGCAGTTCGCCGGTATCGGCCTCGATGAGACCCGCCATGAGGGAGATGAGGGTGGTCTTGCCGCTGCCGGAGAAACCGACGACGGCGACGAACTCCCCTTCCTCGATACGGAGGTTGATGCCGTTCAGCACCTCGGTCCGGCGGGCGCCGGCGCCGTAGCCCTTGCCGACGCCTTTGAGTTCCAGCGCTACGTTCCGCGGCGCCTGCTCCGCGGGCGGCTGGTTGTCGAAGTCGTCGGTGTGGATGCGTTGTAGGCTTAACATATTGGGCTCCTTAGCTTGAACGCTCGCCGAAGCTGACCAGTTGTTGCAGGGTTTGCATGATGCGGTCCAGCAGGAAGCCGACGAAGCCGATGGTGAACACGGCCACCATGATGCGCCCCAGCGACTGCGAACTGCCGTTCTGGAATTCGTCCCACACGAATTTCCCGAGGCCGGGGTTCTGGGCCAGCATCTCCGCCGCGATCAAGACCATCCAGCCCACCCCCAGGGACAGGCGGAGCCCGGTGAAGATGAGCTTGAGCGAGGACGGAATGACGATCTTCATGATCTTGGTGCGGGTGGAAAGCCGCAGCACTTTGGATACGTTGATGAGATCCTTGTCGATGGAGGCGACCCCGACGGCGGTATTGATCAGGGTCGGCCAGAGCGAGCACAGGGTCACGGTGACGGCCGAGATGATGAATGATTTCTCGAACATGGGCGTGCCGTTCGTCACGTATACCGCACTCACCACCAGGGTGACGATGGGCAGCCAGGCCAGCGGCGATACCGGCCGGAAGATCTGGATCAAGGGATTGATCGCGTTCTGAAACGATTTGCTCAGGCCACACAGGATACCGAGCGGCACGGCGACCAGGGTCGCCATGGTGAATCCGGCGAACACCGTGTAAAGACTGGTGAAAATCTGGTCCAGGTAGGTCGGCTTGCCGGTATAGGGCAGCGGGGTGAATTCCTTGCCCGGATTTTCCGCCAAGAACCGCGCCTTGCGCTTTTCCTGACGTTCGTAGAATGCCGCCTCCCGCTCCCGTTCCGCGACGTGCTCCTGATACAGGTTTCGGGCCTGTTCCCACACCGCCGCGGGACCCGGCAGCTCGCCGAGGGAAGTCTTCACGCCGGCGGCGCCCACGTGCCAGAGCACCAGAAACAGGACGATGCCGAGCAAGGGCGGCCAGTTGGCGTGGAAGAGGGCCGCGAGCTTCGATTCCCCATTGCCGTTGGCCTGGGTCAGAGTGCCCAATCGTTGCAGTAATGTTTGTGCCGTCATGTTGATCCTCCCTGTCGGAGAGCCCGCGCAGTGCCCGCCGACGTGACTGAATGAAGATGGTTTCGCTGGCCGCCCAAAGCGTTTTCCGGTTTGGCGTAGCTCTCGAAGTAGGTCGGCAATCCATTCCCAATCGCAAACGGTCGCTTTAGTCGCGACCCTTCCGACACACGCCGTCGGCGACGGACTCGGTTGGCAAAGGATTGCCGACCTGCGCATTTCCGATGCTCAGCCAAACCGCGGTAAAAAACGCGCTACAAAAGGCAGCGGGCTTTTCTCGTGCATCGAAGCGGTCAACTGCCGTTTCCAGGGTTACGGCTTTTCGTTGCCCTTGAGGCCGATCTTGAACTGCTTCAGGTAATCGTTGGGTTTACGCCCGTCGTAGACGATGCCGTCGATGAAGCCTTTCTGCGGGCCCTTGAATCCGGTCTCCTTATCGAAATCCGGGAAGTCCCGAGGCTTAAGCTTGCCTTCGACGACCAACTCCTTGGCCGCGGCGGCGTAAATGTCCGGACGATAGACTTTCTTCGCCGTTTCCATGTACCAGGCATCAGGCTTGGCCTCGGGTATCTGGCCCCAGCGGCGCATCTGGGTGAGATACCAGATGGCGTCGGAGTAGTAGGGGTAGGTGGCGTGATAACGGAAGAACACATTGAAATCCGGTGCCTCGCGCTTGTCGCCCTTTTCGTATTCGAAGGTGCCGGTCATGCTGTTGGCGATCACCGCTTCGTCCGCACCCACGTAGTTCGGTTTCGAGATGATTTTCACGGCCTCGGCGCGGTTCTTGTTGTTGTCCGCATCCAGCCAGTACCCGGCGCGGATCAGCGCCTTCACCACGCGGATATGGGTGTTGGGATTGGCGTCCGCCCAGGCTTTGGTGACGCCGAACACCTTCTCCGGATTGTTCACCTGGACCTCGTAGTCGGTGGCCACCGGCACGCCGATCCCCTTGAACACGGCCTGCTGGTTCCAGGGCTCGCCTACGCAATAGCCGTCGATGGTGCCCGCTTCCATGGTGGCCGGCATCTGCGGCGGCGGCGTCACCGATATCAGCACATCGGCCTTGAGCGTGCCGCTGATGTCGCCCTTGGTGGGCGCGTAATAGCCCGGATTCATGCCGCCTGCCGCCAGCCAGTAACGCAATTCATAATTGTGGGTGGATACCGGGAACACCACGCCCATGTTGAAGGGCTTGCCCTTTTTCTTGTAACCGTCGACGACCGTCTTGAGGTATTTGGGGTCGATGGGATGCACCGGCTTGCCGTCCTTCATCGGCAGCTTCTTCTTCAATTCCTCCCAAACGGCGTTGGAAACGGTGATGCCGTTGCCGTTGAGGTCCATGCTGAAGGCGGTGATGACGTCGGCCTGGGTGCCGAAGCCGATCGTTGCTCCTATGGGTTGCCCGGCCAGCATGTGGGCGCCGTCCAGTTCGCCCGAGATCACCCGGTCCAGCAGCACTTTCCAGTTGGCCTGGGCTTCCAGCGTGACGGACAGCCCCTCGTCCTCGAAATAGCCGTTCTCGTAGGCAATCGCCAGCGGCACCATATCGGTCAGCTTGATGAAGCCGAACTTGATCGAAACTTTTTCCGGTGGCCCCACCTCCGCTTGCGCATCGTGGGAACCCGCCGCCATCAGCGCGCAAAGCGCAACCGCCATGGCCATGCCGGCGGCCTGCCGCCTGAACCGGCACCGGCCGACAACCTCTGCTTGGACCATTTCTCCCGGAATCGCCTTCTTGTCTTGCATATTCGTCCTCCGAACGTCTTTTTTCGGGCAAAAAAAAGCGCCTGGCCGCCCTCATCGAGGGCAGCGAGACGCCGTTGTCGTTCTTTCGCGCGCCGCCTTTGGCGCGCTTCTAAGTTTCAGCGTTGGAAAGAAGCAGAAGGCGTGCCATACGATATTCGATCAGCGAATTCAATCCATTTGGGCCTTCACAGATCACCCTTCCGCGTAAACACGTCCACTTCCGCGCACCAAAGCAGGGAAGGCGCACGAAGATGAACCAGGTATGCGAGGCCCCGACCCTTCCGGTACGGGCTGTTTGCGTACCGGCCAAATGCCGTGCCATTCATGAATCTTCTTACCGTGGTTGAAACGGCAATGGTGTATCCCGGAGTTCGGCGCCGACCCCATGGCCTAGATGGCGATAGCCTGGACCTTTACGGCGAACCCCAGGATGTGATGAAGTACTAGCCTGTAAGAACGGCTAAACCTGTCGCTCCCTAACGGCGGGGCTTCCTTAAACAACTCGCTTTGCGGGTGCTGTGTGATTTTAACGGCATTTACCCTAGTGGTCCCCTCAAGACACAACAGGAACACTCGGCGGTTTGGTTTGCGAGGAGACCAGCCCGAATGCGCTCTCGAATGATTCCTGCTTGAGTTCGTCAAGATTAGATTCTCCAAGATTGATGGCTGTGCTTGCTGCATGATGGATATGCACACCAGAGAGGCAAGAGCCTTGGGTAAAAGCGAGCGGGGGCTCCGTGCGCTCAGCGCCTGGTGCGGGGCGCCGTTCTACACCGATAGGCGGGCATGTGGAAAACTTCGGAAAGGACCTGGCGCAACGGAAATGCCTCGCGGAAATAGTACAGAATTAACGGTAGCAACAACGTGATCACCAATAGGTACTGGACAGTTCGAAGAAGTTGGCTCCTTTTCCTCGTATGTTTGCTGGCGGGCTGCAGCCAACCGACGGCGGAGCAGGCGAAATCTCCCCTCCCGGCGGTTACGGTAAGCCGGCCGATTCAACGGGAAGTCGTGGAATGGGATGAGTACACCGGACGTTTCGAGGCTGTGAAAACCGTCGAGGTGCGGGCGCGTGTTGGCGGATATCTGGAAAAGGTCAATTTCAAGGATGGTTCCCTGGTCAGGAAGGGCGACCTTCTTTTCGTCATCGATCCCCGTCCTTACCAGGCCGCGCTCGGACGAGCCCAGGGCGAGCTGGCGCGTGCCCAGGCTCGGCGCGACCTGGCGAAGAACGACCTGGCGCGGGCGCAGCGGCTGTTCGAGAAGCGCGTACTTTCCGAAGAGGAACTCGACACCCGCGACAAGAACCTGCGCGAGGCGGTCGCGGCCGTGCAGGCGGCACAGTCCGCCGTAGCCGAGGCCAAGCTCGACCTGGAGTTCACCGAGGTGCGCGCACCGATCAGCGGACGCATCGGCCGGGAACTGGTCACCGAGGGCAATCTGGTGAATGACGGTAGCGGCACCGCGACCCTTCTGACCACGATCGTCTCGGTCGATCCCATTTACGTCTATTTCGAGGTGGATGAGCAGGCCTATCTGCGCCATGGCGCCAGGAGACGATCCGGTGGACGGAGCTCCTTGCAGGAAGCGGAAAACCCGGTGTTCGTGGGACTGGCCGACGAAGACGGCTTCCCGCACAAGGGGCGCCTGGATTTTCTGGACAATCGATTCGATCCCGCCGTCGGTACCATCCGTGCCCGCGCCGTGGTCGACAACCCGGATGGGCTGCTGACCCCGGGGCTATTCGCGCGCGTAAAACTGCCCGGCAGCGGCAAGCTCCCGGCGGTGCTGGTGGACGACAAGGCGGTCCTCACCGATCAGGACCGCAAGTACGTCTACGTGCTCGACGCCGACAACAAGGCGCAGCGGCGCGATATCAGGCTCGGACGAATGTTCGATGGCCTTCGCATCGTCACCGACGGCTTGGGCACCGAAGACGCGGTGGTCGTGTATGGCGTGCAGAAGATCTTCTTCCCGGGCATGCCGGTCGCCCCTGAGTTCATCAACATGGGCGCTCCTCCTCCGCCTCCGCCGGGTCTAAAGCTGAACGCCGGGGATGAGCACCCCCCCGCCAACCGGAACCGGGAGCCGAGCGCATGAGGGACTTTTCCGCCTTCTTCATCGACCGCCCGATTTTCGCGGCGGTCTTGTCCATCCTCCTGTTCGTCGTCGGCTTGATCGCGATCCCCTTGCTTCCGGTGGCCGAGTATCCCGACGTGGTGCCACCTTCGGTGCAGGTGCGCGCGGTCTATCCGGGCGCCAACCCCAAGGTCATCGCCGAGACCGTTGCCACTCCGCTCGAAGAGGCCATGAACGGGGTGGAACACATGATGTACATGAAATCCGTGGCGGGCTCCGATGGCGTGATGTACCTGACGGTTACCTTCACGCCGGGCACCGAAGTCGATCTCGCCCAGGTACAGGTCCAGAACCGGGTCAACCAGGCATTGCCGCGGCTTCCGGAGGATGTGCGCCGGCTCGGCGTCACCACCGAGAAGCAGTCGCCCAATCTGACCATGGTGGTACATCTGCTTTCGCCGAACCAGAAGTACGACACTCTGTATCTGCGCAACTACGCCACGCTGCACGTCAAGGACGAACTCGCGCGCCTGCCGGGCGTGGGCCAGGCAATGGTGTTCGGCGGCGGCGACTATTCGATGCGTATCTGGCTCGATCCGGACAAGGTCGCCGCGCGCGACATGGCGGCGGGCGACGTGACCCGGGCCATCCGCGAGCAAAACGTGCAGGTCTCGGCGGGAACGATAGGCGGCCCGCCGCAGCCGCGCATCAGTGATTTCACGCTGTCGATCAATGCCCAGGGGCGGCTGGTGACCGAGGATGAGTTCGGCGATATCGTGGTCAAGACCGGGGCCGGCGGCGAGATCACCCGCTTGCGCGACGTGGCGCGGATCGAACTCGGCGCCTCGGAATATGCGCTGCGCTCGCTGCTCAATAATCAGCAGGCAGTGGCGGTCGCGATTTTCCAGGCGCCCGGCTCGAACGCCATCGCGCTCTCCGATAGCGTGCGGGCCAAGATGCGCGAGCTGGAACGTTTCTTCCCCGAGGGGGTGACTTGGGACGTGGTCTACGACCCGACGGTGTTCGTGCGCGATTCGATCAAGGCGGTCGTGCAGACGCTGTTCGAGGCCGTGTTCCTGGTGGTCGTGGTGGTCATACTGTTCCTGCAGACCTGGCGCGCCTCGATCATTCCGCTGCTCGCGGTACCCGTTTCGATCGTCAGCACCTTCGCGGTGCTGCTGTTGTTCGGCTTTTCCATCAACACGCTCACGCTGTTCGGCCTGGTGCTGGCCATCGGCATCGTGGTGGACGACGCCATCGTCGTGGTCGAGAACGTGGAGCGCAACATCGCCAACGGACTCGCTCCGCGAGCGGCGGCTCATCAGGCCATGCGTGAGGTCAGCGGCCCCATCATCGCCATCGCACTGGTACTGACGGCGGTTTTCGTGCCGATGTCCTTCCTCTCCGGCGTGACCGGCCAGTTCTACCGTCAGTTTGCCGTGGCCATCGCCATCTCCACGGTCATTTCGGCAATAAACTCGCTGACCCTGTCGCCGGCACTGGCGGCGACGCTGCTCAAGCGGCACGGCGCGGCGCCCGATGCGGCGACGCGGGTGCTCAACACGCTGTTCGGCTGGCTGTTTCGACCCTTTAACCGAGGTTTTCTGCACAGCGCCGAGGCTTACGCCGGCGTCGTGGTCGGAATCTTGCGCCGAAGCGGTCGGATTCTGGTGCTCTACGGCGGTCTCATCGGCCTGACCTGGTTGAGCTTCCAGGCGGTTCCGGGCGGCTTCATCCCGACCCAGGACAAGCTGTATCTCATAGGCGGCGTCAAGTTGCCGGAAGGCGCTTCGCTCGATCGCACGGAAGCGGTGGTGCGCACCATGAGCGAAATGGCCTTGTCCACCGAAGGGGTTCACGATGCCGTGGCGTTCCCGGGGCTCAATGCCCTGCAGTTCAGCAACACGCCCAACGTCGGCACGATTTTCTTCGGTCTGGAAGGGTTCGATCAGCGGCAGCGCCCGGCACCCGATATCGTCGGCGAGCTGATGGGTAAATTTTCCTCGATCCAGGAGGCGTTCGCGTTCGCGATCATGCCGCCGCCGATACTCGGCCTCGGCACCGGGTCCGGCTTTTCGCTCTATGTCCAGGACCGTGCAGGTCTCGGCTACGGCGAATTGCAGCATGCGGTCCACGGGCTCGCCGGCGCGCTTTCGGCGGTGCCGGGGATGGGGTTTCCCATCAGCTCTTATCAGGCCAACGTGCCGCAGCTGACGGTCGATGTCGACCGCACCAAGGCGAAGCGACACGGCTTGTCCCTGAACGAGGTGTTCGAAACCCTGCAGATCTATCTCGGTTCCAGCTACGTAAACGACTTCAACCGCTTCGGCCGCACCTATCAAGTCTATGCGCAGGCCGACGCCCGGTTCCGCGATCAGCCCGAGGACGTCCTTTCGCTGCGCGCCCGCAACCAGGCCGGGGAGATGGTGCCGATCGGCAGCA
Organism: Methylocaldum marinum; assembly: GCF_003584645.1. Taxonomy (GTDB): domain Bacteria; phylum Pseudomonadota; class Gammaproteobacteria; order Methylococcales; family Methylococcaceae; genus Methylocaldum; species Methylocaldum marinum. The sequence continues at coordinate 1,016,627 of NZ_AP017928.1, forward strand.
TCGTGGCGGTCGGTCAGACCTACGGTCCCGACCCCGTGATCCGCTACAACGGCTACCCCGCCGCGGACCTCATCGGCGAGGCCGACCCCAGAATCATGTCCTCGAACGAAGTCATCGCCACCATCGCCGCCCTGGCGCCCCGGGTGCTTCCGGCCGGCACGAGTTTCGACTGGACCGATTTGAGCTATCAGCAGGTCCACGAGGGCAATGCCAATAAAGTCGTGTTTCCGCTGTGCGTGTTATTGGTATTCCTGGTACTGGCCGCGCTCTACGAGAGCTGGACGCTGCCCCTGGCGGTCATCCTGATCGTGCCCATGTGTCTCCTCTCGGCGCTGTTCGGCGTATGGCTGACCGGGGGCGACAACAACATCTTCGTACAGATCGGGCTGGTGGTGCTGATGGGACTCGCCTGCAAGAACGCGATCCTCATCGTCGAGTTCGCGCGCGAGCTCGAACACCAAGGCCGCGGCGCCGTCGCGGCGGCCATCGAGGCGAGCCGGCTGCGGTTGCGGCCGATCGTCATGACCTCGGTGGCCTTCATCGCCGGCGTCGTCCCCCTGGTTTTCTCGCACGGCGCCGGGGCCGAGGTGCGCCGGATCATGGGCATTACCGTCTTCTCCGGCATGCTTGGGGTAACCGTGTTCGGTCTGTTCATGACGCCGGTGTTCTACGTGGTCATCCGAGCGAAGTTGGCGCGGAGACGCGAGCGGGGGCCCGGACCGGCCCCCGCCTTGATGGACGAATTGGCGAGGGTGTCCGATGACTAGGCCGAGAACCCATCGGCGTGCGTTCGGCCTTGAACCTCGTGCTTTCGGGCAGCCCGAGGCCGCGCCGGATGATTGCCCCCGGAACGCACGGGGCTGGCTTGCCGCCGGGAAACGAGCGATGGCCGGTCCCGGGTGAGCGAACACACCGGAAGCGCCACGCTGCGCGTCAAGAGTCCTCCAAATCCGCCAGCTGCTTTTTGCCCATTCGACGCTCGATCGACGTCAGAAACTGCAAAGTCAGAAAATTGATCGCGCTGATCAGCACGGCGATCTCGTATAGGCCATGAGCGACCGAAGCGCCAATTGCGCCGGTCGACCAGAGACTAGCGGCCGTGGCCGTTCCCCGGACACCAGTCGACGTCTTCAAAATCGCTCCGCCGCCGATGAAGCCGATACCTGTCATCAATCCCGAAATGATGCGGGCCTGCGCATCCTGAGCGGTACCGGCGACCGACTCCCCGACCAAGATGTAAGCGCAACTCGCTAGTGCGACCAGAGGGAAAGTCCGTAATCCCAAGGTGCGGGTCGCTCTTTCGCGCTCCAGAGCGACCGGCAGGGCGAGTACGAACGCTCCTGCAAGCTTGAGTACGTGAGTCAGAAATTCGCTCCAGTTCCAGTTCAGGGGTTCCATCTGATTGCTCTGCTGTACTGTAGTGTTCTCGTTTCGACCGATTTCTGTCTTTTCCCCTGTTCGGGGCGGATATGCCCCCCATGCCGTGCCCGAAAGCACGTCGGCGAATCGGTCGCTGCTCACCTGCACGAACCTTGCAACCGTTCAGGGAAAGGCTGTTCGCCGGGATCCGGCGCGGTTTCCCATTCATTCCGGCTCCACGGCACCCGGCCGGCCAGTTCCGTCAGGGAACCCGCCGGATAGGTTCCGAAGCGGCGGTCGGACGGAATCTGCGGTATCCGGACAAACAACACCGCTTCGGTATCGGCCGCGAGCATGCGCTCGAACGAGGTCAGCTTTCGCGTCGGAACGCTTCTCTCGACGAGATCGAGCAGGTCATGGCCGATCGCCTCGAAGGCCTCTCTGGGGACGAGCCGGGTCTTCTCCGCGGCGAGCATGCGAAACACGTCCCTGCCGCCGGAAAGACTCATCTGGATCAGAGCCGCCACGGGAAAAGCGGCCGCGGCGGCGAGATAACCGGTCGGGCCGGTGTCCGGAATGTGCCAGCCCAGCCAGCGCAAGGGATCGATGACCAGGGCGGTGCTGTTGTTGGAGGCCCGGTCGTAGCCGATGACATGGCAGTAATAACCGTGTAGGACCTGTTGCAAGGCGGCTTGCACCCGGCGCGGAATTCGGGAGTCGCGCATGACCGCGACGAGCATGTAGTTCGGGCGGTACCAGGCCTGGCCGCTGTTCAGGTCCGCGAGGTAATTATCCATCGGCACCATGGCCGAGAGTATGCCTTTTGCGTTTTTGTCGTCTATGGGATAGAAGTTGGCGGCCAGCCAGTCGCTCCATTCTCCTTGCGGCCCCAATATCCCGGTGGCGGGCGCGAGATGACCGCCGTGCGCGCCGTCGTCGTCGCCCTGGGCGCCGTCGAGCACGAAGGCGAGCACCGGGCGGCCCGCCCAGCGGCGGGGCTGTCCCAGGTGACGCTCCCATAACACCCACGCGGCGAATGTGCCGGTTACGCCCCCGGTCTGTGCGCGGATCAAGGTGGTTAAGGTTTCCCGCTCTTTCAATGGCTCGAATCGGGCTCCGGCGATGTCGATGCGGGTATCTTCCGGCCAGATTGTCCGGGCGACGAAAACCGGAGCCCCCCGATGGCTCAGCGTGACGCCTCGCATGCGCAGCGGCCGTTTCGCAAGAAAAGCCACGGTGGCGTGATCGAGATAGGCCCGATTGGTGGGAATCGCCGGGGTTACCGCAAACGCGATCTCACCCGCCGGTGCGCGGATAAACCGTCCGTCTTCGGACAGGGTCGCGTGTTCGACGGTCTCGGGAGCGCCGATCCAGACCAGCGGCGGATGAGGCAGTTCGTTCCGCTCCGGCTCGAAAAGCGCCGTGCCGGTGATCGGTCGAAGTCCATCCGGAACGGCGATGAGTTCGTCGCGAAAATACCAGAGCGCCGCCTCGGGCACCGGACAATCCGTGCACCGCCCGGTGGCGAAACGGAACCCGGAGCTCGTAAAAAGCCCGAAGCGCTCTCCGCGCAAGGCGCTTTTCCCAAAACTGACGGCGTAGGCCTTGCCGAGCACCGAGCTCCAATTCAAGCCCTCCGCCGTCCGCAGCGGCCCCGCCTCGCCTAGTGCGTTTTTCATCCCGGTATACGGATTCGTGTCGGGCGGGAAGCACGTAGGTCGGCAATCCCTTGCCGACTTATCGGTTCGGCAAAGGACTTTGTCGGAAAGGCTGTACTGGCGCTCCCGGAGATGCCGTTCGCGATTGGGAAGGGACCGCCGACCTACATATTGGGCTCCCTGAGACCGGATCGGAAAATTCTCGAATTGCAGACCAAACGATGCCGCCGGATGGACGCCGGTTTCGCCGGATTCATCCGCTAACCGAGACTCGGCGGCGCATCCGCACAAAAGAAGCACGATCCACAGCCGGCAATACCGCCACACGCGCGTTTCAATCGACCAGCGTGTAGAGATAGCTCGCGATGTCACGCGCGTCGGATTCCGGGATATTCATGTTCGGCATCAAGGTCTTGGGGTTGACGGCCGGAGGATTCTGCAGCCACCGGATCATATTTTCCGGGGTGTTCGGTAGAACGCCCGCGATGGCGACCCGCTTGGCGATTCCGCCGAGAGGAGGCCCCACCAGGCCATCCGCGCCGAATACGCCGGGGATAGTATGGCAGGATGGGCAGCCGTAGGCGCGGATGGCGGCCTTTCCCCGCTCCGGGTTGCCGCCGGTCAGGGCGATGACTTCGGATTCCTTCCCGCCTGCGCACGCTCCAAGCAGGCACAACACGAAAACCGTGGCGATCCCGTTTCCCGGACGCACCGCTACGCCATTACGGGAGGGCGAAGACATACAGCGTCCCTCCCGGGGTAGTGTGTTCCGGCAAGTCCTTCATGGCGTTGACAAAGCCGAGCGCGCCGGTGCCGTCGCGCGGGTCCAGCCCGCCCGACACGATGGCACCCGACCAGCCGCCGACGCCGGCCAGCACCGCGACATATTGCTTGCCGTCGGGTCCCCGGTAAGTCACCGGCTGCCCGATGATGCCGGAGCCGACCTGAAACTGCCACAAGACCTCGCCGGTGCGGGCGTGCACCGCCTTGAACCAGCGGTCCATGGTGCCATAGAACACCACGTCGCCGGCGGTCGCCACCGCACCGCTCCACACCGGGAACTTCTCCTTGATCTTCCATACGGCCTGCCGTTTCAGGGGATCCCAGGCGGTGAACTCGCCGCGACGCCCGCCGGGTCCAGCGTGCATGTGCACCCGTGCCCCCACGTAGGGCGTGCCGGCGAGATAGTTCGCCTCCAATCCCTCGATGTCCATGCAGAGGTTATTGTGCGGAAGGTAGAGTAGCTCCGTCCGCGGCGACCAGGCCGCGGGCTGCCAGTCCTTGGCGCCGGGCGGCGCGGGGCAGATGTCAGTAACGGTTTTTCCCGTCTGCGGTTTCTTTTCGTCGACGTGAATGGGCCTTCCGGTCTCGAGATCGATGCCGCGGGTGACGTTGGTCGGCACGAACGGGTCGGCCGACAGGATTTCCCCGGTAGCACGGTCCATGACATAGACATAGCCGTTGCGCTCCGCGCGCAAAAGCAGCTTCCGAACCCTGCCGTCGACCGGCAGATCGACCAGGATGTTCTCGTTGACCCCGTCGTAGTCGTAGAGATCGTGCGGGCTCCACTGGTAGGCCCATACCGCCGCGCCCGTCGCGGGACGGCGAGCGAAGATGCCGCAGGTCCATTTGTTGTCGCCGGGCCGCATTTCCGAGTTCCACGGGCTGGGATTGCTGGTGCCGTAATAGATCAAATCCAGCTCCGGGTCGTACGAAATCCAGCCCCACACGGCCCCGCCGCCGATCTTCCACTGATCGGGCGGCCAGGTCGTGACGCCCAGGTCCTTGCCGTTGTCGTCCGGATAGAAAGCCTTGAATTCCGGGCCGATCAGCACGTCCTTGTCGGGACCCGTCGTATAGGCCCGCCAGGCGATTCTTCCGGTATCGGCGTCCAGCGCCGTGAGCCAGCCGCGCACGCCGAATTCGCCGCCGCTGTTGCCCACCAGCACCTTGCCCTTCACCACCAGAGGGGCCATGGTCATGGTTTCGCCCCGGTTGATATCGCCGAGCTTAGTCTTCCAGACCTGTTTTCCGGTCTTCGCATCCACCGCGAAAGTATGGTTGTCGAGGGTGTTGAAAAAAATCTTGCCGTCGGCGTAGGCCGCACCGCGGTTGACCACATCGCAGCAGGCGACCCCTTGCGCCGCAGCGGCCGGCTTCGGCTCGAATTTCCATTTCATCGCGCCCGGCTTTTCCTTGAGATCCAGCGCGTAGAGAATATTGGGATAAGGCGTGACCACGTACATCGTATCGCCGATCACCAGCGGCGCCGCCTCGTGCCCCTTATTCAGGCCGGTCGAAAAGGACCAGGCGAGCTTGAGATCCTTGACGTTCCCGGGCGTGATCTGGTCGAGCCCGCTATAACGGGTGCTCGCATGGTTCTTGGCCGGCATGGTCCATTGGCCGTCCTCCGCCTCGGCAGGCGGAACGGCTTGCATTTGGGCCCCGGATTCGGGAACCTGGCTCGACCCGACTCCCGGCCATCCGGCCAGACCGCCGAGCGCGATCAACATCATTCCGATCTTGCCGGGCAAAGCATAGGCCACAGGACTCTGACCGGTTTTTAGCTGCTCCATGTCGAATCCTCCTTGTATTACGCCCCGTTCCGCTCGGACGCATTCCACGTAGGGCGGGTCAGCCGCGAGGCTGTAGCCCGTCCCATCACCGATGGGTTTCGCTTCGCTCTACCCATCCTACGGCGGAAACGTCAATCGAAGGCTTGTTTTGGCCATGGCCGAAATCAAGGCTTCATCGTTTCGACGGTACTCGACGACATTATCCTCTCGGCAGCGGGGCCCTGAAGCGTACTGCCGCGCCGCCCGCGCTTTTTCCGACCGCTTCCAGCCAGGCGGCGAACATCCCGAGGGCGATGAGCAGATAGATCGCGCCGGCGGGAACCCACATGATGAGTCCCGCGAGCTGCTGATCCTCGAGCGCGCTCAATCCGGCCGCCGCCGAGCCGCCGTAGGCCGGATACCACGGCTGGCGGCTGAAGGTCAGTAGCGCTCCGAGCAGGCTGGTATGCACCGTCGTGGAGAACACGTATAGCACCCCGGCCCCGTACCCTCTCGCCCCTTCGCCGCCGCGGATGATCGCCCACCAGAACACCAGTGCCGAAACGAAAAAGCTCAGATGCTGCAGCGTGTGCACGTCCTCATGTCTCAGCGCCGCCTGAAAAAAGACCGGCGCGTGCCAGGTCCAGATGACGAAACCGTGTATTGCCCAGGCGGCGAAGGGCGCCGTCGCGCGACGCCAGAAGCGGCCGATCCAGCCGGTGCTGAAAAACCTCACCAGAAATCTCCGCCACCCGCGCGGAAACGCCCACAGGGCAACGGCAATCGGACGGCTCAGTACCAGCAGCGGCGCGGCGAGTAGTATCAGGATCTCGTGCTGGACCATGTGTGCCGAAAACAGCACATCGGAAAGCGGGTCCAAAGGCGAGACCAGCGCCATGGCGACGAACAGCCATCCCCCGGTATAAGCCAGCGCTTTTCGGACGAGCATCCGACGGCCCGCGCCGACTTTCGGCCACAGCCGCCGCAAGCCGGCCGTGAACAACCCGGCCGACAGCGCAAGACAGAATAAAACCCAAGGCTCGAAATTCCAGGCCGTCCACTGAAAACCGGGAATCGACGAACTCCCTGAACTTCCGTCGTGAGCCTGTGCTAATGCGGGGACGCCGAACGCCGAGAGCAGGGAAGAAAATACGGTTACAATATGGTGACGTGCCATGGCCGGCCTCACGAGCGCAGAATCATGATCGGAACGGCCTGCGCCAGGATGATCACGAAGAAATAGGCGCTGATGATCATCCCGGAGAGCGCCATGAAGCGGCTCCGCGCGATCACCCCGCCTTCTCCGCCGGGCCATGCGGCCCCCGCCCTTTGCCAATTCCGCCTGGCGATCAAGCCGCCGGCCGCGGCGATCGCCAGGGCCGCCAAAGTCACCAGATACAGGGCCAGAGTCGACCCGGGGCCGTGGAAGAAAGGCGTGATGCTGTAACTGGTTTGAAGGTGCAAGGCCCAGGCGGCGGGACCCGCGAGCAGACCGGCCCACAGCGCGGCGATACCGCTGGGCTTCGAGAAATAGCGTTCCGCATCGGCTTGCGCCACCATTTTCAGACCTCACTTGAGAATTCGTGGCACCCAGTACAGCGTGGCGTACAGCGGTATCCAGACTACCACCACGAAGTGCCAGTAAATCCCGTTGACCACCACCGCCAGGCTGCGCCGTTCGCTGAAATAGCCTATCCATGCGAGAGCGCTGACCACCACCGTTTTCAGGATCAGCGCGATCACGTGGGTGCTGTGAAAGCCGATGATGGTCCAGGCAATGGAGCCGTAGGAATGGGTATACCATCGGTACCCCATTTGGCTGTACTCGATGTATTTCAGCACCAAGAACGTCACCGCTAGCGCGATACTCAGCAACAGCCCCCAGCGCAGGGCCGTTTGGTCGCCTCGGGTGATGCCGCGGTCCGCCCAGTGCATCGGCAGGCTGCTGGCCATCAGCACCAGCGTGCCCAGGGTCGGTTTGACCAGATCGGGTGTCTTGGTGCCCGCCGGCGGCCATTCCGGCTGATCGATGCCGAGATAGAAATAGCTGGTGATGAGGGTGGCGAACACCACCGATTCGACCAGAATGAGACCGACGATGCCCCACCACAAGGGCGCTCTGTAATCGGCGGGCAGACGCGGAAGCTCGCCGGCATCGAAGCGGGTTTCGGCGTTCATCGGACTTGCTCCTCGGCGGAACCTCCGACCGCGCGCGGCCAAAGCCATCCGACGAATCCGACGAAGGTCAGCAGCAAGCCGATCGGGAACCAGATCGGATGACGGATGAAACCGAGAAATCCCGCCGCCACCGCGACGGCGGCAAGGAAAGGCCAGATCGTGGGTCCCGGCAGAATCGCCACGGCATGAGGCTCGGCATCGAGCAGCGTCGTGACCAGCACTTCGCGTCGTCCGGGGTGGAGTCCCGTGACCGCTCCCGCCGGCTCGTCGCCGCGCTCCCATAGCGCCCAACGGCCGCGCACCACGGGAATATCCTCGAAGTTGTAATTGGGCGGCGGTGAACGCGTCGCCCATTCCAGGGTATCGCCGCCCCACGGGTTGTCCGGTGCGTCGGGTTTTCGCAGGAAACTCAGCAGGGCGTCGACCGCGGTGACGAGCACGCCGAGGGCGAAGACGTACGCGCCTATGGTCGCCAGCAGGCTCAATTCGAACCACCCCGAGTCGAACAGATAGGTGTAGACCCGGCGCGGCATGCCCTGCAAGCCGAGCTGGTGCATCGGGAAAAAGCCCAGATTGAAACCGACGAACATCAGCGCGAAACTCCATTTGCCGGCGGTCTCGTTCAGCATGCGCCCGAAGATTTTGGGGAACCAGTAGTAGATCGCGCCGAACACCGGGAACACCGCCCCGCCGATCAAGACATAATGGAAGTGCGCGACCAGGAAATAGGTGTCGTGGACCTGCGTATCGAACGGTACCGAGGCCACCATCACGCCGGTCAGTCCGCCGAGCACGAAGATGAAGAAGAAACCCAGCACGAACAATAGCGGTGTCGCGATCCGCAGCTTCGCTCCCCATAGCGTCGCGATCCAACAGAATATCTGCACGCCGCTCGGCACGGCGATCATTACGCTCGCGGCCGTGAAGAAGCTCACGCCCAGCGCCGGAAGGCCGGTCGTGAACATGTGGTGCACCCACAGCCCGAAAGCGACGAAACCGATGGACACCACCGAGAGGACCATGGCGGTATAGCCGAAGATCGGCCGCCGCGCGAAGGTCACGACGATGGAGGAGATGACGCCGAGCGCCGGCACCAGGATGATGTAGACCTCCGGGTGGCCGAAGAACCAGAAGAGATGCTGCCAGAGCAGCGGCTCGCCCCCTCCTGAAGGCATGAAAAAATGGGTGCTCACAGTGCGGTCCAAGGCCAGCATGACGCTGCCCACCATCAAGGGCGGCATCGCGAACACGATCATGAACATGGTCACCAGCATGGCCCATACGAACAAGGGCATCCGGTTGAGCGACATGCCCGGTGCGCGCTGCTTGAATACGGTGACGATCAGTTCCACCGCCGCCACCAGCGCGGAGATTTCGATGAACGTGATCATCGTCGCCCAGAAGTCCAGACCGAGTCCGGGCGAATATTGGGGCAAGGTCAGCGGCACGTAGGCGAACCAGCCGCCGTCCGGCGCATGGCCCAGAAAGCCCGCGGCGTAGAGCGTCACTCCGGCGATCAGGTAGACGTAATAGCCGAAAGCGTTCAGGCGGGGAAAAGCCATGTCGCGGGTCCCGATCATGAGCGGCACGACGTAGATACCCAGTCCTTCCATCATGGGCACGGCGAAGAAAAACATCATGCTCGAGCCGTGCATGGTGAAAAGCTGGTTGAAGTGATCGGGCGTGAGAAACGAGTTTTCCGGCACCGCGAGCTGGGTTCTCAGAAGCAGCGCTTCGATTCCCGCCATCAGGAAAAAAATGAAGGAAGTCACGATGAAGCGCGTGCCGATGATGCGGTGGTTCACCTGGGTGAACCAGCCGACGAAGCCCGACGCGGAATACCAGGTCCGGTCGAGTTCCTGCGCCTTGCGAGACATCGCCGGTCGCTCCGACGCCTGTTCCGTGACTCCCGGCCGGTCCGTTTCAGTCCTGGTGGTCATGGGCACGCCCATTTCGTCTTGTCGCGAACATAGAGCCTGTCCCGAGGCTGTCGGGAAAGGATTCCCGACCTGCTTCGGGCGCAAGCGGGTAGACCGGAACAAGCGCCAAGCTTCGTAGGCCGGCAATCCCTTGTCGGCGGCCGCGTGTGAAATCCGCGTTTCATCTCAGGCTCTCCAGATAACTCAACAAGGGATGCAGGCTGTCGGCGTCGAAATTGATGGGAGGCATCCTGTTTCCCGGCTTGATATGCTGGGGATCGAGAATCCAGCCGGCCAGATTACCCCGGTTGTTGGGCAGGATGCCCGCCGCCAGTGTTCTCCGGCTGGCCAAATGGGTCAGATCCGGCGCGACTTGACCGCGGGCGGCGGTGCCGCGGATTGCGTGACACATCGTACAGGCCGATGAGAGAAAGACCTGCTGTCCCCTCGCGACGACCGGATCCAAGGGTTCGATCGCCGGCCCGCTTTCCCGCGCCAGCCAGTTCGAAAAGATCTCGGGCGGCTCGGCCACCACCCAAAACGCCATGTTCGTATGCTGTACGCCGCAGAACTCCGCGCATTGGCCTCGAAACGCCCCGGCACGGTCGGCGGTGAGCCAGGCGGTATTGGTCTGGCCCGGTATCAGGTCCACCTTGCCGGCAAGATTGGGGACCCAGAAACTGTGGATGACATCCCTTGACCTGAGCAAAAATTTCACCGGCCGTCCGACCGGGATATGGATTTCGTTGGCGGTGACCGCGACCGCTCTATTCCCTTTGTCAAGGTAACGGATCTCCCACCACCAGCGGCGTCCGATCACCTCCACGGTCAGCGCGTCGTCCGGCGGACCGGACGCCAGTTTGCCGTGGATGGTCACGCTGGAAATCAAAACCATCGGGAGTACGATAGCCGGCAGGGTCACGCCGCCGGCCAGCACCAGATTGCGGCTCTGGCGCCGATTCAGGGGCGCTTCCCCGCGTCGGCCCCGCGAGCGCCAAACGCCCGTCAGAAGCGCGACCATGACCGCCAGCAGAATCAGCGTGGCCACGATACACATGGCCCACCAGAGGTCGGCCAGCATTCGCGCCTGTGGGCTGACCGGATTGGTGGCATCCTGAACCCCGGAACAGCCGCCGAACAGCAAGACGAAAATCGGAAGGACGACCCGCTTCATCCGGCATCGTGCTCCCCCGCTCCGGCTCGGATTCCATGCGCCTTTGTTCATCGTTCCTGCTCGCCGGGAGATTTCCCGTTTTCGTCCTCCGACTCGCGACGGCGCGGCTCCGGGGTGCCGGCCGGTGCATACTCGGGCTGCAGGGTACGGATATAGGCGATGAGTTGCCAGATCTGCACGTCGGTAATCCGCCCGCCGTAAGCCGGCATGCCGTTTGGCCGGCCCTCGACGATGCTGGCGAACAGGTTGTCGTCGTGCCGGCCGTAGATCCACTCATCATCCATGAGCGGCGGCCCGATTCCACCGCCGCCACCGGCATGACAGCCGGAGCAGTTGAACCAGTTCCAAAGCTCTTCGCCGTCGGCGATGGCCTGGCGGTCTCCGGCGAAGGGATTTCGGGACCGCGGCAGCTCCGGCATCTCGGGGCCGGGCCGCAAATCGACCATGGGCGCGCCGGTAGGCGTTTGTCCCGCCGGCGGAGCCTGCCGAAATTCGCCTAGGCCCCGTTCTTCCCGGCAGCCGCCAAAAACGCCAAGCTCGAGAACGCTCGCGAGAACGAACGCCGCCAGAGGCGATTTTCGGGGACGATGTCGGTCATTCATGCAGGGCGACACGTTTCGTTCCTTCGATGCAAAGTGTTCCGTACCTCTGAACGTCGCACCCGTTACGTGTTGCGATGCTCCCGCTTCATGAATCGCCGTGAAACGACGAGACTAAGAGCCCATCTCAGTACGTTCCACCCTTCGACAGGCTCAGGGCGAACGGTTTACCGAGATGGGCTCTCAATGTCCATATCCAATAGTTTCGATTGGACAATCATTGGTTCTATCCGGAACTACGCAACAGTTCGTACCGGTGCCAACCGGCCTCATTGGCAAGCCGGCATGTCAAACGGCACTTCGTGCGGAGCTCTCATGCGCCGACCGAGAGAGCAGCGCTCCCGACGAAGGCTGCGCGCAATGCGTCTTCGACTTTCTGGTGAATTCCGCCGAAGCTCCCATTACTCATGAAAACCACGTGATCTCCGGGGCGAGTGTCCTTGGTCAGTCGATCGATAATGGCATCGAGCGATCGGTATACGGCGACACGCTTGGCGCCCCGGATTGCCTGCTCCGCGTCCCAGCCGAGGTCTTCGGGCTGGAATATGATGGACTGATCGGCGGTTTTTAGGGACTCGGCCAACGTGTCCGCATGAACGCCCATGCGCATCGTATTGGACCTGGGTTCCAGAACGGCGATGATGCGTGCGTTATGGACGCGGGCGCGCAGGCCTTCCAGTGTCGTAGCGATGGCCGTGGGGTGATGGGCGAAATCGTCGTAAAGCGTGATCCCGTCGATACATGCCCGTACCTCGAGACGGCGGCGGACGTTCTTGAATGAACTCAGCGCAACCGCGGCTTCTTCGGGGCTGACGCCCGCGTGATGTGCCGCGGCGATAGCGGAAAGCGCGTTCATTACGTTGTGGCGACCCGTCAGGTTCCATTCCACGATCCCGCACGGCCGCCCGCCGTGGTTAAGCCCGAACCGGCTGCCGTCCGGCGCCAGCAGGTCGGCCTGCCATACCGCGTTCTCGGAGCGTTGTTCCAGTATGGTTTTTTCGACCGGTGTCCAGCAGCCCATTTGCAGCACCTCGCCAAGGTTTTCATCCATCTCCGGCGCAATGACGAGACCGTTTCCGGGAATGCTGCGTATCAAATGGTGAAACTGGCGCTGGATAGACGCCAGGTCGGAAAAGATATCGGCGTGGTCGAATTCGAGGTTATTGAGGACGGCTGTGCGTGGACGGTAATGTACGAACTTGGAGCGTTTATCGAAAAATGCCGTGTCGTACTCATCGGCTTCGACGACGAAGAACCGGCCGTCGCCGAGACGTGCCGACAAGCCGAAGTTGAGCGGAACGCCTCCGATCAAAAACCCGGGCTTGAGTCCCGCGCTTTCGAGAATCCACGCAAGCATGCTGGACGTGGTAGTTTTGCCGTGGGTTCCGGCTACCGCCAGCACCCAGGCGCTTTTCAGCACGTAACAGTAAAGCCACTGTGGACCGGAAGTATAAGCCAACCCTCGATTGAGAACCGCTTCAATTTCCGGATTGCCCCGCGATATGGCATTGCCTACAACGACCAGATCGGGAGCCGGCTCCAGATTCGCCGGGCTGTAGCCCTTCATGAGCGCGATGCCTTGCTCCTCGAGTTGGGTGCTCATGGGAGGATAAACGTTTTGATCGGACCCTGTGACGTGATGGCCCATCTGCTTGGCCATGATTGCCAAGCCACCCATAAACGTACCGCAAATGCCCAAAATATGAATGTGCACGATCCTGTCCTCTTGGTTCTTCTGTCCGTTTAGTTATTGAAATCGTTCGGTTTTTTGTCTGCGGAAGATTCGTCATCCGTAGTGCCTGCCGAGACGGGTTTAATCATTGCCGCTTTTTCCAGTATCGCCGCAATCCGCTCATGACCGCTTTTTCTTGCCCTTTCGATAAGGGTAAGCCCGGATTTTTCCTTGGCGAAAACGTCCGCTCCACCGGCGATCAATGCCTTGACGGCTTCCTCGTAACCTTGCGCGGAGGCTTCCGCCAGCGCGGTTACGCCTCTTTGGTCCATCACGTTGGGATCGGCGCCGAAAGCCAACAGCTTTCTGATTACCCGGACATTGCCGGAGAACGCAGCCGCCATCAGCGGGGTGCGGCCGGCGCTGTTCCGGCTGTTGACATCCGCGCCTCGTTCCAGGAGCGAATCCAGTCGTTCGAGCTGCCCGGATGCCGCGGCGGCGAACAAGGCTTGATTCCGATCTTCCGCGAGCGCAGCGATTGCCCAAGCGAACAGTAGGAGAGCGAACAGGGCTTTTTTTAACATAGCGAAATCCGGTTTGATCCGAAAGATGTTGGCGTAATTTCCCGAATCGGGCGAGGTACGCCACCCGTCGCAGCCGCGATCGAACGCGTACACGTTTGCCGAGGGTATTTGAAGGACGCTCTACCGTTTAAACTATCGGCAAAAAACATCTGTCCGTAACCATAGTCCACACCATGAACAACAAATATCGTATCGCTATCGACGCAGTAACCGATTATCTGGAAGCGGAGTCGTCACCGGAATCGAACCGCTACGTATTCGCTTATACCATCACTATCCACAACGCGGGCGACATACCGGCCAAATTGGTGTCCCGCCACTGGATCATCACCGACGCGCACGGAAAGGTACAGGAAGTCCGCGGCGAAGGGGTCGTAGGCGAACAGCCTCATCTTTCTCCGGGCGAATCGTTCCGCTATACCAGTGCCGCTATGATCGAAACGCCGGTAGGCACGATGCACGGCGAATACCAGATGGTTGCCGACGACGGACAGCATTTTGATGCCGAAATACCGTCATTTACCTTGGCGATTCCACGCACCTTGCACTGATCAGATGGCCATATATGCAATAGGCGACGTCCAAGGCTGCTTCGCCGAACTACAGCGCCTTTTGGAGCGGATCCGTTTCGACCCGGCCGCGGACCGGCTCTGGTTCACCGGTGACCTGGTCAACCGCGGCCCGCAGTCGCTGGAGACCTTGCGGTTCATACGATCCCTGGGCGACGGGGCGGTCAGCGTGCTCGGCAATCACGACCTGCATCTTCTCGCGGTGGCGCACGGCGTGTCGTCGACAAAGCGCAAGGATACCTTCGCCGATGTCCTGTGCGCTCCCGACCGGGATATTCTTCTGGCTTGGCTGCGTCATCGCCCGTTGCTGCATCGGGAGAACGGATTTTACCTGATTCACGCCGGCTTGCCGCCACAGTGGAGCGCCGAGGATGCCGAGCGCCATGCCGGGGAGGTGGAGGACTGTCTGCGGGGAGAGGGTTTCGTCGAGCTGTTTCGGCATATGTACGGCGATCAGCCCGATCTCTGGTCGGAAACCTTGCAGGCTTGGGAGCGGCTGCGTTTCATTACCAATTGTTTTACCCGTGTCCGCTACTGCGATCGCTACGGGCACACCGATTTCAAGGAGAAAGGCGCCCCCGGCACACAACCGCCCCATCTGATGCCGTGGTTCAAGGTGCCGGGGCGGAAAAGCACCGATGCTCGATTCGTTTTCGGTCACTGGTCGACGCTCGGGTTTTATGCGGGCGACGGCGTTTACAGTATCGACACCGGCTGCCTCTGGGGCGGAGAATTGACGGCGCTTCGACTCGATGGGGAATTGCGACGTTTCTTCGTATCCTGCCGCGAAGGCGGCTATCAAGAGCCGTCCTGATTTTTGTCCGGTTTGACGTCTCGTTTGCATGGGGTCAGTCCATACGGATGTGCCGGCGCATTATTGTCGCAGAAGGTTTGCCGAAGGCATGGGTTCGTTGGCAGGATTAAGTCAGTCCATGCTTTCGGCCAGGGGGGCGTCGCCAAGGGATCGTCGACCGACGGCGGGTTATTCAACGCCCGCAGGATGAACTAACGCCGCGGAGAAAGTCGCCATCAACAGAGTTCTGCACGTAATCACACTCGGCTTTTTCCTGAGCGCACTACTGTTCTTGATCTTTCAGGTCATGAGCGCTTTCCTGGAGCCGATCGGCTGGGCCGTGATCCTGGTTTATGCGACATGGCCTCTCCACGTCCGGTTTACCCGCATACTGGAAGGGCGCAACAGCCTCAGCGCGCTCGGCATGACTTTGCTCCTTGCGGCTCTGCTGGTTATTCCGTTCATCGGGCTGACCATCGTTCTTCAGGCCGAAATGGTCGAGTTTTTTCTGCGCCTTCCCGCCTGGCTGGACCAAAAGCCGGAACTGCCCGCATGGCTCGGCCGAATTCCCATTATCGGTGCCGAGCTCCAGTTCATATTTGATCAGTTCGAGGACTTGCAGGGCTTGATGCGGCGGTACGTGCTGCCCTGGCTCACCGGGCTTTCCGGAAAAGTCCTGGGCATGGTGGAAGGCGTCGGCTACCTGGGCGCAAAACTTTTCTTCACCGTATTCTTGATGTTTTTCGTCTACCGCGACGGCCAGCGCTTGATTTACGAGGTCCGCCAGGGCTTGCTGCTGGCTTTGGGCGAACGCGCGGACGAGTACCTTTCCACCGCCGAAGTCACGATTAAGGCGGTCGTTTACGGGATCGTACTGACAGCCATAGCCCAAGGGGTCATGGCTGGAATTGGGTACTGGATCGTCGGTATAAGGGCGCCGGTCCTGCTTGCCGCATTTACCTCGTTTTTCGCACTGATCCCGTTCGGGACAGTGGCGGTTTGGGCGGGCACCAGCCTGTGGCTCGTGCTTAACGGCGATTACTGGGCAGGAGTGGTATTGTTCCTTTGGGGGTCGCTGGTGGTGAGCTGGATTGACAATCTGGTCCGCCCACTCGTCATCAGCCGCACCACCCGAATTCCGTTCGTGGTGGTGATGTTCGGAGTCCTGGGGGGATTGGCCAGCTTCGGCTTTATCGGTTTATTCCTGGGGCCCGTCATACTGGCGGTAGGCATGGCGGTATGGCACGAATGGCTGGCGTCTGCACCGCCTCATGCGACTTGAAACCATCGGCTCGGTGCGCGCTACCGCATCTTCCGGCTTTAGGCAAACAATTGCTGGGCCTCTTCGACTTCGAGCGCGACCCCTTCGATCTCCAGAACTTCGATTGCGGGATCCAGCCCGAGCCTGGTGAAGGCCGGAACTTCCGATAGAGCAACGTCGGGTGCTGGCCTCTGGCCCATGATGCTTTCCAGGTAGGCGACCTGCACCAGGTCCACGTAATCCGGAGCGGGGCTGGCGAGCCGGCGGAAATTTCTGTATTCCCAGGCTGCCCGGCTCAAACCATCTGGAAGATCCCAGGTTTCCATGATGATCTTGCCGATCTGCGTATGCAAATTGTCGAGATGGCTTTCCAGCACGGACTGATCTTCCAGCAATTCGGGAAATTTTTCCGCCAGGGTGAGAATCGGCAGTTTACCGATCTGATGGATGAGTCCGGCAAGCATGGCCTGGTCAGGATCCAGCGGACGGGCACGCAGCGCCAGGGCTCGGCTTACCGCCGCCACGTTCAGGCTATGTTGCCAGATGTCGTGGAAGTGGCTTTCCAACAAAAAGGAAGAAGGCCTGAAAACCTGTTTTATCGCCAGGTTTACCACCAAACTGCGGATGGTATTGTGTCCCATTCGGGTGATGGCGGCCTGAAGACTGTCGATTTTCTGTCTCGCACGGTAGAGCGGGCTGTTGGCAACGTGCAGGAGCCGTGCGGAAAGCGCCGGATCGGATGAAATCGTTCTTGCTATCTCGGCGTCCGATACATTGTCCTTGCTGATCACCTGGCGCACCTTGAGAGCGACTTCCGGGATCGTCGGCAGTTGCAACTTATCGTTCTCGATAGCGGCTTTGATGTAATCGAGAAAAACCTGCTCGTTTCTGAGATCCATGTTGACACAACTCTACGCGGATTTCGGTTATGGAACGTCGAAAGTATAGGGCATAGTCAGAAATTCGACGGCGGGACCATCGGGTCGAAAGAGTCGGAGCGAAGTACTTCGGGTCCGGTCGAGTGGCAGAACCGCCAGCAGTTGAAATGCCTGCTCCGACTCCGGTGCTGCTGTAACGACAAGCCCGATGCGCTGCCCTTCCGCAACGTCCCCCTGATAGAGCGGGTCGCCCGGTCCCGGTTCGCGATCGCCGAACGTGCGGAGTCGGAACATTCGGCGCTTAAGATGTCCGAGAAAGTGCGTGCGCGCCACGACTTCCTGGCCCGTATAGCAGCCCTTGCGATAACTGATGCCGCCGAGAAGATCGAGATTTAGCATTTGCGGCAGGAACTCCTCGCTAGTCGCCCGCGTTCCGCCCGGAAGCCCTTCTTCGATATTCTTTAAGCGCCAGGCACTGGGGCTGACCGGCACGTAATCCGGTGACGACTGGAGATACTGCCATATTCGCCTGGCCGTCGCAGTTTCGGCGGCAATCAGAGTGCGTTCGGCAAGTTGGCCGACGGGCATGGTCAAAACGTTGCCGCTTTGGTCTGAAACAGAACCCTCGGGAAGCGTGACACCGGCTCCGAAGAGGCCGATGAATCCTCGGCGCGGCGTCAGATTCTCTATGGAAACCTTCGATCTCAGGACAAAAATTCTAAGGTGCTTGCGTATGGTCTCGGCCAGATCGGCCGGCAAGACAAGGTAATAGCATTCGCCCTGTCGAATCATGTTGAAGTTTGCAATCACTCGGCCTTTGGCATTGCAAAAGGCACCGGGACGAGACTCGCCGGGTTTCAGTGCGGCAACATCGCAGGTCGATTGACCCTGCAGGAAAATTCCCGCGTCATCTCCGCAAACCCGCAACAAGCCTAAATCGGCCAGACCGCAGAATGCGTTGCGTGTAGCCGTTAGCGGCAGCTTAGGGTTTGCACGGCTTTCTCTCAGTAGATTCGCCCATTCATCGTTCATGACTGTAGCACCGCTGGTCAACAAAAAAAGCCCGCCCGTAGGAATTCCTTGAGCAGGCGGGTAGGGCACTTTACGTTAACGCAGATTCTGAAGCGCGGCGATGCGTTCTTCCAGGGGCGGGTGACTCATGAAGAGCTTCTTGAAGCCGTAGCCCAAACCGCCGTTGATGCCGAAAGCCGCGAATTCGCCCGGTAGATCTCTATGGTCATGAGCACGCTGCAAGGCCTGCAGCGCCCCGAGCATCTTGCTCTGACCGGCCAGCCGGGCGCCGCCGGCGTCGGCGCGAAACTCGCGCCAGCGCGAGAACCACATGACTACCATCGTCGCAAGGATGGAGAGGAATACTTGCGCGACGATTTGCGTCAAAAAATAGGCGGGTCCATAGCCGCCACGGTCGTCTTCCGAACGGAACACGACGCGGTCGATGAGATGTCCTGCGATCGAGGCAAAAAAGTAGACGAAAGTGTTTACCACGCCCTGAATGAGCCCTAGGGTAACCATATCGCCATTGGCTACGTGGCTGATCTCATGTCCCAGCACGGCCTCCACCTCATCGGTGTTCATGTGCCGCATGAGGCCGGTACTGACAGCCACAAGAGCGTCGTTCTTGTTCATGCCGGTCGCGAAGGCGTTGGGTTCCGGGGAATCGAAAATACCGACCTCGGGCATGCCGATGCCCGCTTGCCGTGCATGGCGGTGGACCGTCTCGACCAGCCACTGCTCAGTCTGATTGGCCGGCTGCTCGATAACGTACACACCCATGGATTGCTTGGCCATCCATTTCGACATCATCAGCGAGATGAAGGAACCGCTCATGCCGATGAGGGCGGACATCAGCAGCAAGCCGTCGAGATTCATGTGAACCCCGCGCCGGCTGAGAAAATCGCCCAGCCCCAGAACGTGAAAGACGATACTGATTAGCAGCAGTACTGCGGCATTAGTAAGCAGAAAGAGAAATATGCGCATGGTTTTCGATAACCTGTGAAATTTCCTGAGTGTTACCATATTTGGAGGCGAAGCGTTAAAAATCAAGTGGTTTGCCATTTGTACATTTTTGCCCAACAACCTCCGTATCATCCGTTCGGTTCATCGAGGGAGATGTCATGAACGTACAGAAACATTCTTGGCTAAAGCTCGCAATGCTTGCGCTCGGCCTGACCGCCTGCAGCGACAACCGCGCCGAGGGATTGCTCAGCGAGATTAAGCTCCCTCCCGGTTTTCACATCTCGATCTATACCGACCGGACGCCAAACGCCAGGTCTTTGGCCTTGGGGAGCGACGGCACCGTCTACGCGGGCACTATGGAAGAAGGTAAGGTCTACGCCGTACGTGATGGGGACGGGGATGGCAAAGCCGAACAGGTGTACGTGCTGGCTTCCGACTTGAACATGCCGAACGGCGTCGCCTTTGCCGACGGTGACCTGTATGTCGCCGAGGTTCCACGCATCCTGAAGTTCAAGGGCATCGCGCGTTCGTTGTCGAATCCTCCGAAACCGGAGGTCGTTTTCGACCGTTTCCCCGAGGACGTTCACCACGGCTGGAAATATCTCCGCGTTGGACCCGACGGGAAGCTTTACACCCCGGTAGGCGCACCGTGCAATGTTTGTCTTTCGGAGAAGGAGGTCTACGCGACGCTCACCCGACTGGACAAGGATGGTTCCAACCTCGAGGTTTACGCTCGAGGGCTACGCAATTCCGTCGGTTTCGACTGGCACCCGGATACAAAAGAGCTGTGGCTGAACGACAACGGACGCGATTGGCTGGGAGATGACAGGCCGCCCGACGAACTGAATCACGCGCCGAAGCCGGGGCTTCATTTCGGATTCCCGTACTGCCACGGCAAGGATATTCCCGATCCGTCTTTCGGCAAGGACAAATCCTGCGCAGAGTTCGAACCGCCCGCATGGGCATATCCGGCGCATGTCGCGCCGCTGGGTGTGCGCTTTTATCGCGGCGAGCAATTTCCGGCCGAATACCGAGGCCGATTGTTCGTCGCTCAGCACGGTTCATGGAACCGAAGCACACCGATCGGCTATCGTGTCGTCGTCGTTGAATTTCAGGATGGCAAACCGATAGGCGATAAAGTTTTTGCCGACGGCTGGTTAAAACCCGATGGCAAGGTGCTCGGTCGGCCGGTGGATATTCTGGAGATGCCTGACGGGGCAATTCTGGTATCCGATGATAAGGCCGGCGCGATTTACCGCATCGTATATCGACCGTGAACTGCCGTCGAATTTTACGGGTCTTAAATCGATCATGAATAAGTTGATTTCCGAACACTTTTTTCCAGCGCCGCCCGGGCAAAAACAAGAGACGTTCCGATACATGCGCCGTGCGCCGGCTTTGATCAGCGACCCCGAGTTCCGCTTTCGCGATACTGTCGGGCATCTGTGTCGGTTTGTAAAATCCTTGGCCGGCGGAGGCGAACCGTGGCAGTAAGCCGTGCTAAAGATCGAAAGATCGTATTTCGCTGCACGGAGTGCGGTCACGCCCAAACCAAATGGTCCGGGCAGTGTCCGGCCTGCACGGCTTGGAATTCCATGGTGGAAGGCGTGGAGGATCGGGGGGCGCCGGTTGCTTCGCGGTTCGCCGGATATGCCGGAGCCGGAGAAAGCGCGTCTCCCGTTTCGCTTGCGGAAGTCGAAGCCGAGGAAATCCTTCGAACGCCGACCGGCATCGAAGAGTTCGACAGGGTTTTGGGAGGCGGGCTGGTTACCGGCTCCGCCATTCTGATCGGCGGCGATCCCGGTATCGGCAAATCGACACTGTTGCTGCAGACGCTCACCGCCTTGAGCAAACACCAGCGGGTACTTTATGTGACCGGGGAAGAATCCATCCGGCAGGTAAGCCTCCGCGCCAAGCGGCTGAGGCTCGCCTGCGCCGGTGTACAGATCATCGCCGAAACCTCGCTGGAGCGAATTCTCTCAGTCACCTCGGAGAGCCGGCCGGACGTTCTGGTCATCGATTCGATTCAAACCACTTTCAGCGAAGTCCTGCAGTCCGCGCCGGGTTCCGTGGCCCAGGTGAGGGAGTGCGCCGCGCAATTGGTCCGCTACGCCAAACAGACGCCGACGACGGTCTTTCTGGTGGGTCATGTCACCAAGGAAGGCGCTCTGGCGGGGCCCCGCGTGCTGGAGCACATGGTCGACACCGTTCTTTATTTCGAGGGCGATTCGAGCAGCCGATTCCGGGTCATTCGCGCCTTCAAGAACCGTTTCGGCGCGGTCAACGAGTTGGGCGTGTTTGCCATGACGGAGACCGGGCTCAGGGAAGTCCGGAATCCGTCGGCACTGTTCTTGTCGCGAAGTGACGAAGAGGCGCCCGGAAGCGTGGTGATGGTCATGCGCGAAGGCAGTCGACCGCTGCTGGTGGAAGTTCAGGCACTGGTGGACGAATCCCACTCGCCGACGCCGCGCCGGGTCGCCGTCGGGATGGAACAGAATCGGCTGGCCATGCTGCTGGCGGTGCTCCACAGACATGGAGGCATCCCGCTGTTCAACCAGGATGTTTTCGTCAATATGGTGGGCGGGCTACGGCTTACCGAAACCGCGGGAGATCTCGCGGTGGCCTTGGCGGTCGTGTCCAGCTACCGGGATCGTCCGATTCCGAAGGACTGGATAGTGTTCGGAGAGTTGGGGCTCAATGGTGAAATCCGACCGGTTCAAAACGGCGAGGAGCGACTGAAGGAAGCCGCAAAACACGGTTTTACTCATGCCCTGGCGCCCCCCAAAAATATCTCGAAAGGCGGGATAAAGAATCTGGAGATAGTACCGGTGAAAAGCCTGCGTGACGCTTTGGCCGCGCTGTAGTCGCACGACTCAATCGTTCGAACTCGAGGCCAAAGCCTGCAAATCACGCTCAAGCAGTTCCTCGTCGCCCAAATTCAGTTCGACCAAGCGTTTCAGCGCAGCGATACTGTCCAGGTCGATTTCCCGGCAAACGAGGCCGATTTTCTTTCCGCTACGGTGGGCCAGGGATACTCCCATCAGGATTCGAACCGTTCCGTTCAGGTCGATGCGAAGCTCGTAAATTTCGCCGGCATCCATGGGAAGGTCGGTATCGAGCTCGACGAGACAGCCCTTAAGGGACAGGTCCGCGATCTTGCATGGAAAGCCTTCGTCTTTGTGAAAGAGTGTCGCAGGCGCATCATGGGCTATGCGATGAAAGTGGCGTTTTTCCGAACGCCTGATGCTGGGCATTAATCGGCTCCGAGCAGTTACTCTTGAAAAAATTGCATCAGGGATTCATTGACCTTGATGAGATCGCCGTCATTCAACAGCACGGCTTCATCCTTTACGGGTTGGTCGTTGACACTCAGGGACGTACCCTCCGCCAAAGGCGAGATAAAGTACCCGTTCTTGCGCTTCGCGATGACGACTACCCCGGATCCTTCTTTTCCGAGGCGAACCAGGGATTTCTTCAACGGTATGACCAGTCCGATCTGCCGTCCGCTCAACACTTGCAGGCTGCCGTTGAAATATTTGGCGTCGGTTTCCGTCCAAACTTCCGGCTCCTGTTCAAGATCCTCAAGCCGTTCCGATCCGAAAATATCGTCCTTGTTGTAGAAAACCACATGTTTTCCGATGGTGATTTTGTCGCCATGACCGAGTGCATGCTCGACAACTTTCTTGCCATTGACGAAAACGGGAAATTCGACGTCGACTTCGCGAATGATGGTCTGCTCTCCGGTGGACTCGATAATCGCATGCACAGGAGCAACGGCCAAACTATCTATATGCAGAGCATTAGACGGATCGCGGCCGATCCTGATCTCGCCGGGCTTAAGCGTGATCGTCTGGAGAGATTGGCCTTTGAAAGTCAGCGTTAACTTGGCCATTAAAAAATTCGCCTTGATACATAAATCGATTGTTGCCAAAAGTATACACGTTATTCCCGCGTCTCGGTCCTGCCATGCTAATATTTGTGTCGCCGATTGGCGACTCGCGAGCCCTAACCGGATAAAAATAGCTTATACCGCTATTTCCGGCTCGCTGAATTGACGTCTATCGAATTTTGGTTGAAAAGACGGTCCGTTGACGACGATATTTTGACGGCTAAACTTTCAACCCGTTCGCTGTTGCAAATTTACCAAACCGTCCGAACCGCTTGACTCTTGGGTCTATATCGGGTCGGTGGAGAGCAGACTCGATGGGCTTGCGCCGAATTTTATTAGTTCAAAACGACAGTGCCTTATGTTCCGAACTGAAGATAATTCTCCGGTTCCTCGAGTGTGAGGTCGTCGCATGCGATTTGGATGCCCTCGTAGACGGCCCGGAACCGGATTTCGACGCTATTTTCCTCTGCGTGGACGGGAATATCGAAACGGTCGTTTTGCGGATCGTCGAACTTTACCGGCAGGCTCCGCTCGTTCTCGTAATGGACGCCGCGGCGGTCAAATCGCTGCCGATGGGGTTGGAAAGCAGAGCTACCTCCGTATTGACTTGGCCTACCAATTACTCGGCGCTGAGTGTTTGCCTCGAAAAGGTCGGCCGGGAAGCTCCGGAAGCGGTAAACGTCCGTCCATCCGAGCTATTCCGCAGCTTGACCGGCGCCAGCAAGGCCGTGCAACGAACGCGCAAGCTGATTCAACAGGTGGCCCCGTCCGATGCGACGGTTCTGATCCTCGGCGAGTCGGGTACCGGCAAGGAGGTGATTGCTCGCCATTTACACTATTACTCATCCCGCCGGAGCAAACCGTTCGTACCCGTGAATTGCGGCGCCATTCCGGGAGAATTGCTGGAAAGCGAGCTTTTCGGCCACGAGAAGGGCGCCTTTACCGGAGCGCTCAGCTCCCGGCAAGGGCGTTTCGAATTGGCCGAAGGCGGTACGCTATTCCTGGATGAAATCGGCGACATGCCATTATCCATGCAGGTCAAGCTTTTAAGGGTCCTGCAGGAGCGCTGCTTCGAACGGGTCGGCAGCAACAAGACCATACAGTGCGATGTCCGCATCGTAGCCGCCACCCATCGTGATCTGGAAGAGGAAATCGGTCGCAACCGGTTCAGAGAAGACCTTTATTACCGCCTCAACGTTTTTCCCATAGAGGTGCCGTCCTTACGCGAGCGGCTGGAGGACGTACCGGCCTTGGTCGAGGACTTGACCGCCCGTCTCAAGGCCGAGAAGCGGGGGGACATGCGCCTCACGCCCGCTGCTCTCCGGGTTCTGCAGCGATATCACTGGCCCGGCAATGTCAGGGAATTGGCTAACCTGATCGAGCGTCTGGCTATCCTATATCCGAATGGTGTAGTCGACGCGCCTGACTTGCCGGAAAAATTCCAGCAGTTCGTCAAGCCGGAAGACGCCGCATTCGCGCACGAACCGGACGCGGAAAGCATATCCCCGGAAGGTGGGCTCGGACTTACACGGCTGCCGGGAGACGGCTTGGATTTGCGTGAGCATCTGAATAACCTGGAATGCGCCTTGATCAAGCAGGCCTTGGACGAGTGCAACGGAGTCGTGGCACATGCCGCCAATCTTCTCAGGATGCGGCGGACCACCCTGGTCGAAAAACTCCGTAAATACGGCTTGCGAGGCGAGGAAACGACACTCATTTGACGCTCTTCCGAATCCGGACCTGCCAATTATCCTGGAGGCGGCAGTTGACCGCTTGGATAACCCGGTAACGCCTCATCGAATTCGCTCGCCCCTTCTACCGATATCTACCCGATTGCAGGCCCGTTTCTTGGCGAACCGCTGATGCGGCGACGCTCTGGACTTCTGCCCCGTCGTCGAGGTTTCCGGGAATCAGCATGCGGACGCTTCGCCAGGAACTCATCGAGATGGGGGATGCCGGACGCCAGTGCAAATTTGGCTCAAATCATGCTTCTGTAGAGGCAGTGACAAAAAACGGGCATTACCATGAGCGAGATCGGTATCAATAAAGTTCTCACGCAGATGCACATGATGCGGGATCTGGTCAACGGCACCGCGGTTGCAACCGGTACTCCAGCCGACTTCAGTGCCATGCTCAAGGACTCTATCGATAAGGTCAACGAAACACAGCAGCAAGCCAACAAGTTGGCTGAAGCATTCGAGTCCGGCGCGACCGACGCAAGTCTCTCCGAAGTGATGATTTCGCTTCAGAAGGCCAGCCTGTCGTTCCAAGCCATGGTTCAGGTCAGGAATAAGCTGGTAGAGGCCTACAAGGATGTTATGAATATGCCCATGTAGTCGGAAACGATGACGTCCAATGGAACTCAGTCAAATCGAAAGCAAGAACCTGGTACCGGGAAGGCAGGCGGCGGTCCTGCAAGGCGAGAAGCCGTCGGCGCTGCTGCACGCCTGGTTGCAGATGCCGCGTGGCCGGCAAATCGGTCTGATAGCCGCCATTCTGTTTTCGGCGGCGATCGCGATCGCCGTTGTGGTTTGGGCTAATAAGACTGAATACGCGAGCCTGTTTTCCGGTATGGAGGACAGGGAAGCCGGTGAAATCGTAGAGGCCCTGCAAAAGCTCAATATCGCATACCAGGTCCAGCCTAGTACCGGCGCCATCTTGGTTCCCAACAATCAGGTCTATGCGGTTCGATTGAAATTGGCCGGCATGGGTTTGCCCAAGGAGAGCGGGACAGGTTTCGAGCTACTGGAACAACAGTCAAGTTTCGGCGCTAGCCAGATGATGGAAGGCGCCCGCTATCAGCGCGCTCTGGAGGGAGAAATCGCTCGCTCGATCATGACCATACGGAATGTCAAATCGGCCCGCGTGCATCTCGCCCTGCCCAAAGAATCGGTGTTCATTCGCCAGCCCAAGAGACCCAGCGCCTCTGTCATGGTTGAACTGCACTCGGGGCGTGGGCTGGAACCGGGGCAGGTCGAAGCCATCGTCCACCTCGTAGCGTCCAGCGTGCCGCAGATGGAACCCGGACAGGTCACGGTAGTCGATCAGCGCGGTCATCTTCTCAATGCCAAGGACAGCGGTAACGATCTTTATCTCAATGCCAAACAGTTCGACTATAAAAAGCAGGTCGAGGAGCATTTGATAGAGCGTATCGAAAATATTCTAAGTCCGGTGCTCGGCATGGACGGTCTGCGTACTCAAGTGACCGCGGATATCGATTTCACTGTCACCGAGCGCACCCAGGAAGTTTACAATCCGGATCTTCCCGCTCTGCGCAGCGAACAAACCAGCGAGGAGCAAAACCAGGGCGCGGTAGTACAAGGCGTGCCCGGCGCATTGTCAAACCAGCCGCCCCCTGCCGGCGTGGCGCCGGAAACCGCCGGGACTCCGGCAACTGAACAAAACGCATCGGATCCGCCGCTTAGCACTAGCAAAAGCGCCACGCGAAACTACGAACTGGATAAAACCATTAGTCATTCCCGTCTCGGAACCGGTGTGGTTCGCCGCATCACCGCAGCGGTCGTGGTCGATTATCAGCACATTCCGCAGGGCGACGGCGGCGCGACGCTCCAACCGTACAGCGAAGAGGATTTGAACCGCTTCACCGATCTGGTGAAGGAAGCCGTGGGTTACGACGCCGCGCGCGGAGACCGGGTTACCGTAACCAATGCCGCCTTCCGAAGCGAGATCGAGAGCCTGTCCGCTGCTCCGGTTTGGGAGAAGGACTGGTTTTGGTCGCTCGTCAAGCAAGCAGCCGCGGGAATCATCGTGCTCGCGCTGATTTTCGGGGTACTGAGGCCGGCCGTCAAAGGCCTCGTCGGACGCGGCGAAGCGGGGAGTGCCGAGCCAAATGAAGCAGGGGAGGCATCGGCCAAAGCGGGGGCTACAGTCGAGCCCCAGGTGATATCGAAACAGAACGATGACGAAGAAATGTTGATGCTGGAGGCCCCGGAAAGTCATGAAAAGCGCGTTGCGTTTGCGCAGCGGGCCGTGGATCAGGACCCAAAGCGCGTCGCACAGGTCATCAAGAACTGGATGAGCACACATGGCTGAAGCAGAGGCGACAAAACTGGACGGGCCGCAAAGGGCCGCGCTGTTCTTTTTGACCGTCGGGCAGGATAGGGCGGCGGAAGTTCTCAAGCACATGTCGCCGAAAGAAGTTCAACTCGTCGGCGCCGCCATGGCCGAGCTTCGCAATATCACCATGCCCATGGTGGAAGATATCCTCGGGAAATTCGTGGAGGATGTTCGGAATCAAACCGCCCTGGGCGTGAATTCGGATGACTATATCCGCAACCTGCTGACTCAGGCCCTGGGGGCCGACAAGGCCAGCAGCGTTTGTGACCGCATCCTGTTGGGCCGCAACAGCAAAGGCCTGGAGCAGCTCAAATGGATGGACCCCCGCGCCATCGCCGACCTGATTCGGCTTGAACATCCGCAAATCGTCGCCATCATTCTGTCCTTGCTGGACAGCGATCAGGCTGCCGAAACTCTTGGCTATCTTCCGGAACGCTCACGCCCGGACCTCATCATGCGTGTTGCCACGCTCACGGGGGTACAACCGGCGGCGCTTCGAGAGCTGGACGACATCATGGAGAGGCAGTTGAGCGGCAATACCAATGTCAAATCGTCGACGCTCGGCGGCATCGAAACCGCGGCCAATATCCTCAATTTCATTGATAGCACCGTCGAAGCGTCGATTATGGACCAGATTAGCGAGGTCAATCCCGATCTCAGTCAGAAAATCCAGGACAAGATGTTCGTATTCGACGATCTGGTCGAGGTCGATGATCGCGGTATCCAGACCTTGCTTCGCGAAGTTTCTACGGATTCGCTCTTGTTGGCGCTGCGTGGAGCCGAAGATGCACTGAAGGAAAAGATTTTCAGCAATATGTCGCGCCGGGCGGCGGAGATGCTGCGCGACGATCTCGAAGCTGCGCCACCCGCCCGCTTGAGCGAGGTGGAGGCGGCACAGAAGGACATTCTCGCCATTGCCAGGCGCATGGCTGAAGCCGGCGAACTCTCATTAGGCGGCAGCGATGAACTCATTTAAAAGCTTTTCGGCAGAGGAGCTTGCCTCACTTGAACCGTGGAAGCTGCCCCTCATGGGTCCCGAGCCTGAGGAACAGCCTCAGGCGATGGTGGTCGAGGAGGAGGAGACCGAATATCCCACGATGCCTACGGCGGAAGAAATCGAGTCGATGCAGAAGCAGGCGTACGAGGAAGCGCGTGCCGCCGGATATAAAGAGGGTTCGGAACTCGGCTTTCGGGAAGGTCGGGAACAAGGGTTCCGCAGCGGGTACGACGACGGCCAAGCCGCTGTTCTTTCCGAAGTCGATCGCTTCCGGGCGTTGATCGAGTGCTTGAACGAACCGCTTGCCCAGGCTGACGAGCAGGTGGAACGGGAGTTGGTAGCCCTGGCGATTGCCGTGGCAAAGCAGCTGATTCGGCGAGAGCTGAAAACCGAGCCGGGCGAAATCGTGGCCGTGGTCCGCGAAGCCATGACGATCCTACCCTCCGGCGCGCGAAAAATCGGTCTCCACTTGCATCCGGACGATGCCCAGTTGATTCGCTCGACCCTTTCGCTGGACGAGTTGGGCCCACGCTGGAAGATTGTCGAAGATCCTCTGTTGACGCGCGGCGGTTGTCGGATAACGACCAGCACCTCAGAGATTGACGCCACGGTCGAAAAACGCCTGGCTTCGTCGATTGCACGTATGTTCGGCGGCGATCGGGATGAGGACAAAACGTGAGCGGGCTCGCCGAAGTAGCAAAGCTGGGCGAGTCGTGGGCGGGGAAATTAGCGGCTTACCGGGAGCGTCTGAACGAGCCGCCTGAATTGGTTGTCGAAGGCAGGCTGAACCGGATGGTCGGCCTCACGCTCGAGGCGATCGGGTGCCGAGCCGCCGTCGGCGCGCGCTGCCTGGTGAAAACGGCGCATGGACGGGAGGTTGAAGCGGAAGTGGTCGGTTTCTCCGGAGAGCGGATTTACCTGATGCCTATCGGCGATATTCAGGGTTTGGAGCCGGACTGCCGTGTCATCCCGTTAACCAAGGCATGTACCGCGCGAGTGGGGGTCGGTCTGCTTGGGCGAGTCTTGGACGGAGCGGGCAAACCCTTGGACGGAAAAGGCCCCGTGCAGTCCGACTGTTCGCTGCCGCTGACCGGTAGCGCAATGAATCCGCTTGCACGGAAGCCGATCCGTACCTCTCTGGATGTCGGCGTTCGGGCAATCAATGCCCTATTTACCGTCGGCCGGGGACAACGTCTCGGCTTGTTTGCCGGGACCGGCGTCGGCAAAAGCAATCTGCTCGGCATGATGACCAAGTATACGAACGCCGATGTGGTGGTGGTGGGCCTGATCGGCGAGCGGGGCAGGGAAGTGAATGAATTCGTGCAGAAGATTTTGGGCGAAGAAGGACGCGCCAAGGCGGTCGTAATTGCAACCCCGGCGGATTACCCGCCTTTGATGCGCTTGCATGGCGCATTGTTGGCGACCAGCATCGCCGAGTTCTTTCGTGGCCGGGGCCTCGATGTACTCCTCTTGATGGACTCGCTGACCCGCTTTGCGCAGGCCCAGCGCGAAATCGCCCTGGCCATAGATGAGCCCCCGGCCACCAAGGGATATCCTCCCTCGGTATTCGCGAAACTACCGCAGCTCGCGGAACGAGCGGGCAACGGCGGTGACGGGGAAGGGTCCATCACTGCCTTTTATACGGTGCTCACCGAAGGCGACGATGCCAATGATCCCATTGCCGACGCGGCGCGCGGAATTCTGGATGGCCATATCGTATTGTCCCGCCCGCTGGCTGACTCGGGGCATTATCCCGCAATCGACATCGAAGCATCGGTCAGCCGCGTGATGCCGGACATTGCCGATGAGCGTCATTTGCATCTCGCCCGCCGCCTAAAACGCCTATACTCCATGTACCAGCAAAATCGCGATCTGATCAGCGTAGGCGCCTATCATAAGGGATCTGATCCGCGTATAGACGAGGCCATCTCTATGAACCCGGGCATCATGGGTTTTCTGCAACAGGACCTGCACGAAGCGGTCGGCTTCGAACAAAGCCTCGCCGATCTGGAGCATTTGCTGGGCACATCCGCGTAACGGCATTCGACGGCTTTCAAACTTCTGTAGGCACGGGATTAAGGTATGAAAAGATCGAAGCGCTTGAATCCGGCTTTGGAGCTCGCGGAATCACGGGAAAAGCAAACCGTTCGTATCCTTGGGGAAAGTCGGCGAAAGTTGGAGAGTGCAGAGCGGAATCTCGGCAGTCTCATAACATTTCGGGACAACTATTCGGCCCAATTTCAACGATCCGGGAACGGAGGTCTCGGAGTGCGCCAGCTGATCGAATATCGGATGTTTCTGGCGAAGATCGGGGCGGCAATTGCCGATCAGGAAAAAGCCGTTCGTGCGGCGCAAACGGAGCTTAGGAATCGCCAAGCCGAATGGGAAGCGGCGCGCAGGCAGAGCTCGGGCCTCAAAAGGGTTATCGAGAATACGCTTAAGGAAGAGATACGCCTGGAGGAAAAGAAACAGCAAGCCGAACAGGATGAACGAGCGGGCCGCCGCTACACCGGCGATAGCTTCACTGTTTTCCTCTGAATTTGAACGTCCCTTCGCCGTTCTGCCGCTCACTTTCCTTCGTATTGACACGCTCACCCGGCATCCAGGACATGACTAGAGATTTCCCCATTACTTCTACTGCAGCGGCACCGACCTCCATTCGCGAATTCGCGCAGCTTGTACGTGGTGCCGAGTCGGAATGCGAAGCAGATTCGGTAGCCTTTCTCGCCACCCTGGCCAGTCAGTTCTCCGCCCTGAAGGATGGCTCTAGTCTCGAGGCGAATCGAGAGACTTCCCATATTTCCTCCACGGAAACACACGAATCCCAAGCGAATCTCTTGCATGAATTTCTGCAATACACCTCGAAACTCGACGCGCTTTCCGGGCTGCAACTCCAGAACGCAGGGGAGATTGGGGGGGAGGGCTTCGCTGCTGAGAGCAATTCGTTGCCACCCACGGCATCGGTAGAACAAGGCCTTGAACCGGAAGAGCGCGCGGACGATTCTGCCCTGGCGGTACTTGCATCCTTATCAGCGGTCCAGGCGCATCCCGGGCCGACCGACCCTGCCGGTTCAGAGTGCGGAGATGCCTCCGGTTCGCTTGGCCAGACCACTTATTCGAGTCGAGAGCGGGGGATTGTGGACAGCAATTTGTGGGATCAGGGCGGTGCTCTTGATACTCAGACGCCAGCCCCTGATACCGGCTTTTCGCATTGGCTCGACAAAGAATCGATCGCCACGGATTCGGACACGCCCGGAGTGGACGAGATTCTTTCTTTCCAGTCGGGCCGGGATTCAGCAGCGGCGGATGGTACCGCCGAAACAATACGACCTTCGACGGAAACCGGTTTTCCGCTGGAGGCCAAAAATTCGACATCACAACTCTCTACAGTTGTCTCGGACGATGAGATTCCGACACTCGATAAGCCACTGAGCCAGACCGCATGGCGGGAGGAACTGGGCGAACGCATTTTATGGATGACCGACAAAAACGTACGGTCGGCCGAAATCAAGCTCAATCCCCGGCACTTGGGGCCATTGGAAATCCGTATCCAGATGGAGCAGGACCGGGCGAGCATCCATTTTACGACTCATCATGCCTCGGTTCGGGAAGCTATCGAGGCTGCTGCCCCGAAATTGCGGGAAATGCTCGGCTCTCAGGAAATTTCTCTATCCGACATCAATGTGACGGTCCCATCTGAATTGCCGAATCAAAGTGGTTCGACCTTCGATCTCGATCAGCAGCCCCGTTCCGGAGATCAGACAAAGCCCTTTCCGGACAGTGATGCGGCAAGCAAGGATGGCCTTCCGGCCGACCGTGAGGACCCCATCGCGGCTGACGGCTTGCTCAATCTGTACGCTTGAGTTCGTGTGAGCTCGCGCCTCGATTCGGCAATAACCGGCCGGAGGATCGCGTTTCTGTATTAGGGCGAAAATCCCGCACCGGATGATAGTTAATGCAGGTTCGTTGCTTTGGTTCTTCCAGACCAGAGTCCGTTGACTTGTAAGCCAACCGCCAACGCTTTAAAATCCTCGATTCCAGTTGCGGCGTGAAAGCCGCTACTCCTTGCTTTACCGCCCTGGGCGGAAAGCTGTCCAATCCATAAGGAGCATACATGCGACACTACGAAATAGTTTTCATGGTCCATCCGGACCAAAGTGCACAGGTCCCCGCCATGGTGGATCGTTACCGCACTCTTATCGAATCCGGCGCTGGAAAAATTCATCGCCTGGAAGACTGGGGACGCCGCCAGTTAGCCTATCCCATCAACAAGATTCATAAAGCGCACTATGTGCTGATGAATATCGAATGCGACCAACAGACCCTCGACGAGTTGGAAAGCGGATTTCGCTTTAACGATGCCGTACTGCGCAGTCTGACCGTTCGTCGCGAGGAGGCAATTTCAGAGCCTTCGCCGATGGCAAAGTCCGGTCAGATCGAGCCGGAAACAGAGCAGGGCGAGGAAACCACCGCCTCGAGCACCGACGAAAAGGGTAGTGCTGAATCGGAAGCTTCCCCAGCCACCTGAGTCGGATCAGGATTTGTTTTCCAAATCCGACCGGGCCCGTACGACAATCTCAACCAATCAGCAGGTCTATCATGGTTCGCCAATTCAAGCGTAAGAAATATTGCAGATTTACGGCCGAAGGCGTTAAGGAGATCGATTACAAGGATCTCGATGTGCTTAAGGAGTACATCTCGGAAACGGGCAAAATCGTTCCCAGCCGGATTACCGGTACCAAGGGCAAATACCAAAGGCAGCTCGCTACGGCGATCAAGCGGGCTCGGTTTCTAGCGCTGTTGCCGTATACCGACTCTCATAAATAAGTGGATCCGGTTCCGGCGGAGACGCGGCCCGATTATGCGCCGGCTGGCCGCTTTTATCATGAGAGGAAGAGCACACGCGGTGTTCGCGGCGTGTGCTCTGGGTCTCATGTCTTGGATCGTTCCGCTTTGTAGTTTATTGGCTGCGGCCGCGATAGGGCTCCCGACTTTACGGAAAGGTATCTTTGAGGGCGGCACGGTCATGCTTGCCTCCGTAGCGGTTCTGGGTGTCTTGGCCGGGTTTCTCATCGGCAGCCTGCATGACGGAGCGGTTTTCGGTCTTCTGTTATTGGGACCGACTTGGCTTGCGGCCGTCATCCTCCGCGAATCGGGCAGGCTGTCGACGGCTTTCGGATTCGTATCGGTCACGGGAATGCTGGTGGTGACCATGGTCTATTGGCTTCATCCCGCCCCTTCTTCAATCTGGTTCGAAAGCCTGGAGCGTTTTCTCAAACCGCTGATGGACAATATGCCTCCGGACTTTGATAAGGAGCAATTCTGGAACAACTTCTTAATGATGGCTGCACGCTATATGACCGGAATCGTATCCGCAAGTCTGGTGATCAGCTTGACATTAAGTTTAATGATTGCTCGCTGGTGGCAAGCTCTGCTGTTCAATCCAGGTGGATTCCGTTCGGAATTTGTCGGACTTCGGATGCCGGCCGTGTTTCCCTATACCGCGGTAGGAGCGCTTATCGTGGCGATGGCGGCAAGTGAAGACCTGGCGGAGTTCGCGTGGAATTTGAGCACTCCGCTTTTCGCTTTATTCCTTTTGGTCGGCTTCTCGGTGCTTCACGCATTGGTATCCCGTAACAAGGCGTGGGGAGTCTGGCTGGTCGGAACTTACGTGGCGCTGTTATTCGTACCTTATATTATCGTGCCAATTGCATTAGTCGGGTTGAGCGATCCTTGGTTTGACTGGCGAAACAGGCTATCACCCAGCTGAACCGGACTGTATTGAAATTGTAATTCTTAAAAGAACGCTAAAATTATTCGAGGCATTCGACGATGGAAATTATCCTTTTAGAAAAGATTGCAGGACTCGGAAATCTCGGCGATAAAGTCGCCGTCAGAGCCGGATACGGGCGCAACTATCTGATTCCCCAGGGCAAGGCGGTTGCGGCGACTGCTGAGAAACTGGCCGAATTCGAGAAGAGACGCGCCGAGCTCGAAAAGAAAGCAGCCGAAGATTTGGCTGCCGCTCAGGCCCGAGCCGAAGCTATTGCCAAGCTCACCGTAACGATCGCTCAAAAAGCGGGCGCAGAAGGACGGCTGTACGGATCTGTCGGCACTAAGGATATCGCCGATGCCGTGACTGCAGCGGGTGTCGCCCTCCAGAAACACGAAGTTCGCCTGCCATCCGGCCCGATCCGTCAGGCTGGCGATTATGAGATCAACCTGCAGCTGCACGGTGATGTCGTTGCCACTGTGGCGCTCTCCGTCGTTCCGCAATAAACACAAAGCGGGTCCACATGGCAGGTAAAGTCATGTGGACCGGCATCCTTCCCTGAGCCCGTGAGGCGAGTTTATTCAGCTCTGCTCTATCTCATCACCCCGGTCATCCTCGGGCGTCTCTTTTGGCGGGGGCGTAAACAGCCCGATTACAATCGGCGCTGGCTTGAAAGACTGGCCGTCTACCCTTCCGACCCGGAACCCGGCGTGATCTGGTTCCATGCGGTTTCCGTCGGCGAAGCTGAAGCGGCGTTCCCCCTCATACAGGCCATAAAAGAACGTTTTTCCGGCAGGACCATACTCGTTACCGCAACGACGCCGACAGGCTCAGCTCGGATCAGGCAGGTTCTGGGAGAGACTGCAAGACATGTCTATTTGCCCTATGACTTGCCTACTTGTGCGGACAGGTTTATTCGGCACTTCCATCCGGTGCTCGGAGTCGTGCTGGAAACCGAAATCTGGCCGAATCTTTATCACGCTTGCGGGCAGAGGGGCATACCGCTCGCCATAGTAAACGGGCGTCTCTCCGAGAAATCCGCGCGTGGTTATCACAGGCTTCGCTCGTTGGCTAGCGAGAGTCTTTCCAATGTCCGCCTGATTGCCGCTCAGACGCCGGAAGACGCGCAACGCTACCTCGCGATAGGCGCCGATCCGAAGTCCGTCACCGTAGCCGGCAATATCAAGTTCGATACGGAATTTCCGTCGACGGTGAAAGTTCAAGCCAAGGTTTTGCGCGACACCCTGTTCGGAAGCCGCCCGATCTTTGTTGCAGGAAGCACTCATCCCGGAGAAGAAAGCCAAATACTTAACGCTTTCATGATGCTTCGAGGAGAGTTCCCGGAATTATTGCTGGTACTCGCTCCACGCCATCCTCACCGTAGCGACGATATTCTTGCGGAATGCAAGAAGATTGGCTTCGCGGTTCGGCGCAGGAGTGAGGACACTGCCTGTGACGAATCGATCGATGTCTTTTTGCTCGATACTCTGGGAGAGTTGCGCAATTTTTACGCGGCCTCGGACGTGGCTTTCGTCGGTGGCAGTTTGGTGTCCATCGGTGGCCACAATGTACTCGAACCGGCGCTCGCCGGCCTGCCGGTCCTATTCGGGCCGCACATGTTTAACTTTGCCGAGATCAGCCGCAGACTCAAAGAATGTGGGGGTGGCATTGAAGTGAAGAATGCCGAAGAACTGGTCGTTTGGACGGGGCGCCTGCTGGCCGATGTCGGATTTCGCCGCGAGACCGGGGAGAAGGGGAGACGCTTCGTTTCGTCGAATCAGGGGGCGGTACGGAAGATCGCTGGAATGCTTGAGACTCTGATCGATCAACCGTAAGTTTTCTCAATCTCCGATCAGTGGTTGCGGGGAGCCGATAAAATAGCCCTGTGCCATATCCACACCCAATTCGCCCAGTGCGAGAAGAGTCGCTTCATTCTCCACCCCTTCGGCGATGACTTCGATGTCGTTTCCATGAGCAAGCGTTGTAATAGCCGATATGAAGGCGCGATCCTGCGGATTATCCATCAGGTTGGTCACGTAACTCTTGTCGATCTTTACGAACTTTACGGGTAGATGCCTCAAGTAGGAGAAGGAAGCGAATCCGGCACCGAAATCGTCGATCGCGAAACGAAAGCCCAAAGAGGCCAGATCTTCCATGATTTCCTTTGCCGTTCCGAAATCGGCAATGGCTGCCGTCTCGGTAATCTCGAAGATAAGCTGATCCGGCGTTAATAGATTGTTCTTCAGCGCGGATTTAAGGGCGACGGTCCAGTCGCGATTTGTCAAGGCAGAGCCGGAAAGATTGACATGAACAGCGCCGGCGGGTGCTCGTTCGACAAATTCGGTCACTAACCGTATGTTTGCCTCAACCGCATAACGATCGATTTCATTGATCAAGCCCGTCAGCTGTGCGAATTCGAGAAACTCGGACGGAGAAATCAACGAGCCGTCGGCTCGTTTTAGACGGATTAAGGACTCGAAAAATCGGATTTTGCGCCCATCGATGATGGCAATGGGCTGATAATGAAAAACCAGCCTGCGTGCGGTAAGCGCTTCCTGAATCGCTTGCTTCCAGAGCGTACGCTCGCTGATACGTTGTTTTGATTGGTCGTCGTACGAAAACAGATGAGCCCGGCCGCGGCCGCGATCTTTTGCTTGATACATTGCAAGATCGGCATTCGCCATCACTTCATCCATGACTGTTCCGTGTTCCGGAATCATGGCGATGCCGATACTTGCCGATATTCTGAAAATCTTTTGCTGTATCTTTAGCGGCTGCTCTGTAAGTCTTTGATTTAGCAGGTTCGCGAATGCCAATGCACCTTCCGCGGTCTGATTCGGCATCACGATCGCAAATTCGTCGCCCCCAAGCCTTGCCGCAATATCGGTCTTGCGTACACGATTTTTAAGCTCCTGCGCTATTTTACGGAGCAGGGCGTCTCCCGCGAGATGGCCACTCGTGTCGTTGATGTCCTTAAAATGATCCAGATCGAAAAGAAGAATCGCTGCTCGAGTACTATCCCTATCCGCTTCGAGAAACTGCCGCTCCAGCTCTTGTTGGAAGCGGTGGCGATTGTATAAACCGGTCAGTGGATCATGGTTCGCCAGCCAAATCATGCGGTTTTCCGCTTCGACTCTGTCGGTGACGTCGAGGCCGACCGATAGAATAGCGATACCGTCGGGGTTATTCTCATGGAGACGCGTATGGACCCAGACCACAAAGCGCCGGGTGCCGTCCCTACACAATAATTCGGCTTCGTGCTGCAGGCGTTTCCGTTGCCCATTCCACAATCCGAGCAAGGCCTGCTCCAAATCATCGCCGACTTTGCTCTCCAAAATTAGGGAAAGAAAATGCTTGCCGTTGAGGTCGGTTTGACTATAGCCGGTAATCTGTATGACAAAATCATTTGCCGTGAGAATTCGCCCTTGACTTGTCTGCGTCAGAATAATCACTTGAGCGGTGTCCAATAATCCCTGAACGAAGTCACGCTCGGCAGCAAGTTCGGTGGTTTTGTGCGTTATAGCGAGAGCTTGCTCCTCAACCGGATGAGAGAGGGTGAGGGCGGTGGCACTTAGAATTGTGATTTCATCGTTAAGGCTAGATGTCCGGTGGGCCAGTTGCTGCCTTGCTTCGGTATAGGCGCCTTGTGCCAACATCGGGAGCGCATCCGCAAGGCGACGCAGTTGACGGATGGGTAGGCGCATCAGAAAAAGCAGCAGCAACTCGGCTGTCAGAAGGCTCAATCCGCTTAACAAAATGCCGTCTCGAGCAGCTCTTCTAATATGACTCACCTGTGCCGTAACGTCGCTTATCATCAGCACGGATCCTTCCGCCTGAAGCAGATCCTTCAGTGGCATTACATCGATTGCATAGTAGCGCCCTTTCCACGAATGAATATCCTCACTAGCCGTGACCGCGTCCTGTGACTGCTCCGAGACATTTTTCAAAAACGGCGCAAGGAGGTCTAAATGGGTGAGGGCAGCGATCCTCATCGACCATTTAGGGATGGAATAGGCATTTTGTCCTGCGTCATCGGCGAGTAGGATTCCCAGGTCGGAACCGGTTAATGAACGATGTTCTACCACGAGCTGCGCAATGGATTGGCTGAGGCTGAACACACCGACTACCCTACCTTGCGAGAGAACCGGCTGGTACACACTGAGAGTACAATGTTGTGCGCACAACAACAGCGACAAGGGTTTCTCCTCCCTGAAAACCTGTATGACGGTGGCCTGCTCTTCCGGCCCTAGGACTTGAGCCGGCGTAGGAGTACCCCTCCATTGCCAGAATAGCCGAGCATTCGGCTTGAACAACTCGAGCCGTTCTATGTCGAGGTCATACTGAAAATCGTTAAAAACATTAGCAGCTTGCCGTAACCCGGCATAGTTTTCTCCGGTCAGGGCTGATGCGAACCCACCGACCGAGGCCAGCAACGATCCGATTTGCTGCAGACGAGTGGTGGAGCGGTCCAACAAATCTTGAACTTGTCTGCTCAGCAAACGCCTATCGAGTTGGCGCTGCTCTTGAAACTGATATTCGAGATAGAAGTAATTCAGAATAGCGAAGGCGCCACCGATTCCCACTATCATAATGCTGAGAAATAGAAAACCTTTCCAAAAAAGACTTAGGAAAGGCGACCTTGGCTTGGAGCTAATCCGCGTCATTGCGCCAGAAAAAGAGATTCCGCATGATTTCGGGCTCGCGAGATTAGCGACTTCAGATCCGCTGAAAATTTTTCTAAGTGCCAAAATTATGAACTGAATTAAGGGGGCGGCTTGGTGGTTTATCCTGATTGCGCCGTTCAGTATAACTCATGAAATGATAACCGTTAGCTTCTCGCGATTGCGTGAATTTCATTACAGAACTTCAGGTCAAGCGAGACTAGCCGGGATGGCTAGACCTCAGTCCCGTCGGCTATACTCTCGCACTGATTAGTGGCTCTTTAGGGAAAGCTCATGAAGATATCTGTCCAAGCTGTAGTGTTGTCGGGAGGTGCCGGTACCCGATTATGGCCATTCTCCCGGGAAGCTTACCCGAAGCAATTTCTCCCCCTGACCGGAGAGAGGAGTCTATTTCAGGAAACGGTTTATCGAGTGCTCAGTATGGACGCGCCGAAGAACGATTTGGAGCTTCTCTCGCCACTCGTTGTCTGCAATGAAATGCACCGTTTCATTGTAGCCGAACAGCTGAGACAGATGGGCCTAGAGCAGAGCGCAATTCTTCTGGAACCGATCGGAAGAAATACCGCTCCGGCAGTAACGCTCGCGGCTTTGCAGGCTTCCGAGCTAGAGCGCGACCCGGTGTTGGTGGTGTTACCGTCCGATCACCACGTAGCCAATGTCGTCGAGTTTCAGGCACGTTTGTCGAAAGCCGTGGAATTAGCGGCAAAAGGCGATGTAGTAACCTTTGGCATTGTGGTTCAGAAACCGGAAACGGGTTTCGGTTATATTCGGCGAGGACAGGAAATAGCTGATGGCGTATTTGTCCTGGATGGTTTCACCGAAAAACCGGATGCGCGAACGGCCGCCGAGTACCTGGCCTCCGGCCGCTATTTCTGGAACAGTGGAATCTTCGTTCTGCGGGCGAGCGTTTGGCTGGAACAAATCGGTCGCTACCATCCCGCTATTCTCGATTCCTGTAAGGCAGCGCTCTCGGCCGCAAAGCGCGACGGTGATTTCATACGTGTGGATAAAGAGGCGTTTACTCAATGTCCAAGCGATTCAATTGATTATGCCGTCATGGAAAAACTGGATCAGGGAGCAGAAGGAGGACCTAGGGGAACCGTTTTGTCGCTGGATGTTGGGTGGTCGGATCTCGGTTCCTGGCCGGCCCTCAGTACAGTAAAACCCATGGATGATTACGGAAACGTTACAATCGGTGATATTTTCCTCAAGGACACCAGGAATTCATTGCTGTACTCGCAGAGCCGTTTCTTGGCCGCTGTTGGCTTAGAGGACGTCGTAGTGATCGAAACCACGGATGCCGTTCTGGTTGCTCACAAAGATAGGGCTCAGGACGTGAAAGTGATAACCGAATACCTCAAGAAAGCTAATCGATCGGAGCATGTGTTTCATACGAAAGTGCACCGTCCTTGGGGCGATTATGAGTCTATCGACAACGGCTCACGGTATCAGGTCAAACGGTTGACAATCAAACCTGGGGCAACGCTGTCGCTGCAGATGCATCACCATCGAGCTGAACACTGGATTGTCGTTAAAGGCACGGCTCGGGTCACTCGCGGCGAAGAAACTTTTCTTCTGACCGAAAACGAATCCACCTATATTCCGCTCGGGATTAAGCACAGACTTGAAAATCCTGGCACAATTCCTTTGGAAATCATTGAAGTACAATCCGGAAGTTATCTCGGCGAGGACGACATTGTTCGGTTCGAAGACCGCTACCATCGCCTCGAATCTCAATAATCTACTGATTTTAGAATTCACAACGTATGACGCTTCATTGCGGGATCGTGGGGCTGCCCAACGTCGGCAAGTCCACACTGTTTAATGCTCTTACAAAGGCAGCCATTGCAGCCGAAAACTATCCTTTTTGTACCATTGATCCGAATGTGGGCGTGGTTCCGGTACCCGATCCACGCTTAGACGCATTGGCCGAGATCGTAAAACCGGAACGTGTAGTACCGACAGCGATCGAGTTTGTCGATATTGCCGGCCTAGTTGCCGGTGCCTCGAAAGGGGAAGGGCTGGGAAACCAGTTCCTTGCGCATATCCGGGAAACCGATGCCATAGCCCACGTGGTTCGCTGCTTCGAAGACGAAGATGTCGTCCACGTAGCAGGGAAGGTCGATCCAATTTCGGATATCGAAATTATCAATACCGAGTTAACCTTGGCCGATCTGGCTACAGCCGATAAGGCCCTGCTGCGTGTAACGAAATCGGCAAAATCAGGAAACAAGGAAGAACTGGCAAAAAAGCAGGTTCTTGAAAAACTGCTGGAACATCTCGACTCCGGCGAACCGGCGCGGACACTGGCCGTCGACGACGAAGCTAAATCGCTGTTCAAGGACTTGCACCTTCTCACAATGAAGCCAACGATGTACATCGCAAACGTACGCGAGGATGGCTTTGAAAATAATCCGTATTTGGAGCAAGTGCGTGGCTTTGCGGAAAAGGAGAGCGCGGTAGTCGTACCGGTTTGTGCCGCATTCGAGGCCGAAATTGCGCAGCTGGATGATCATGAAAAGGGAGACTTTCTGCAGGAAATGGGGTTGGATGAGCCGGGCTTGAACCGCGTCATCAGAGCCGCGTATCGGCTGCTTAATCTGGCTACCTATTTTACGGCCGGGGTCAAGGAAGTGCGGGCGTGGACCATCCCGGTCGGCGCAACCGCTCCTCAAGCCGCAGGAGTGATTCACACCGATTTCGAGCGCGGATTCATTCGTGCCGAGGTGATCGCCTACGATGATTTCATCGCGCATCGTGGTGAACAAGGTGCTAAAGATGCAGGTAAATGGCGCCTCGAAGGCAAGGATTACGTTATGCATGATGGCGATGTGGTTCATTTCCGTTTCAACGTCTGACCCTAGAGCGCCATTTCTCAGCATTTCACAAGATTGCTTAGAACCCACAAATCAGCGCTAGAACCCCGGAAATTCCGGGGTTTTTCGTTTCCATGAGTTGCATGAAATTGCCCGGCCTTGCTCGCGTAAAGTGACTACGCTGGTGTATACGGAGATTGGACGAGGCGAAACAAGGTGTATATGATCCTTCTGTCGTTCCTCATTGCCGATCTCGTGACACCGTGCTGACAGATGCCCACTGCCGTGCTGCCAAACCGAAGGAGCAGCTCTACCGCCTGAATGACCTTCGCGGCCTTTACCTCGAAGTGAAGCCCAATGGGGTGAAGGCTTGGCGCTACCGCTTCAAGCTGGGCGGTAAGGGGTCGTGGTTTGCGCTGGGCGACTACCCCACCGTCAGCCTTGCTGAAGCGCGGGACAAGTGCGAGGAAGCGCGGAAGCTGGTCAAGCAAGGCATCAACCCCGTCCAGCATCGGCAGCTTGAGCGCCTCAAGCGCGAACAGGATTCCACCAATACCTTTGAGACCGTTGCCAAAGAGTGGCTGGCTCTGCGGGACTGGGAAGACATCACCAAGAAACGCCGCCTGGACATGCTGGAGCGGGTGGTCTTCCCCAGCATCGGCAAGCTCCCGGTGCGCGACATCACCCCGGCGCACGTTCTCGACATCCTCACCAAGACCGTGAAGCGCGGTGCGCCGACCGTCGCCGCCGAAGCCAAACGCACCATGTCCGGCATCTTCGAATTGGCGGTCGCCACCTTGCGGGCAGACAACGATCCTGTCTGGCCCGTCCGCAAGGCGCTGCCCGCCAACAAGACGCAGCACAAGACGGCGCTGACCACCGCGCAGATCGGCAAGCTGCTCAACGACTTCGACAACCACCGCTGCGGCTATCAGGTCAATTTCTGCATCCAGTTGATGTGGTGGACACTGGCACGCCCGAGCGAGACAGCAGAGGCGGAATGGGCTGAATTTGATCTCGATGCGGCGCTTTGGACGATCCCAGCCCGGCGCATGAAAGCCCGCCGCGAGCATGTGGTGCCGCTGCCGACGCAAGCCGTAGAGATGCTGCGCCGCCTGCATGCCATCAGCGGCGACCGGACGCACCTCTTCCCCGGCAGGGATGACCGCAACAGGCCG
This sequence comes from Methylocaldum marinum, assembly GCF_003584645.1. Lineage (GTDB taxonomy): Bacteria > Pseudomonadota > Gammaproteobacteria > Methylococcales > Methylococcaceae > Methylocaldum > Methylocaldum marinum. The sequence continues at coordinate 1,059,215 of NZ_AP017928.1, forward strand.
ATGTCGGTGCACTCGATCCGGCAGGCGCTCAAGGTGCTGGGCTGGAGCGGCACCTACAGCCCGCATGGCACCAGAACCACGGGTAGCACCCGGCTGAACGAAATGGGCTATCGCCCGGATGCTATTGAAGCGCAGCTTGCCCATGCGGAACCCAACTCGGTGCGCCGCACCTACAACCATGCCACCTACCTCGAAGAGCGGCGGGGCATGATGCAGGCATGGGCGGACAAGCTCGAAATCTGGAAGCGGGAGAGCACAGGTGAAGTCAGTAGAACACAGTGAGTACCTGCCCGACACGGAGGTAGGACGCTCCTTATTCAGGGAGCGCCTGATTGCAAAAATTCAGCAACATCGCGATTTCAAGGTGCTGCCACACGAAATACAGTCGAACTTCTTTGAGGAGTTAGCTGCACTCACCTTTTTCGGCACCAACAACTGTTCGGTGGAGACACATAGCCCACGGATACGCAAGCTCGAAAAACTGGCCGACAGTTATCGCCGGGTTGCCAATAGCATTGCACTGCTTTCGGAAATAGATGAGCTGCTGCTCGATGATGCCTTTCAACACAGCATGCCTTTGCAACAGCAAAAGAAACTGATGCGACAGCTGGCTGCCCAAGTTGATGGCCTGATAGACGGGATGCGGCAGACGTCTACCAGTACCTCTGAGCGGCTTTTGCTACGTCTGCAGGGTGCGAGCTTGCTGAAGCAATTGGGCAAACTGGGGGTCGTCTGCAAAATCAACAATGACTTTCAGAAAATCGACCAAACTGATGCAGGGCATAGCGAGGAAACCGAGCAAGCACAGCGTTTTCTGCCGGATCTGTCGCAGAGCATGACCCTTGCCATGCTCTGCACCATGCTGGTTCTCTTCAACAGCGGCCAGGTCGTTGAATGGAGCTACTGCCGCAGACTGCTGTTGGAAGGGATAACCTTGCACAAAGCACACACTCCGGATAGAGCTAACGCCGCCAATGGTTCCCTGCGCACCCATTGCCGTGTAGACTAATCTTTATATCTAAAATTCATGTCAAACACAAGTACTCAGAACGTGGCCCTAGCCTACAAAAAAGAAAATGCGCTGAACGCAATTTGCCCTTACTTTACGATGTTTCCGCTTGAGTATCCGAATAGGGTGCTCAAAAAGCATCTAAAGGAACAGCCAGTTGTGCTCGACCCATTTTGTGGTCGGGGCACCACGTTATTCTCTGCTCGAAAATTTGGACTTTCTGCCTGGGGTATTGATTCGTCGCCTGTCGCTGTTGCTATTGCGAAAGCCAAACTTGCGAGCTGCAACATCGAGGCTCCTCTAAAGCTTGCTGCGGAACTGATTGCAGACGCCGAGCCAGCCGACTTGCCAGACACTCCATTCTTCCGTGCCGCGTATCACTGGTCGACGCTCCGTGATATTTGCGCTCTGCGCGAAGGATTGCTTGGACTCGGAAATGAAACGGATGCGTCGTCCATATTGCGTGCTGCCGCACTGGGATGTTTGCACGGCCCACTCCCCAAGCATCTTGAGAACGCGGGCTACTTTTCAAACCAAATGCCAAGGACTTACGCGTCAAAACCGGACTACGCTGTTCGATTCTGGAAGGAACGCGACCTCAAAGCCCCAAAGATTGATGTACTCCGAGTATTGCGTCGAAAGATAGAGCGGTTGGCTGGACTTGATCAAGCCTCCCCATGTCCGATATCTCATGTCCTACATGGAGATGCTCAGTCGGAAGAGTTATTTCAGTCGATTAGTAATGTACCCTCGGTTGTAATAACTTCTCCCCCCTACTATGGAATGCGAACATATGTTCAAGATCAATGGTTGAGAAACTGGTTTCTGGGTGGCCCTGATTCCATTGACTATTCTGCTGGCCCGCAACTTGATCACGGTGGGCAACAGGCATTTGCAGCTTCGCTTGGAAATGTTTGGCGCAATATTGCCAATGCTGCTTCGTCCTCCGAATCGCTCCATATGTACGTCCGATTCGGAATAATTCCGTCAGCGTTGGTTGATGCAAAAAAGCTCTTCAGAGACTCTTTGCAAGAATCTGGAATCAATTGGCGCTTGGTTTCTACGCGCTCAGCAAAGTCAGCTGATGTTGGCAAGCGGCAAGCAGATCAGATGAAAGCCGAGTCTGCCGCCGCCGTCGAGTTTGATTTTCACGTCGAAAGAGTTTGATTACTGTTGCTGCTATTGGTGGTAACGCAGCTTCGCTTGTCTCGACGTTGATCCGAACGAGACCTGATTAACAAGTTCCTGATTACAGAATTCGTCGACATAGTCTTTGATCGCGTGTGCCGTTTCGAGTGCCTTCTTGTCTTGAGGGACGTGCCCTGCGAGGGTCATTGGCATGACTACCAAGCACTTGGCCATCGCGCGTGAGATGGCCACATTTGTCCTCTCTAGCTGCATTAGGAACGCTTCCTCTCCCATGATCACGTCTGCGTCCCCGACACCAAAAGTCACGACGATGGTGTGTCGCTGACCGCCCTGGAACTTTTCCACAGTATCAACGGCCGAGTCGATCAAGTTCGGCGGATCAGACGGGAATATTGACCGCAGTTCGCGAACCACCAGGGCACGTTGAGCGCGATGCGGCGTCACGATTCCGATGCACTGCCCCCAGAACTGATCGGGCGTAGGTGACGCATGCGTCACGGCATCTCGCCCATCAAGTTCCGCGCTCACCGTCTGCCTCAAGCACCATGTCAAGGCGGCGACGATCTTGGCTTCGAAAGAATTGCTTTGGGACGACAGATCATCGTCATGGAGCAACGTCAGCACCTTCTTCGTGGGGTCAAGAATATCTGGCCACAGAGATGACCAAGGGAAGACCCCTGGAAAACCTGATGCGGGAGTTGGCACCGCAGCCAAGAGATGAAGTGCCGTCGCGGCGTTTGAGGCCTTCAACGTCGATCGGTAGCCGATCGTGCGGGCATAGGCCACAATGTCCTCTGCCGAGCGGTAGTTCTCTTCCAGCGGACATGGAACAATTTGGCTGCCAAACGGACGATCGAGCAGGTATTTCTGGATGCTGCCCACCAGGTATTCGGCGCCCTTGGGTGGTTCAAGCGCCATGATTGGCGGCATCTGAAGATGATCACCAGCAATGATCAGTCTCGCATCGTCTTTCAAGGTGGCCAGTGGCGAGATTGCATGTGTGACCTGAACCTGAGAGCTTTCATCGACAATCACGACGTCAAAAATCGGCGCAACATGGCGACCATAGGTCCACTCGGCGAGCTTGTACGCCTGCATCGTCGCCGTGGCGACAATCGTGACTACATCGGTTTTCGCCAGACTAGCAAGACAGTCCTGTGTTTCCTGATTGCCCTGGTTCAGGTTGAATGACTCAACGAGCAGATGTGACTTGCTTGACGAGAACACCTTTGGGGTCTGCGACGAGGAATATCCAACAAAGACCTCAGCAGGACAGGTTGAATCGTTGTCTAACGCCTCAACAACACGACCAATAATCTCCTCAACAGCCTTGTACGTCGGTCCGGCGACCAGCAATTTCAATGGTTGGCCCCGCCGCACGGCATCATGAACAAGGCCGTGAATACATCCAGCTAGTGTCTGCGTTTTCCCGGTGCCTGGCGGCCCCCAGATAATCGTCAGCCCTCTTTCCGCCGCCTGCGCGACAGCATCGGTCTGACTCTTGTTCAGGCTGTGCTTGGCCTTGGCGTAGGCTGCTACCGAAGAGGCCTGCGTCGCAGCGACGACGGATGTCGCGTGAAGAGTGTCGGCCTCCCAGAGTACGCGGGCAAGAGGAGTAACCGGGTCTGAGCCGGGGCGCGGAGTCCTCGCCCCCATCGCAGTGGCCGCATTGCTATCTGCCACCGCTATTGACGGGTTCCCTACTGCAGTGAGAATCCGCTTGACCGTCTCGTACCACTTGAACGAACCCTGGCCTTTGGTGATAAAGATGTCGTTCAGCAGATCGACAGTGGAGTTGGCCAGCAGATAAGGTACAAAAGCCGGTTCACGCCAGTTGGTTAGCTTCAGGACAGCCTTTTGCATGCCTCTGTCAAAGGACACAAGCGTTACGGAAAGTGCGGACCACAGCGGTGCGAGCAGCGTGTCGTTCTGCCCTGGGTAAAGCGGCGCGCCACCGGCGATCAGATCCCTTCCACGCTGCAACGGAAGCCCAGGATGACCTTCCTTGCCGAGAGCCAAATAGCCTTCGTTGTCGTCGAGCTTGGCTTCGGTGGACCCAGGAAGCACGTCGAATACGTACTCATTCGGGGTTCCTGTAGCTTGCCCGTTGGTGAGCCGAACCGCTTCGTAACTGGCCTCTAGTGCCTCGGCATCAAGCGCCAGGCGCTGGTGGGACTCCAGCTTTCTGGTGTGATACTGCAACTCCTCCCACCAAACCCAAAGCTTGCTGTCGAACGCGACGTCGCGAGCGCCCTGAGGAATAGACAATGTCAGCTTTGGAGCGTTTGCCTTGAGCTGCCCCTTGAAGTCCGTGCGTAGTCTCTCGACGACGCTGTTCAATGCCCGGCATTGCTTCTCCAGCGCATTGCCGAATTCTTGAATGACGGTGTTGCGGGGAACGGTAACGGACCCCCGTTTAATCGTGGTGACGTTGCTCCAAATCTCATAAATGCGTTCCCGAGGAATGCCGTTGGTGAGGAATTCACGATAGAACGCATCACCCAGCCGAACTGGTCCAGGGCCCGAATAGTAGGTTTCAACGGTATCGAACAGGGTGATCACATGAGGTGTTGGGGCAAAAACAACTCGTCGGATAATCTCATCAACGAAAACAACGCAGGGGCTGACGGCGCCATCGGGCTTTTCGATCAGTTCATCGGCAGGGAAAAGCCAGGCCAGCGCCTTGGTCTTCCGGTTGGTCAGGCTCAGCACCCTTGGCAAGTGCCGCCCCATTGCCGCACATAACTCTTCAAACTGTCGTTGCTCCCAGAACGCGATTTGTGCGGTTAGCGGGGTTCGTCCGGCAGCGCGAACAAATGTCTCAGCCTGATCAATCATGTCAGACAGTGTCGACAGGAGCCCCTCCAAAGCCACCCACTCGTCAGCCAGCGCCTTCTGATCCACGACAAAGCATTTCGTCGCAAACTGCCGGGGCGACTGTCCCGTCACATAGGCCGTCGCTCTACCAAGTATCGAAAGGCCAGTGAGCAACCCAGCGCTGGGATCGAAGTTGACCGCGATCGCTACATGGAGTTGTGGCGCTGGCGCCAAGCTCGCCAGCACGGCGGCGCTGTCCACCATCGTGGCCGAAGAAATTAGGGCCTGCGCTCGCGCGGGGATACGACTTCGTTCCTTTTTGAGATGACTGTGTTGCTGGAAAGCAGGATGTGCGGAGGGGGCGCTTGCCGCACCCGCCGTGTCCTGAATGGCATTAATCTGGAGCGTCTTTCTTGCACCTCGTGTCATACCCGCGATTTGGCTCAAGTGCCCAGTCAGCTTCGCTGCGGGGTAGCAGTAGTGGTTCGGCTGAGCCGCAATTCGCGCTTTGTCCTTCGCATTTGCCCATTTTTCGTGCCCCAACCAGTCGCAGGCACTACACCTGCCATCGACATGCCATTCAAGGTTCTGCCACCCGTTGGTTGATGCATCGCCAACGGCGATGACCCGGAGCAAGTCCTCCCGGAAGAAATGCAGAACGGTGGGCAGATAGAAGCGCAAGTTGGCGTCTTCACTGTCGGCAATCAGCGCGTTGAGATACTGAATCGCTGTCGCTGGGGATGTGCCCGACATCAACGCGTCGAGTTCAGACTGGCCTTGCTTGAATCGGGTCCACAGGTAGCTGCGAATCGTTACGAAATACTCATTCTGCAACCCCTGGTCGGCGATCCAGTTCGCAAGAAAAAGTGCGTAAAGCGCGACTTCGGCGGAGTAGCTCGGATTAGCCTCGCTGGTGTGCTTTACATCAATGATGCTCAATGCACGCCGCGTCTCAGTTGCCGGGTCAATTCGCCGACGACATCCGTCTGGCCCCACCTCCTCGTCATCTGCTGTGGCCTGGCGCACGACGATGATGTCAGGAATGAGCCCTGCGATTGGCGGCACCTGAGTGATCTGTCCGGGTTGCAGACCAATATTTGCCATCACGGCGTTCTGGAAGGAAGAGGGCTCGAACTTCCCTTGCAGGATGATCGACGGCAAGGCTGTTACCTTGCCAAGCAACGACGCGAGCGGGGCCTTGACTGGTTTGTTTGCGCCTCCCTTGTCCGGCTGATAGATGACCAGACTGCCGAACGCCTGAATCAACTGATCGTTGCGCTCATCCTCAAAATCCCGTCCTGCCGTTTGGAGGACACCGATTCCAGGACGTGCCTGCAACGGAACCGGCATGCCATGCGAATTAAGCTCCGAGTCTTCATGCAAAGACAGATAAAGTTCGCGATCGCACTTGGTCCGCAGGAACATGGACAAAGTGCTTTTGGAGATTCGTTTCTTTGCAGTGCTCGGCATATCAGAACATTTCCAGACAATCAGGCATTTGTAGAATCGGCAATCACTCTGTCACACGCTCATACGCTTGTCGGACCACGTTGATCGCGGCCGGCACATCGTCTTGCGAGTCCAGGTTGTACAGCACTCCACCCGTTTCAGTTGCGCCGATGATGAAGGCGAATTCCGTGGCATCCCGGGCCCTGCCTGATGGATCTTCGCAGTCGGCAAAATCCATATTCAGCAAGAGGCTCAGCCGCTGCTTGCGCGGGATGATTTCGACGAAGAAATCGAACACGCGGTAGATGACACTCCGATCATTGGGCAGCTCGACAACATCTTCACCAAATGCCTGGATCTGTGGACGTAAAGCCTCCAGTAAATTCTTTGCGATGTCATCCAGTTCCAGGTCCTCGATCCTGTAGTTGGCGGCAAAGGCCTTGTGCTCCTCCAACTCCCGTTGCTTCACGGCCAGCAAATCGACAACCAATGGTCGCCATACGGTCACGGCCTTCTCAGCGAGCAACTTGCCTCGCTGCTCGATGGTCGTACCGTCCCACGCCGATTGTTCGCGAATGAACTTGTTCAAGCGCAGCGGGCTCTCATCGAAACCACCGGAAATCGTTTTCTTCTCGGAAAATGGACGGTCGCTGTAAGTGGAGTTGTATCCGGTCAGCGTCAGATTGCCCAGGCGGTGTAACCACGTCTCCTGCACCGCTCTCCAGTCGCTACCGAGCATCGTTCGCCATTCCGGACGAAGATCCTCGTTCTGCGGCATAACGTGCTCAATGGAGAAGTTCGAGGTATCGATGCGCTCCTTGCTGAAGTTCTCAAGCCGATCCAGCAGATAGAAGCAAGTTCGCATGTCGTAGACATCGCGGGTTTCGAGCGCCTCGCGAAATTCGGTATCGCTCGGAAAGCGGCGCTTCTTGCCTTGCCGATACAGCGCCACCTTCAAACTGAGCAACGGCTGGCTCTCGGTGATCCGATAGGCGAGGCTTGCGAATATTTGTCCGAGGCTGCGCGTTTGCATGTCGCACACTGAACGCCGGAACACGAAACTTTCCAGCAATTCGACAGCCTCTACGAATTCATCGGTACGCAGGGTCTTGGCTCGGTCATGAAAGTCGTAAAGCGTCAGCACGACCGGCGAAGCCACCTCGACCAGGGAGCGCAAGCGGGCGAATGCTGCCTTTAATGCCGGCTGCTTTTCCTGTCCGAGACTGAATGCCGTGTAGTAGCTTCCAAAGCGGCGCAGGTCGCTGAGGATGCCATCGACACCACGCTTTTCGACAGTACGCGAGAAGTAGCTGCGGAACTCGTGATAGATCTCGGCCGCTTTCAATGGCGTGCCGGGACGCAGTTGCAGCGTCAGAAAATCCTTCACGAATTTATCGAACTCGGTACGGTAGCGCCGCCCGAAAGCCTGCTCGATCGGCTGCCAGTGTTCTTCGTAGAGCTGCGTCTGGGAGGACTCGTCCAGACGCATCAGCACGAAATTTCGAATCAGATCGGCCTGAGTCAAATCTACCCCAGTAGAGTTCAGGCTTTCAAAGATCATCTGCGGGTCATCTTGGCCGCGCGTCAGGCTCACATCCACGACCACCAGCTTCTTGATGCCGTTGTAGACGGTTTGCACGTCGGCCTGGGCGACCAAATCACGCAGGAACAGGAAGTTCTCCTTCACCCGTTCCGAGACAGCCTCTGGCAACGTCTTTCCATCCAGAAGCGCAATCAGCGTTTCGTGATCTGCCCGGCGCAGATGCAGCTTGTGCCGCCGCTCTCCCTTGCCGTGCCGGTTGCGCAGGTAATAGTCATCCAGCTCATCGGGCGTCGCTTCCTCCTCTCCCTGACCTGAGTTTCCAGGAAGCTGTGCCATCCGGTCACGAAGCGCGATCAACAAAAGCGTCAGGGTAGTAAGGCGTTGTTGGCCGTCGATCAACAACCAGCGAGTGATGGTGGCGGTGTTGTCCTCGGCTGCGACATAGACCACTGAGCCAAGGAAGTGCCCCTTCACATTTGGGTCGCTGCCGACGCGAATCACATCCTTCCACAGTTGCTGGCAGTGCTTCGTTCCCCAGCTGTAGTCGCGCTGAAAGATCGGCACGATGAATTGCTTCGCGCCCTGCAGCAGATTGGTAACCAGCGTGTCTTCTGCTTTCATGCTCGGGCCTCAGTAATACTGCCGGATGTAGCTGTACGCTTTCTCGAACAGCTCTTCATCGGCATGCAGCTTGTACTTGAACAAAGATTTCCTGAGCGCCTTCTTGATCTCGCGCTCGCCAGCGAGTGTGTCCTGCCAACCGGGAAACCGGACCAAGCGCACGATCTCGTCGATATCCGCCACCACGCGTTCGACCATGATCGGCGTCTCGGCGGTCTTTACTTCATTGAACAGCTCGGTGAGCGCCGCCTTGCCACGATCCTCGTCCTCTTCCGGAGGCGTTTCCTTTTCCGCCTGCAGCACTTCCTTGGCCAGTTGCAGCAGTTGCTTGAGAAACTCGACGCTGTTGAGCACACCGGACTCGAAGCGGTCGCGCAGGGCATCCAGGCGTTCCGAGAGCGCCTTGAACTTGGGGTTGCCTAGGTGTTTGCGTAACCGCCGGGCCACCTTGATCTCGATTTCCTTGGCCTTTTTAGGATCGGGATTCGAGAGCACCGCCTCCAGCAGATCAGCGTCCAGCACCAGCGTATCGAGATCGTCGCGCACGGCATCAACGTGCACGTTCTGGTGGATCAGCTCGATGGTCTTTGCCCCGAGGGAATGCCAGATCAGCTTGCCGTGACCGCTGGAGGGCTGCACCGACTGGTACACCTGCGAGAGCCACTTGTAGTCCCTCTCGTACTCACCGAGGATCGGATCTGGCGAGATGGCCTCCCAGAGCTTATTGAGCAGGCTGTACTCGACAGCGAAGTTGTCGCGTACCTCGTTGTTGGGCAGGCATTGCTGGGCGGCGATCAGCCCCTCGTAACCCTCGACAGTGCGATCAACGCCGGCAAAGAAAGCCAAGCATTTCTGCATCGCCTCCGGCAGCCGGTCCTTGAGCTCCTGAATATTCGACACCACCGCCGTGACGCTCTTGTCGTCGAACTCCAGCGCCTTGGCCACGTCGTCGAAGATGCCGAGGTAATCCACGATCAGGCCATGGGTCTTCTGCTCGGAGTAGGTGCGGTTCACCCGGCAGATGGCCTGGAGTAAGGTGTGATCGCGCAGCGGCTTATCCAGGTACATCGCCTGCAGGATGGGCGCGTCGAAGCCGGTCAGCAGCTTCGAGGTGACGATGATCAGTTTGAGCGGATCGTTGGGGTCGCGGAAGCGGTCGAGCAACCGCTCTTCCTCATCCCGCGTGCGCGCATAGGCCTTGTACTGCGGCTCGTTGGCGTTGACCGTCATCACGATGTCGGAGGCCTCCGGCGGCAGCAGCTTGTCCAGCTCCTGCTTGTAGAGCAGACAGGATTCGCGATCGAAGGTGACGATCTGGCCCTTGAAGCCGTTCGGTTCCACCTTGCTCTGGAAGTGCTGGACGATGTCCTCGCACACGCGTCGGATGCGCTCCGGGGTCTTCACCAGCACCGCCATCTTGGCAGCAGTCTTGCCAAGGTTGTCGCGGTCGAGGTCGGAGAGACCGCCGGTCATCTCCTTGAAGGCGGCATCGATGGCTGCCTTGTCGATGTGCAGCTCCAGCAGGCGCGGCTCGAAGTGCAGCTTCAGTGTCGCGCCGTCGCGGATCGACTCCTCGAAGCCGTAGCGGCTCAGGTAACCCTTGTCATCCTCCTCCGCGCCGAAGGCGTAGAAGGTGTTGCGATCGAAACGATTGATCGGTGTACCGGTCAGGCCGAACAAGAAAGCATTCGGTAGCGCATCACGCATTTTGCGGCCGAGGTCGCCTTCCTGGGTGCGGTGCGCCTCATCCACCAAGGCGATGATGTTGCCGCGATCATTCAGCACACCATCGGCTTCGCCGAACTTGAAGATCGTCGTGATGATGATCTTGCGCACGTCCTGCGCCAGCAGTTGGCGCAGCTTGTCGCGGGAGTCGGCCTTCTCGAGGTTGGGGATATCGGCCCCGGTGAAGGTGCCGGTGATCTGGGTATCGAGATCGACACGGTCGACCACGATCAGCACCGTGGGATTCTTCAAGCGCGGATGCAGACGCAGCTTCTGCGCCGCGAACACCATCAGGAGCGACTTGCCGGACCCCTGGAAGTGCCAGATCAGGCCCTTCTTGGGGTAGCCGGCCAGCACCCGCTCGACGATCTTGTTGGCCGCCTCGTACTGCTGGTAGCGGCAAATGATCTTGATGCGGCGCTTCTTCTTGTCCGTGGCGAACAAGGTGAAGTTGGCCAGGATGTCGAGCACCACATGGGGCCGCAGCATGCTCTCGGCAGCCAGTTTCAAGCCATTCAGCGGGTGCTTGAGCGCGTCGCCGTCGTCCTCCAGGTTCCACGGCCCCCAATCCTTGATGGGCAGGCCGAGCGAGCCGTAGCGATATTCCTTGCCTTCAGTCGCCACCGAGAACACATTGCAGACGAACAGCTCCGGCACGTGCTTCTCGTAGTCGTCGTGCACCTGCAGCGCGCCATCCACCCAGCTCACCGCCGAGCGCGTCGGCGTCTTGGCTTCGATCAACACCAGCGGCAGGCCGTTAACCAGCAGGATCAGGTCGGCACGACGCTCGGCGCTACCGGCGCGGAAAGTGAACTGCTGAGTGACGACGTATTGGTTCTGGTCGAGGCTGTCGAAATCAATAAGGCGAACCGGCACGTGCTCATTGTTCTGACCGAAGGGCATGGAACGCTCGCCCCTGAGCCATGCGGTGAATTCCTCATTGGCGCGGATCAGACCATCGGAGCGCACCGAGAGCACGATAGCGCGCAGCTTGTAGAGCACCTCGTCGGCGCGGTCCGGCTGGGCGGCAATCTCCGGATTGAGGCGGATCAGCGCCTCGCGCACCCAGGATTCAACCAGCACGTCTTGGTGCTGGCGGGGGATCTCGGCGCTGGCGACGCGGCGCCAGCCGATGCCCTTGTGGCTGCGGCCGTAGGCGGCTTCTGGTTCCCGAACGACATTGGCAGAGACCAACTTTGCTGGGCCGGAAAGCAGGTCGTAGAGGTAGGCTTCGACTGTATTAGATTCGTTAAAGATCGCCATCTGATTACCCTACGGACAATGCCACTTGGTGCGCGACTCGCCTCATTTCGGCAGTTTTCTTGAATCTCTCTGCCAACTGTCGCTCGTTAGCCTCAATTTCCTTTATGGACTCAACGATTTCACGTTGCCTATTCAAATCTGGAATGGGTATCGGGAATTCCTTCAATAGCCCGCAGCTGAGTGCATGCTGATTCGTGCCCTGTGACCAGTGGCGAAGGGCTTCGTAATTGCTCTCCAGTAGATAGAACAGATACCAAGGATCAAGCGTCTTGCTTGGGATAACCGCACCAAAGTTCTGATTGATGCAGGCGTCAATTGCCAGCATCGCGGCTCGTCCTCTAGTCTGGCCCTCTCCGATCATCGCAATGAGCGTCGAGCCCGCTGGGATCAGTGTCAGTGGGCATTCCTCAAGGGCCTGCTCAGTAATGAATTCATCTGCGGCGTCAATGATCCGATCATTCACCTTTCCAGTGGGCAACCATGGAATCGATCCCTTCCAGTATTCGTCTCTTGCCCTTCTGGGGGTCGTGCCGTTCCGTATGTCAGCTACAGCTCCCATTTTGACCTTCGGGCTATCGACCAACGAAAAAGCGTCAAGCGCTACCGACTTTCGCAGCTTCGTAGTTGCGTTACTTGCCGCACGGATGGCTTCGATCTGGTCTTCTAGAGCAGACAGCAAACTCACGCTTCGCCGCTGCTCCCCCAGTGGCGGCAACGCGAACTCTTGAATCGCGAGTGTTTTCCAGTTAATCGTCGGCGAGAGCGATCCGACCGAAATCTCCACCGCTCGATTCATGAACATATCACTCTGCATGAAGAAGGGCAGGAACTGCGGCAGCACAACCTCGGGCTTGGCGCGAAGCACCATCGCATGGGCCGAGCAAATGCCATCAAACTCGGCTACGCCCAGCTTGCGTTGATAGGCTCGGCGGCGACCGAAAATGATGTCGCCCTTCTTGAACATCAACTTGGTGGCTTCCACATCGTCCGGGCTGCCCCAACGCCGAATGCGCAACGAATCGGGATCGAGGTGTTCCAGGCCGACGTAATGCTCCATGCCGGATTCGGATGGATTGTCGATGCGGACATTGACGTTGGTGGCAATCTGATCGAAGCGCCAGACCTTCCAGCCCGGCTTGAGCGCCGCCCTATCCGCCATGCCCAGCCGCCCTTAATTGGAAGCTCTGCTTCAATCGGTTCAATACCGTGGCAAACGGCAGGATGCCGTCATGCTGCAGACGGCCTACGACAATACCGGGATGCACATTGATTTCTTCGGCGAACGCGAGAATCGCAGCCTCGGAAGTCAGTATCGACAGCCTCTCGACATACTGTTCCGGAATCAGAATATTTCCAGCCCACTGATTCGCCTCATGCTCTCGCGGGTCTTCGGTATGCGCCGCGTTGGGGTCATCGAGGAAGATGGATTTTTTCTCTTCCTTGCTGTTGGCGTGCAGCAGAATATGCGCCGCCTCGTGGAAGAAGGTGAACCAGAATTTGTCGTTGGTCTTGCCGTACAGAGATAGCTGGATCAACGGGCGGGAAACACCCAGCCAGCGGGCCACGCCACTGACGTGGGCGCGGGAGATTGCCGGCACCAATACCAGCAATACGCCTGCCTCATGCAGCAGCTTGCGCATTTGCGGCTCGAACTCGTGCGGCGGTAGGCAGGTCAAGCCGCGAATATTGTTCAGTGCCTGCTGAAAGCGGGCCCTGTTGTATTTGGGGTATTTCGGCCCGTCCAGTTGCTCGGCCTGCTGTTCACCCAGACGCAACCAGGCGGATATGGCGCCCACGTCGCACTGTTCCTCGCGACTGCGACGGAAGGCCATTTCCATGCCGCCGTAGTGGGCACGCCAGTCATCCGGTGAGGCCACGCCAAAAAAGCGCAGGCAGGCTTGCACCAGCCCCGGCTTGTTCTTGTCCACCACTCGCTGTTTCTCGATGGCACCGCTGGCCATCAGATCCTTGAGCGGCAGTTCCTCCAGCCAGGGCACCCAGTCAGCGTGACGCTGCTCGGCCTCCAGACGAGCCAGGTGTTTCTGGTAGTTGGCCTCCAGTGCCAGCCAGAAGTCCAAGGTGCTGCCCAGCACCCTTTCCAGGCGCTGCGCGGCATCCAGGGTGACCGGCACCTTGCCGTTGATCAGCTGGCTGATGTGTTTTTCGCTGTAACCCAAGCGCTGAGCGAGTTCGGCTTGTGTCCAGCCGCGCTCTTCAGCGACATCCAGAATGGTTTCACCAGGGGGCAGAACCCGGTCTGGCGCAAAGGGAGCACTCAGTTCAGTCATGGTAGTCCCCTATGTATTCAATGCTCACGATGGTGACTTGGCTCCAGTCGATGCCGCCGTCCGGCCGGGTTGGGCAGGGCTCGTTTGCCGGGGCAAACACCAGCCGCCAGCCCCCGGCAAGATCCAGCGCAAACTGGCCATCCCGGTCACCTTTGAGCGGGTGCGGGTTACCGGCGACCAGCTCGGTTACCCGTGCGGCGGCTTCCAGCTGCTGAAGGCGCAACAGGAGCTTGCGTGCGCAGGCCGCCCCGAGCTTCTTCTCGGCGGCGGCCTGTTTCTCACACAGCTCGCGGATTTTCTTGCTCCGGTACTGGATATTCAAGTCAACCCCAATCTTATCACTCTTTACCAATTTGGTAAATTCTAAGCACTCTGATTCAGCCCATCGAGCGTTTCCACCAACGCATCCATCTGCTGCCAGAAGGCGCGGCCGTCGCTTTGCCATTTCTCCCAGGCCGCGCTCAGGCTGACGGCCTCATTGGTTCCGTTGCCGTTCGCCGCGCTCGTCGACCGCTTTACATACAGCGGAATGGAGAGATTGGCGCCGTTGCGGATGATCTGGTCCAGCGTCGCCACCGCTGCAAAGCCATCGATCGGCGCGAAGGCGCGGAACGCTTCCAGGATGCGTTGTTGGTGTTCCGGCTTGAGGAAGCTCTGCGCCCGTTCGCGGGTGACTTCGTTCAGCGCGTCGATGAACAGCACCTTGCCCTTGCGTTCGGCTGGCTTCCGCCGGTTGCAGACCATGACGCAGGACTCCATCGGGGAGTTGTAGAAGAGATTCGGCCCAAGGCCGATCACCGCTTCTACCCAGTCCTGCTCGACCATCTTGGCGCGCATGGCCTGTTCCTCGTTGCGGAACAGCACGCCGTGCGGCCACAGGATGGCGCAGCGGCCACGGTCCGACAGGCTGGCCAGGATGTGCTGCTGGAAGGCATAGTCGGCCCGACCTTGTGGCGGAGTGCCGAGGAAGTTGCGCCCCCACTTATCCTGGCCCCAGGCTTCGCGGTCCCACTGTTTGATCGAGTACGGCGGGTTGGCGAGGATCACGTCGAACTTGCGCAGCCGGTCACCTTCGATGTGTTTGGGGTCGGCCAGGGTGTCGCCCCGGATGATCTGAAAGTCCTCGACGCCATGCAGGAACAGGTTCATCCGGGCGATACCGGATGTAATCAGGTTGCGCTCCTGCCCATACAGCTTGAGGGTGCGGTACTCGCCGCCGCTGCGCTTGACCTCGGCCAGCGCGGAAATGAGCATGCCGCCGGTGCCGCAGGTGGGGTCGTAGATCGACTCGCCGGCCTGGGGCGCGAGCAGTTGCGTCATCAGGTGCACGACGGTGCGGTTGGTGTAGAACTCGGCGGCCGTGTGGCCGGAGTCGTCTGCGAACTTCTTGATCAGGAATTCGTAGGCGTTGCCGAGCTCGTCCTCGGGCACGTTGGCGACCGAGAGCGTTTGCGTCGAGAAATGCTCGATCAGGTTCTTGAGGGTTTCATCCGGCAGGCGCTCTCGGTTGGTCCAGGGCGCATCCCCGAAAATACCGGCCAGCATGTCCGGGTTGGCTGACTCGATCTGCCGCAAGGCTGACTGGATCGCCATGCCGACGTTTTTCGGGACCTGGCGCACGTCCTTCCAATGCGCGCCATCTGGTATCTGGAAGCGATGGTTTTCGGCAAACTCGGCATAGGACAAGTCGCCGCCTGACTCCTTGAGCGCAGCCTGATATTCCTCGTCCCAGACATCGGAAATGCGCTTAAAGAACAGCAGCGGAAAGATGAACTGCTTGTAGTCGCCGGCATCGATGAGGCCACGCAGCAGCACGGCGGCGCCCCAGAGATAGGATTCGAGTTCTTGTTGGGTAATGCGGGCACTCATTGCAGCCAGCCTCCTTCCACCATGACCTTGGCCAGCCTGTCTTCCGCTTCCCGGCAGCGAGTGAGTGCACTCTTGAAGGACTCGATGG
Source organism: Methylocaldum marinum (assembly GCF_003584645.1). Lineage (GTDB taxonomy): Bacteria > Pseudomonadota > Gammaproteobacteria > Methylococcales > Methylococcaceae > Methylocaldum > Methylocaldum marinum. The sequence goes on from NZ_AP017928.1 coordinate 1,075,036, forward strand.
CTTCTGGCAGCGGCGGGATATCTTCCTGCAACGGCGGCAGGACATAGCGCGAGATATTCAGCGTCCAGTCCTCGGCCTTGATTTCATCGAGGCCGACGATGCGCACCGCGTCCTGCACATCCTCGAACTTCTCGAACCAGCCCTGGATTTCGAGGCCGTGCGCGGGCTCCAGATAGTTCTGGGCCCGACCGCGCCGGAAGAGCCTGGAGGCGTCGGCAATCATCACCTTTTGGCGCCGCTGGGCCGGCTTCTTCTTGCGCAGTACCAGGATGCAGGCGGCGAGGCCTGTGCCATAGAAAAGGTTGGGCGCCAGGCCGATGACCGACTCGACCAGATCCATCTCCAGTAGCTTTTGGCGGATACCGCCCTCGGCCCCTTTGCGGAACAGCGCGCCCTGGGGCAATACCACGGCCATGCGTCCTGCCCCTTCGGCCATCGACTTGACCATGTGCTGCACCCAGGCGAAGTCACCGCTGCTGGACGGGGGCAGCCCGGCGAAGTTGCGCCCGAAGGGATCGTTCACCCATAGGTCTTCGCCCCACTTTTCGAGGGAAAAGGGCGGATTGGCGATCACGCAATCGAAGCTCGCCAGACGGTCACCCTCGAAAAACGCCGGGTTGCGCAGGGTATCGCCGCGCACGATCTGAAAATCCTCGATGCCGTGCAGGAACAAGTTCATGCGGGCAATGGACGAGGTGGTGAGGTTTTTTTCCTGCCCATAGAGCTTGGCCCACAGACGCTTCACATCGCCGTGTTGTTCTTGAACGTGCTGAACGGCTGCCAGCAGCATGCCGCCGGTGCCACAGGCCGGGTCATAGATGGTTTCGCCCTCTTTGGGGTCGAGCATTTCGATCATCAGCCGCACGACACTGCGCGGGGTATAGAACTCGCCGGCCTTTTTGTTAGTGGCATCGGCAAATTTCTTGATCAGGTACTCGTAGGCATCGCCCAGCACATCGGATGCGATGTTTTTGTTGCCGAAGGAGATGCGCGAGAAATGCTCGATCAGATCTTTGAGCAGCGCGTCGGAGAGCCGATCCTTGTTGGTCCATTGGGCATCACCGAAAACGCCGTACAGGGTGTCCGGGTTGGCCTTCTCGATTTCGCGCATGGCGCGCTGCAGGGCGTTGCCGACGTTGGTCGCCACGGCGCGGACGTCATTCCAGTGACAGTCGTCAGGGATCTGAAAGCGATGCGACTCTGGGAAGAGGGCCAGTTCGGCATCGCCGGTCTCATCGACGATCTCGGCGTATTCCTCGTCCCAGACATCGCAGATCCGCTTGAAGAACAGGAGCGGGAAGATGTAGGTCTTGAAGTCAGCCGCATCCACCGGGCCGCGCAGGATGTTGGCGGACTCCCAGAGGTGGCCTTCGAGCTGACTGAGATTGATTGGAGCTTCTTGCATCAAGTCGTTCTCTTCATGCTTGGTCCGGCGATCGGTAGCCAGGCGCGAGCACCGCGTTCCTGACGCCGTATAGGGCCAAGGGGTTCTTTAGCCAGAGCCGGTACTCCGGCCCTCTCAGGCTGTGATCGGGCGAGCTGTCCACACTCCACTTGCGCAGAATGTATCCAGCCGTGGCGGCGCGGAGCTTCATGCGTAGCACGCCATCCCGCATGCCGTAGTCCATCTCCGTAACCTCAGAACGTGGCTGGTCCGGATGGGGAATCAGTTCCAGTTCGACGATTCGCGTCCATTGGATGTCCTGGTCGCCGCGCTCATGGGCCTGCACTTCTTCATCGCGCAACAAGACCGGGCGCTTGATCCGGGTGATCACGAAATCCCGAAATTCCTGAGACTTGCGATCGAAGGCCCGAACATGCCAGCGCAGGCCGTTGTCGATCAGCGCAAAGGGAACGATCTGGCGCTCGGTCTGACCGCTTGAGATCGAGTGGTACTCCACCCGAATAGGACACTCCTGATGGATCGCGCGCGTCACACAGGCCAGCACATCCAGATCGGGATGCGTGAGCCTTGACGGGATTTCACTTGCCACCCACGCCTTGAGCTGGGAGGGCTCTCCGTCTCCGAAGCCTTGCGTCAGCCAGGACAGAACCCGTTCAGGCGGAAAGTCGAAGAGCGGCTTGAAGTCCTCTCCAAGGACGTAGCACTTGGCCTTGGTGTCGTAATCGATGTTGCCTGGTGCCAGCTCCTTGTAGATCGCCAGGTCACGCGTGGCGGCGGCCGACTGGATTCCAAACCGCGACACCAGGTCCTGGCGGCGGATATCTCCGATGAAGCGCACGCGCAGTTCCACGAAGGCAAGGCGATCGCGCTGCGGCTGGGTAAGGTCGTCAAGCTGTTCGTCAGACATCCTTGGGGCTCATGCGGGTTAACGGATGCTTGTGATGATAGTTGCGGGTAGTATATGGCACGCACTACAATCCGTCTATGCGATTCCCAGAACGCCCATGTCCGCATTTTTATGATTATGACCATGCAGCAGCAGGCGGATCGCTCTCTATAAAAAAGGAGCGAACCTGCATGAGTGGAAACCGTAGGACCCAGCCAGGACTCCCCAACAAGGGTTGGCATCGCGCTGAAGCAGCGAAAAGTCAGGAGGGGGCATGATTGACCCGGCAAGCCAGGCCCAGCTGAAAGCGGCCATCGCAGACTGCATCGGAACCGATCAAGGGGTGCTGGATGCTCTGCGAGAAGAAATTCAGCCGTTGAAGAGTGCCACGCGTCGAATCCAGCCGCGCGCCACGACGTCGATCTCACTGGTCGGCACAGATGGGGGAAACAACCAGCTTCAGTTCGACCCCTTCCTGATTCAGTTGGTCCGAGTCGTAGATAGCAGCAACAACGAGTACTGCCTTGAAGCAGTTTCGCCCACGACACCGGTGCAGAAACTCAACCAACGCCAGTTCGATGAGGACGGGACGCCCAAAACAGCATTGGGTGAAATGATGGTTTTCCTGGGAGTAGACAGCCTGCAGGCGCTCTCCCATATGATCCGGCCGACGGATAGTGGCAAGCCGGTTTCTCCCAGCTGGGTTCAGGTTTATCGGGAGCTGGTCGAGTGGGCGATCCTGTTCAAGATCCTCGATAAAGATTACGGCACTGACACGTTGATCATCTGCGACGGCCTTCTGCGAAGCAAGGTGTTCGCCAAAGAGCTATTCCAACGTCTGCTCCAAGGAATGAAGGAGCGTATCGACAAGCAATGGAGCAAGAGCCGGCGGCGAGTATATCTCGCGGGTGTAGCCAAGCACAGCAAAGTGCTTTCTCGGTATCGCTTGGCCATGGCTCTGGAAGGCGTTCTTCAGACTGATTATCCCGCCTACGTCGAGGTACCCCGCGAAGTAGAGGAAAAGGCATACGTCTGGTCGGAGTTCGCACGAGGCGATGACCGTACTGGCGAGGGCGGCGAAATCAACAAGTTCGTTGGCGGCAAGATGTTCCTGGTGAAGTTTGGCTCTCACCGCCGCGATCCCGTGTGGCCAATCGACATCTTTGTTCCACAAGTCAGCGAGTCCCAGGCAATTCTCGGGTCAATGCTTGCGGATGCGATCAACGGTTTTCCCGTTCCCCATTACCCACGCTGCCTGCAAAAGGCGCATGAGAATGCGGCGCTGGTCGATTTCGACTTCGATATTTTGCAGGACTTCATCTACGAGGGTGTGCGTTCGAGTCTCGGTGGCGACGCGGGCACATTGGATGCGTTTCAGCTGCAGGACGCCGATCCTGCGCAGCGTCGGTACGGATAAGGGAGAACAACATGGCAGAAATTCAACTCTTTCCCAGAGAACAGGTCGTCGGAATCTTTCGTGGTTTCCAGCAGGGAGGCATGGAATTCCACGCCGACCTCGTTTTGCCGTACCGAAACGAGTTCCAGAACATCCCGATGCACGGGCAATTCCTTATCGTCCAACTGGAGACACCCGATGAGGCGGTGTTGGGTCGCATTGCCTCCTTTTCCTCTGAGGGCAAGCTGTCGTTTGGCTCCGGCGAGGAATTCAACATCCGTGCAGTTCGCGAGGAAAGGCCTATTCCGGAGGATTTGCGTGAGCAGTATCTCAAGTATCGGATCAACATCCGCGTGCTCGGTGTTCTACGCAAGAACGGCAACGGGCTGACATTCGTTCCCTCCCATCGTCGACTTCCCCATGTTGGCAGCAAGGTTGCCTTTCCAAGCGCCGAGGTGTTGCGCGAGATCGCAGGACACAACATTGATGGCGCTCCCATAGGCCATCTGGCTTTCGGGGAATACATCTACGCTGCCGGCAACAAATCATTCCAATCGCAGGAATGGATGCAGGTGGTCGACCCAGAGGTGCTGGTTCGCTTCCCGATCGAGTCCCTTGTCTCTCGCCGCAGCTTCATCTTTGCCCGAGCGGGCTTCGGTAAATCCAACCTCAACAAACTGCTTTTCTCGAAGCTCTACGAAAACACGCCCTTCGTGACCAAGCGCGCAGGCAAGCAGGTCCCTGTGGGCACGGTCATCTTTGACCCGGATGGGGAGTATTTCTGGCCAGACGACAAGGGCCGGCCAGGCCTGTGCGATGTCCCGGCGCTGGAAGACAAGGTCGTCGTTTTCACCGACCGAAAGAATCCAAGCCCTTTCTACCAATCGTTCGTTGCGGGCGGTATCAAGCTTGATATCCGTCGCCTTCGGCCTGGGGATGTAATTTCAATTGCACTCGGAGCTGAGCGCCAGGAACAGCAGAACGTGCGGAAGCTCAGGGGGCTTCCACAAGATCGCTGGGAGTCGCTGGTCAATCTAATAGACGCCAATGGCAACACCACGCCGCTCGAAGACGTATGTGGACTGCTCGATCTCGACCCTCAGCGACAGGAGGCCGAGGCGCTGGCAGCCCGGGGCAACATGACAGCGATCGTGAAGATGCTGCATGACAAGAGCAGTCAGCTCATGGACATGCTGGTTCATGCGCTTTCCGAGGGAAAGCTGTGCGTTATCGACGTCTCCCAGATGCGCGGGGGCCAGTCCCTGGTGCTCTCTGGCCTGATCCTGCGCCGGATCTTCGATCGGAACCAGCAAGAGTTCACGGCCGCTGACCCCAAGACCATCCCGACGATCGCCGTTGTCGAAGAAGCGCAATCTGTGTTGAACGAGAACGCACCTGCCGCCGAGCCTTACATTGCCTGGGTGAAGGAAGGCCGTAAATACGACCTCGGGGCACTGCTGATCACGCAACAACCCGGCAGCATCCCAGTCGAGATCCTCAGCCAGGGCGACAACTGGTTCATCTTCCATCTGTTGTCCGCAGCCGACCTTACATCCCTGAAACGAGCCAACGCCCATTTCAGTGACGACCTTTTGAGTTCGCTACTCAATGAGCCGATCCCAGGCCAAGGTGTGTTCTGGAGTTCGGTGGGAGGCAAACCTTATCCGGTCAGCCTCCGCGCACTGTCGTTCGAGAAGATGTATTCAATGCGGGACCATGACTACAACCAACCTGTAGGGAATACATATGCGCAAACGCTGCGCAGCACTTTCTCTGGAATGAAGCAGAGTGCTGCGGCAGACCGGGTTCCAGACGCAAACGCTTCAGGCTCGCTCTTTTCCGCTGAGACTGGTTTCGAAGACTCCGAGCCAGTGGACGTCATGGCAACCATAGAGCAGCGAGCGATTGATGCCTTGCAAGGAGATACCGACATCCGCCAGAAGCTCGAATCTTCGAATGGCATGCCTTGGTATGGAGTTCAGCAGTTTCTGATTGACCACCTGCCGGAACACTTGGAAGACCGCCGTCAGTTTGCGTACAACCTGGTTTCAAAGGCGATGAATGCGATTTTCGGCTCACAACCCAGAGGATGGGAGACGTTCAAGAGTACGTCGACGGGCAAGACTTGGATTAGGGCTCACAAGTGACCAGCTGCTGACGCTTGAACACAAGAAACGATGCATAGAAGATTAATTGGCACCTCCACATGGAGGCTGGTTTTGTTGGCGTAACAATCGCCCTGCGGTTTTGCCTCTCATAGAGCATAGTGTGGTAGCTTGGGGCCAAGTGCCACACTATCGCCACCATTCTTGTCACATTTTCAACACACGGTTCGCACAGAGTTGCCACGTTGCTACCACCATGCTGCCACTCTGTTCACACCATTAGGTCGCAGCCCGACCTGATCGCACACACTTTTTTCTGGTCACAAAGGCCCATGCACCGTTACTCCCTAACCTGGGCACAAGATAAGGAATAACAATCAAGAGATTTGGAATGTACGTTCGCGGATGTTGGAATGTACGTAGCCGGAAATAAGTTTTTCGCTGTCTGATCATGTGCCCGAACAACAGAGCATTGGAAAGAACGTTGCGCCTTGTTGGAAACAACGTAGTGCCAGATAGGGAGTAACGGGGCATGTGACCAGCCAACGGTTATTGCGATCAGCGCAGTTCGATTTGAAAGCCCAGAGGCTGGAAGCAGCGTATTTTTTTGCCTACTGAGCTGGCGGCATGCCCGCGTTGCCGCCGCTGCGGAAATGGCTATCAACCAGCTTGGCGATGTCGCCAGGCTGGGCTCCTGCGTTGAATGCAAAGCGCAGCGCCTGCTCCAGTTGTTGCCAGCCCTGCGCTGAAGTGACATTACTGCCTAATGTTTCGGTCAGACGGAACATCAGCCCTTCCAGCAGCTCTTCGTCACCCACGTCCGATGCGGTCTGCTCCGCCAGGGCCAAGAGGACGTTGCGCGCAGATGCCAACGAGTCGATTGGTACCCCGGCCAATGCTGTAGGGGTGCTGATGACACGATCCACCCTGACGACTGTCGCCAAATCAAGGGCTTGATCGACGCCCGGCTCGATCTCCATGCGGATCAGCACATCGCCAGCCAACAGAAAGCGGGTCTTGATAAGCCCCGGCTGCTCATCCTGAAACAACCACACCGACTGCTTGTCGGCCAGCAGCTTGCCTAGCACGAGCTTGCTGTCATCCAGTGCCCCACGATCCTGCCACTGGTGCAACACGTCGCTACGCAGGCGCCCGCCTTCCACACCGAGGTGGTGCAACAGGCCGACTAGTCGTTTGGCGGAGATCACCTGCTCTTTGCCACGTAGCCAGACCGAGAGGTTGGCAGTGCGGATACCGGTGGCTTCAGCGATCCGCCCCAGCGTTTCCCCGCGCAGTCGTATCAAGGCGGCGGCAAAGCCTGGCAATTGTTCGTTGGCAAGGGTTGGCATGTCGGGATCTCTAAATTCACTGTAAATCACTATAAGACTTATTGGCTGACAAGACGAGAGTACGGAGCTTGGCGATTCGCGTAAATCGCATTTATAGTAAATTATAGTTAGGCAATCTGAGAGGCCATCATGCGCAAACCAAAGCAAGCCCGCCCGTTGCGCCTGCGGGAATACGAAGCCGCCATTGCTGCGCTCAAGGCGCGACACCCCTGGCTTGCCCGGCAAATCGTCGAACCCGCGCCGGGGCATTTGGCCGTGGTGGCACATCTGTTTGCCCAGGTGGAATGCCTGCTGCCGCCCACAGTGGTCGCACGCAAGGGCTCACTGTCGGTGAGTTGCAACCGGGATCGCCTGGCCATTCATTACCAGCCGCCGCGACGCCACAGCGAACGTGCAGCAGCCGTGTTCGATCTGATTGCCCAGACCAAGCACCTTTCGCTGCAAAAATGCCCCGTTTGCGGTGTACAGGTTGTCGGGGACGGCATCCGTCCGAAACGCTGCCCGCAACATGACGGCATCCAAGGATTGTTTGCCGAAGAAGTGCGCCGCAGCCGCCAGCTCATCGTCGAACAGGGTGTACAGCAGGTGGTGCTCGATCTGGGCAAGGTGACGACCGAAGATGTACGCGCCGCCATAGCGGTTGAAGATGAGCCCGTCCCAAGTGAGGCCAAACCGGAGCAGGTTCAGGAGCAGCCGACAGAAACCGCTAAATCAATGCCCTTACCGAGCATCGTCTTTGTCGATGAAGCCGGGCTGGAGGCGTTCGTGGATCGCCACCGACCGAAAGGCGATGACAAGTTCAAGCGCGCGCAGGCGATGGCGGAGCGGATCAAGCGGGCGGGCCATGGTAGCCGCCAACTGGGCCTTCTGCCCCCGGACTGGAAAGCCCTTCTGGATGAGTTCGCGCAGGCCTTTCCAAACTTCCATGAACTGGCCGAGCTGCTACGTGACCACTTTGCCCTGTCCAGCCTGGGCGATAGCCGCGTGTCCTGGCCTGCCGTGTTGCTGGTCGGCCCGGCGGGCATCGGCAAAACCGAGGCGGCACGCTGGCTGGCCGATCAGCTCGTGCTACCGTTTCGGGTCTTCGACATGGCAAGTACGCAATCAAGTTCGCCGCTCGCCGGTTCCGAATCGTTCTGGAGCAACTCCGAGCCAGGCCAGCTCTTCGAGCTGCTGGCCTACCAGCCACTGGCCAACCCGGTGGTGGTGCTCGATGAGCTGGATAAGGCCAGCAACGGGCGACCGCAATACGATCCGCTGGCGGCGCTCTATACCTTGCTGGAACCGCGCAGTGCGCGGGATTTCATCGACCTGTCGATCCGCGACTTTGCCATCGACGCCAGTCATGTGAATTGGATGGCGACCGCGAATGAGCTGGATGCCATTCCGGGGCCGCTACGCTCACGGTTGACGGTGTTGCACATTCAACCGCCCAGGCCGGAGCAGGTCAGAAGCATTGCGCAGTCGATTTACAACCGACTCCGCGACGAGTCGAGCTGGGGCAACGCCTTTGCCGAGAGGCTGGATGATGATGTCCTGTCCCGTCTGCAAGCCTTGCCGCCGCGCAGTGTGCGTCTGGTTCTGCAGCGGGCCTTGGGCGCAGCGGCTCGTGATGACCGAGGAGTCGTCCAGGTGCAAGACATCAGGCCGCTGGTCGAGATCAGCCGCCGTTGCGTTGGCTTTGTCAGCGAGGGATGGAATTGAGGTTGCTCAGCGCTGTCTAGATAACCAGGCCGCACCGGCAGCCAGCGCATCGGCCTCACTGGCATAGGTTGTCGATGGGCCGCTGATAATGCAGGGCTGGGTTTCGCCGTCGCCTTCCACCGTCCACAGCTCCCAGGTTCCGTCGTTTTTCCAGCTGGGGATGGCGGTGTAGGGTTTGTCTTTCAGCGCAGCCAGCGCGGCATCCACTTCGGGACGGATCTGCAACTCACCCGAGTAAATATAAGGTGTCGCGCAACGGGCATCAGATCGGTTCATGTTCCGTACTCCAGAAAAGCTCCAGTAGCGCGCTCGCCTGCAGGTAAATACCGGGGTTGCGTGCTTCACTCGGGCCAGCAATGTTGAGAATAGCGACGGGATGGCTAAGCAACCAGCCTTGCCATGCCGCCAACAGCTCTTCTGTAGGGGCATGCAAATCGCACAGTAGAAGTGGCTTGCCATGTCCCGTCGCCAGATCGCGAGTGAGCAGGCTGCCACCTTCGAGCCTGCTCCGGTAAAGGATCAGTGTGGCATCAGAGTCCAGCACATTGCGTTTGGTGCGCTGGCGGTAGCCGCTGGATTCGGCCTCCACCAACTGGTAGCGAGCATCCAGGATGCCATCAGCGGCCCGTCGGCCTGCCGGGCACCAGCCGCCGTGCGGAATTTGCTGGGCAATGGCGAAATCCAGCGCCGCCCGGTCTACGCCGGTCTGGCCGCCGGAGAGGATGCGCTGAATGCTCACCCTTGCCCCGTTGCGGCGACCGTGCAACTCACTTGAACCTCTGCGCCGAGCTGATCTGCCGAGAGCTGGCCGATGCGTCCGCGCTGGCTGGCAAGCTTCAGTTGCTTGCGCACCTGTGCCAGGCTGCGCTTTTCAATAACCGCTGTATAGCTTGCACCCAGATCACCATCAGGATCGATGAACAGCTCGATCCGCTTCACCGGCAGGCCGAATACCGTGAAGCTGCGTGCCGGCGTCAGCACCCAACTACCGGGAGCATTGGGTGCAATGCCGTCCAGCACGTGTATTGGCAAGGCTTGTCGGCATTCCACGGCGGCAGCAATGGTCGGCTCGATCCGCAACCAGTGGTTGAGGTCTGGGGCGGTGCCATCCATCAGTACAACCGGCATGGCCGCCAGCAGCAATGCTTTCATCCCTTGATGTTCCTGATCCAGAAACGGCGGTCATCAACCGTGAAGTTAGGGTCATAGCCGACCAGCGTCAGCAACGAACCAACATAGTAAAGGCCGAACTGATTCATCAGCCAGCGCTCCATCGCCGGGTCGCTTGGCAGCTTACTGTACGGGGGGATTGGCCCGTCACCGCGAACCTGGCCGCTGGTTTTGCCGGAGATGGAAAAGCTCATCCAGGTCAACACGAAATTATTCGACTGTTTCGGCAGCTCCGGCGCGCAAAGCGACAGATTGCTGAAGCGCTCTGAGCGCTTGGCGTCGTGCCAGAGCACTGCGTCAAAGCGAATGCAATCACTGGCTTTGAGCGTGAGGCTGCGGGTCAGCGTCATCTGATCAGCCGGAATTTGCAGATTGCTGATCACCACCTTGGGCCACTCCGGGGCGCGACCGTCGGTAGAAAGATTGTGGCACAAGGCGTTATGCAGCGGGGTGCTCAGCAAACTGTTGTAGTTTGCTGCGCTTGCGGGCGTAGCCGCTTGCGACAGACTGGTTCCAATGGATTGTCCCAGTCCGTTCAGGGAATCCAGCGCTCCCTGCATGCCGGTAGTGGCACAACCCGTCAAGACAAAAGGCAGAAGCAGCAAGCTCCGGTAGTGTGTCATCGCAGATCCTCGCGAGGTTATCCGTTGAAGATGGCATTGAGCCGGGCGCACCAGGTTTCCGCCGCCCGACGACTCATGGGAAAACTGAGCACTGGTCGTTGCGGATCGGCGGTTTGCAGCTCGATGGCGAAGTCTTTGGCGCGTACCGTGCGCTCGAAGGTCGGCACGCTCATGCCGCTGGCGTTGATCTGACGGCTACCGCCGTTCATCTCCATGCTCTCGACCTCGCGCCAGGTGATCTGCCAGCTGAGCAGCCAGGAGAAATCGTGGATACGCCAGGCTTCATCCACGATTGAGCAGACAGCCAGTTTGCGATGCTGCCGGTCAAACACCAGAAAGGCCGGCGCGGGGTAGCCCAAGAGATGTCCAGCATCGAATGACAGGCTCTGCTGGGCGTTGATTCTGGCGACAAGGGCCTGACAGCGAGCCTGCAAGCGCGCCAGAAAGCGGAAGGACAGCGTGAAGATCGCTAGTGAAATCAACAGATAGAGCATCAGCTCACTGGTCAGCAGCCCCCACAGCGACGACTGTGACAGACGCGCAGGCCCCACGCCGAACATCGCCAGTACAAGAATCAGCGCAAAACCAGCGGCAGCCAGCCCTGAAAGCCCAGCCACCGGAACAGCCAGCCCCGCAGCCGCACCCATCCCTGCAGTCTTCCAGACGCGTGCCATACGTCACCGCCTCCATGTTGTTACTCATAGAGGTCATTTTAGGGGTTCAAGGCCTCATTGTCACTCATAGAGCGTGCTCATATAGAGCGTGGCCTTATATGGCGGGCACTCATAGATTCTTTCTTTTTGAAAAGAGAGAGATATGGCCCTTGATCCGCGAGTGCGCTTTGGCCTGAAGCTGATTGAGATACGGAAGACCAAAGGGTGGTCGCAAGAGCGCCTGGCGTTGGAGAGCGGCTTGGCCCGCAGCTATTTGGGTGGGGTTGAGCGCGGCCAGCGCAACATCGCGCTGCTCAACATCTTCAAGCTGGCCGAAGCGCTGGAAGTGGAGCCTTCGGTACTGCTGGAGGCGCCGGCGGCTGGACAGGAGGCAGCACCGTAACATCGTAGCGCTACGTTATCGTAACGTTACGATGTCATCTGACAGGGGGCGAGTTGCCCCGGCAGGCCTGTCGATAGCATGTCGAGAAAACCGACGCCAAGTAGCCCTGTTTTTCGAGTAACGAGTAGCCGCGCAGCGACCGGAGGGAGCGAAGGATTTTCCACAGCCGCAGGGCGGTAGCTACTAGGTATTTATAAATACTAGGAAAAACCTAAAAGCAGAACTACTAGAGGCGACCTCTCCTCCTGGCTGAATCGCCGTCCCAGCGGGGCTTACAGGCGACCTGACACGTTGATCTTGACTAGCGATGTCACGTAAAACGGCTAGTGATGTCACGTACCGATGACTAGCGATGTCACGTGGATAACTTGCAGAAATGGCACCAAAGCCAGTTCTGGCAAGGGTTTTAGCCTTGCTAGTGATGTCACGTGGACAACCCGAAAAGCCCACAGGCTTACCCCCTCCTCTTGGTGGCTGCGATATGCAGGCGTGCAGGGGTGAGGATCAGGTGATCTTTCGTTTCCTCGATGTGGTTCCGAGCCTCGGGATAGAACAGCAGCGCTTCGTTTAGCCGGAGGCGGAAATTGGTCTTGAAGTTGGCCAGCCCCTTGGGAGTATTCGCATAGCCAGAGCCGAACTGCATCATCAGGCCAGTCCATGGCACGTGAACAAGCCGTTTGCCTCCTTTGCTTGCCCCAACGTTCAGGGTGAACATGCGGTAGACCAGCCATGTGTAGATGTCCATCGCCAAAGGCGACTTTATGAGCGCGCGTAGTGCCTCCATTTTGAGTGGCACGGGGGCACTGATCAGACGTTTAAAAAAGTCTGTGCTCAAGGTGATCGAGCTTTCCCATGCCCCTCGTCGCACCGTATCGCGAGAGCTCCAGAAGACGAACGCCTCCTCCGCGATGAGGATGTTTCTGACGTGCAGCGCATCGCCATCTGCACCACCGACGGTAATCATCGAATGCACCAGCCGCAAGCTCTGGTCACGCACTCGCGCGATGTACCGGCCATCATTATGCAGATCGAGGCTTTGCAAGAATGCCGCCTGGGAACGCCCAAGCGATAGATCGGGACTACCTGTGCGAACGGCTTCAGTACACATCCACGCCAGCAGCAGGCGCGGCAGCCCGCCATACGGTACGCCATAGTCGGGGTTGGCTACGATGGAAAGGCTCAGCTTGCCCGTGCCGCGTTTGAAATGGTTGGTCTTGGGGTCTGTATGAGGAAGCGTGGCCTGCGCCAGAAAGTGTGCGATGTAGCCTGTAGCGCCTGCGTTGCGGGCCTGCTCGATCTCCAGCTCCACAGCTTCGTCGATCAAGTAGCGCACCCGTGGAGTCAATGCATGGGCGGCGTCGTGCTGCTCCGCCTGCTTCACCACCTCGGTGGCATTCTGCCTGATCCGCTCCAGCGGATCGCGCTTGAGCGTGGCTTCTGCCACACCAGCGTCCAGCAAATTGCCCACGCTGCGCATCGCCAACTCCTGACCCTTGACCTGCGAGATCGCGGCGATCAGGGATGGACAGCGTTGTTACTGGCAGTGCGGGCGGCAGCGGCCTTCTGTCCGAGCCAGGTATCAATCTCGTGCTCCAGCCATCCGACAACCCGCTTGTTGATCTGGATGCATACCGGGAATGTCGGATCATCGCGTGTGATCCGCCAGAGCGTTACGTCGTTGATACCGCCAAGCTTTTCGCAGACGGCCTTGCGGCGTAGAATTTTCATCGTCCTCACCTCCTGCACATTGAAAGTCGATGCAGGAAGTTTCAGGTGACGACCCGGCAGCGGTCACGGATTCCCAGAAGGGAATTTTTGCAGCAAAAAATCCGACGGCTGCGATGCAGGACAGGCAAGCGATGCACGGGCCTCGCTCCGGGTAGCAGCGGCTAAAGTGTATATGGAAGTGACTACAAGATGAGTGGTGACAGAGACAATGCCGCCACCACACACGCATTCCTGTCAAACTTCCTGTTCAACGTCTGAACCAACACCTGCAAACCTGACGTCTGATACAAGATGCAAGGCGGACAGCGTTCGCTGAGCCGTTTCGTTGAAAGCGGTTTGGGAGCCACAACCGCTTTCAACCCTGCAAGCGCGAATTACAACAGATGGATATAATTTAACATAATATACATTATGCGCTATTATGACAACCTTGCGATCGGGCGTTCCTGAACCGCCATCACGTTCATTTTTTAGCTTGCCCCGATCACTCCACGCTCGGCCAGTGCTCGCAGAATCTCCGCGCCATGTTCCGCCAGCCCCTGAGACGAATACCCGATTTCCGTTGCCAATCTCTTCAAACACTCGGCAGCGGCTACAGAGCCCTCGTCTTCGAGAATCTGCAATAGCCGGTAGGTAACCGGGCTGATTTCCAGGAATTTCACCGTGTCGGACATATCGCGATAGACAACCAGACACGTCGCCTGTTCAGGCGGTTCGCTCGGTTGCTGGTCTGGGCCGATCCGATGCACAGGAAACCGATAAGCCAAGGGCCAAGCAACCTCCGACAAGTGAATGGTTTGTCCCAGCGGGTCAGTGATCAAGTTGGCACTCGGGTCCGGTACCTCGCCTTCGGCGACGACCAAAGCCAACTCGGCCCATTCATAATGAGCTAGTTCCAGAAGGAAAGGCGGATCACCGGAATCAGGCTCGCGTTCATTCTGAAGATAATCGAGAAACTGTTCGCCAATTTCAGCGAAAAACGGCGTATTGCTCCGATGCGTGGCGTAAAAACCCTGAACTAAAGCGAACCAGTCGTTTTGATTCAGGATGCTTTTAGTCACCGGGAAACCGGTTGCCAGAAAATTCTCGATATTATTGAAAAACAATTCACGATAGACCTTCATACGTTCCGGCGCCGGCCCACGCGGAGGCGGATTGTGATCGGGGTCACGGATATATGCGGCAAACGCAAATTGGATTTGCTGAAACGGAGGGACCTTTTCAGCCATATTTTCGGACGGGTTCGAATGCAGTCGTTGATTGAAGCAAACGAATCCGTTCTACTTCAGTTAGAAGTTCCGCTAAAGGAGGAATATTGAAATCCCTCTCTAGGAGAGTTGGGAATACGCCAAACCGCTCGTATGCCCTGCTCAGTAATCGCCAAACCGGATCGATGACGGTTGCGCCGTGTGTATCGACCAGAAAATCAGCTGCTTCGACATAATGACCAGCGACGTGGGCGTAGGCAATGCGGTGTCCGGGAATTGCGGCTAGAAAACTCTCGGCATCATAGCCATGATTAACGCTATTGACATAAATATTGTTGATGTCGAGCAGCAGATCGCAATCGGCTTCTTCAAGTACTGCGTTGAGAAAATCGATTTCCTCGAGCTCCTTACCTGGCGCGGCATAATAGGAAATATTTTCGATGGCTATCCGCCGCTCCAAAATCTCTTGAGTCCTGATAATGCGGTCGGCAGTATATTCGACCGCTTCGGCCGTGAACGGAATAGGCATGAGGTCATACAGATGACCGTCATCGCTACAGTAGCTCAGATGCTCGCTGTACAGGCGAATGTGATGTTGATCGAGAAACGATTTGAGTTCGCTCAGAAATGCCTCGTCAAGCGGCGCGGGACTGCCGAGCGACAAAGACAAACCGTGGCAGACAAAGGGAAATCGGTCGGTCAGGGAACGAAACTGTTTGCCAAGTCTTCCCCCAATCCTGATCCAGTTTTCCGGCGCGATCTCGTAAAAATCGACCGATTCCGGTAGGTGCTCGGTGAGCGGGCCTATGAAGGCCCGCCTAAGTCCAAGTCCGGCACCTTGAACGGCGTATTTCTTCATGTCGCAAGGTTCCGGCGATAAACAAGTGCTTATTCCGCTTTCTTGTCTGCGTCAGCCGGCTGTTCTTTGTCCGATTTCATTCCGGCACATTTGCCTTCCATTGCCTTCTTGTCCTGTTCCTGGCTATTCTGTTTCATGGCCCCGCAATTCATTTCCGGATTTTTCATCATCTGGCCACCGCATTTCCCTTCACCGCAGACCATTTCCTTCTGTTCTTTTCCGGCTTCAGCGACCTGCAGGTAGCCATTGTCCAAGTCTTTAATTCCAAACGGATTTTCAGACGCATTAGCGACAGCGGAGAAGGATGTTACGACAGCAGCTCCCATTACGGTTTTAAGTACTCTTTTACTCATTGTCTCTTATTCCTCTCAATCGATAGCGATTTGTCGAGCGCTATGCGCGCGAAACTGATTAGACCTAGAAATTCAACAAAGTTGCCGGTTATCCGTTAGGACGACACATGTGGAGACGTCACTTTCGCACCACCCTTTGTCAAGGCTGCTATTTTCACACATTAACCGGGAATTGTGGACTCCATAGGCGTGAATCCCCTTTTTCGTCCCGCCTGGACAGCAGAAACCGGTATTCTCTCGTGCTCATTCTTGCCGAAGTTTCAACATAACCTATCAGAACCGCAGTCTGAAGTTAAATCACCCCCGGCAAAGCCGGGGGCTTATTGGGTGAGCGCCTCGAAGGCGCCGTAAAATCATGAGCCGCCCAAGGCGGCTGTTTACAGGCCCAGCTTCATCTGGTCAATACGCTCATCCTCCTGTTCCTGATGGCGGATATACGCCCGAACCATAGCCTCATCCAAACCCACCGTGGACACAAAATATCCCCTCGCCCAGAAATTCTCCCCGGTGAAGTTCCTCTGCCGCCCCCCAAACTGCCGGGCGATTTGGATCGCACTCTTACCCTTGATGTAGCCCACCACGTTCGAAATCGCATACTTCGGCGGAATGCTGATACACATATGAACGTGGTCGCCCATCAGGTGACCTTCTACTATTTTCGATTCCTTGTGCCCGGCAAGCTCATGAAATATCTCTCCATGATGCCGCTTGAGCGCACCAAAAATCTGTTTCTTCCGCCGCTTCGGGATGAACACCACATGATACTTACAATCCCACCGGGTGTGGGAAAGACTCTGGTACTCTTTCATTGTGAACCTCCTTCTCTTGGTCGAGATTTCAGGTTCACGATGACCGTTGTACAGGTCAAACCTCGGTGAGTCCCCCGGCAAAGCCGGGGGCTTACCTCAATGAGTTATGGTCAGCAACAGAGCATTGAGCTATTCTCTCGGACCAAATTCTCGGTTGGCGGCAACGTTGAATTTTAGGGCATTACCTGCGACCGAAGCACAGAAACAAAACAGGATCGGGGGCACTTATGTATTGTCGACATTGTGGCAAAGAGATGAACGACAAGGCGGTAGTCTGTACGGGATGCGGCCAGCCCGTCGAAACCGGAGAAGGCAGCTCCGTCAGAGGCGAACCCTGGAGCCTTTTGATGATGATCGGCTTGATCGTCGCTACCTTGTTTGTGCCTCCGGTTGGCCTTGTGGCGGGGGTTATCGGTTTTATGGATGAGGCGAAGAAGGTTCAGGGAGCAATTCTCACGACCATCGGTGTATTTATGACCTTGCTTCTGACTGCGATCATTCTCGGTTTATAGCCGGCCCTGAGGCTGCGAAAGGCGCGGTAACCGGATTTTCGAATTCGAATCAAGGCACTGTAGATATTGATATAAGGTCTTTAGGATGTTCCGCGATAAGAACTTCCTGGTTGTCGATGATAATGAGATCAACCGAATTCTCCTTAAAACGCAACTTTCTCAAATGGGCGCTCAAGTCACCGAGGCCAGAAGCGGCAACGAGGCCGTTGAGAGTATTCGAACACTTTGTTTCGATTTGATTTTTCTCGATCTGCGCATGCCTGGTATAACGGGCTTCGACGTGATGCGTGCCATCCGTCAGGACGCCCAGCGTTTCAATGACAAAGAAACGCCGGTAATCGCGGTTACCGCTCATGCACTGCCTCAACAGCGAAAGGAGATTCTCGAAGCGGGGTTTTCCGACTTTTTGATCAAACCCATCCTGGAAGATCAGCTCTTATCCGTAATCGAAACCTGGCTGTGCACCAGCACCGTTCCCTCCCCTCGCTCCGCCCTCCCCTGTGCCCATCATATGGATCCGTATCTCAAGATGATTATCGAGAAAACTGGCGGCAATCGAGGAATCGCCGAAATGCTCGTAGTTAAATTGGCGCAGGAGTTGCCGGCGCAATTAGCCGAGGTTGAGAAGGCGCTCGGTGTTGACGACTATCGCCAGGCACGCGAAATTACGCACAAAATCAATGGATCGGCAAGCTTCTGCGGCCTCCTCGGGATCAGAGAGGCGGCCAGCGAGTTGGAAACCGCATTGGGCGCTTCGTCCTCGCATGAGACGCTTCGGGCTTGCATGCAAGCGATGGGGAGAGAAATCCGAGCGTTTCTTTCTAACAGAACGAATCTAGAGGCTGCGCTGAGCAATCCGTGACAGGCCTGTGCTCAGCGCATTCGTGAAGCCGAAAATAGGCGATCCGTATTAAAGCTTAAATAGATGTTTGCGGTAGTACTGGAGCTCGGCAATTGATTCAAGGATGTCATCGAGTGCTCGATGAGAGTTCTTCTTTCTAAAGCCCTCCTTGATATGTGGCGCCCAGCGCCCAGCTAACTCTTTCAGAGTTGATACATCGAGATTGCGATAGTGAAAATAAGCCTCGAGTGCGGGCATCCACCGCGCCAGAAAGCGCCGATCCTGACAGATGCTGTTGCCGCACATTGGCGAAACGCCGGCGGGAACCCAGCGTTGCAGAAAAGAAAGGGTAAGCTTTTCGGCGTCCTGTTCCGTGGTTTGGCTTTCACGGACGCGCTCGACCAATCCGGATTCGCCGTGATGTTTCCTGTTCCAATCGTCCATACCGGCAAGTGTTTCGTCATTCTGAGAGATTGCAAGCACGGGACCTTCCGCCAGAACCTCCAAGTCTTTGTCCGTTACTACCGTGGCGATCTCGATAATACGATCGGCCTGGGTGTTGAGGCCAGTCATCTCCAGATCGATCCAAATAAGATTTTGCGAGTCTTGCGCCATTCAGGTTCCCTTACAACATTATTCAAGGAAAATTGATGGTGATTAGGGTGTCTTACGGTTTATACCCAACGCCTCAATGAAACCGGAAGCAAAAGGAACCGCTGCCCAAGGAATCTTGTCAGGCATTTTACCAAAGGCTAAGCTGTAAAGCCGCTAGAGAAACTAAGCTCTTTAATCCGATGAACACCTTCACCGTCCTATTTCTCGTGACACTCGCCATTTCTTTCGCTATCGAATGGTGGCTGTCGCATCGGCAATTGGCTTATGTCCGGGAACATAGAAATGCCGTTCCCGACGCATTTAAAGACACCATCACGCTGCAGGCCCACCAGAAAGCGGCGGATTACACAACCGATAAAGCACGCTTAGGCAATGTCGATCGAATAATCGGTGTGATTATTTTGTTGTTGTTTACGGTTGGCGGAGGCGTTGACGCCGTACATCAATTTTGGATCGGTTTCGAACTTTCCCCGCTTGTGACGGGAATCGCCGTGATTCTCTCGACAATGCTGCTGATCAATCTGCTGGAACTTCCCATAAGCCTCTATCAAACATTCGTTATCGAGGAACGCTATGGATTTAACCGAAATACGCCCAGGCAGTTTGCCACTGATCTAGTGCTTCAGACCGGGCTGAGTTTGGCAATCGGTGGTCCTTTGCTCGCGCTGATTCTCTGGATCATGCAAAGCATGGGAAGCTATTGGTGGCTCTTGGCATGGTCGATTGTAATAGGCTTTTCCGTTTTGATGAGTTGGGCCTTTCCCACTTTCATCGCCCCCTTATTCAACAAATTCACGCCGCTTCAGGATGAAACACTGAGAAAACGCATAGAGACACTGATGGACCGGTGCGGCTTTCAGAGCAAGGGCATCTTTGTGATGGACGGCTCACGTCGTTCCGGGCATGGTAATGCCTATTTCACCGGAATCGGCGACAGTAAACGCATCGTTTTTTTCGATACCCTGATTAACGCGCTGAGTCATGACGAGGTGGAAGCGGTTTTGGCCCACGAATTAGGTCATTTTCGACGGAAACACGTACTGAAGATGCTTATTGCAAATGCTCTACTTGCGTTAATCGGCTTCGCTCTGCTCGGTTGGCTAAGCGCTCAGGACTGGTTCTACAGCGGTCTTGGCGTAAGTCATCAATCAAATGCTCTCGCACTTCTCTTGTTTATGCTTATTGCTCCGGTATTCACTACGTTTTTGCAGCCGATCATCGCGTATTTTCAGCGCCGACACGAATTTGAAGCGGACGATTTCGCCGCATATCAAACCCGCCCGGCGCATCTTATCAGTGCTCTTGTCAAGCTCTATCGTGACAACGCCAGCACACTGACTCCCGATCCCTTGTATTCCGCCTTCCATTACAGCCATCCACCAGCATCGACTCGCATAGCCAATCTCTCGGCCAAGTCTGCATAAGACCGCGAAATGACAAAAGGGCGAGATGGCGGGATCGGTTCGTAATTCGTTGCGCGAGGGTCTGGTGATCGCGCACTTGGGCCAAGGTTTGGCCGTGGAGGAATCTCCGGGCGAAATTCTCCTTTGCCACACACGACGGCGACTGGGTTTCGCTACCGTAGGGGATCGGGTGTTATGGGAGCCTTACGAGGGGAATCAGGGCCGGGTCGTGAAAATTCTGCCCCGTCGCAGCGTGCTGACTCGTCCCGGCCACAATGAAACAATACGTCCTGTTGCAGCCAATCTGGATCAAATTTTCGTAGTCGTTGCTCCCGAACCAGAGCCGGACTATTTGTTGGTCGATCAATACCTGGCCGCATGCGAACACCGCGATATCAACGCAAGAATAATCTTCAACAAAGCCGACTTGCTCGCCTCGCGGCAGGTAGCGGACGACTTACTGGCGGATTATCGCCGCATTGATTATTCGTACTTTGTGATAAGCGTCAAGAAAGAAGAAGGACTGGCTGAGTTACGCGAAGAACTGATCGACCGCTGCAGTATGCTGGTCGGACAATCAGGTGTAGGTAAATCATCGCTCACCAATGCGCTGTTACCGGATAAACAACTTCTGACAAGGAGTCTGTCGGAAAAAACCAGCTTGGGACGGCATACGACAACTACCGCCACTCTTTATCATCTTCCCGACGGTGGAGACCTCATAGATAGCCCTGGGGTATCTATCTTCGGCTTGGCTGAAATGAGCATACGCGACTTGGCGGCCGGTTTTCGGGAGTTCCGTCCCTGGATACTCCGCTGCCAGTTCAATGATTGCAGGCACATTAACGATAAAGGCTGTGCAGTCCGCGATGCGGCCGAGGCCGATATGCTACCTCATGCTCGCTATGAGCGTTACCTAAAGCTGATTGAAAAGTTACCGCCGGTGCAGAAACCATAGCGGCTATCAGGTGAACTGAATAAAGGTCTAAAAGTTCGGCCAACCAGAGCCCCTTAGCGGGCATATCGTACCTCGACTAGCCAGCCTCCGCTCACCGGGCCGGTCCTTAAACCTCAGCGTCCAAACCCGGTGCCCCCCGAAACCTTTCGACATTGTAGGATGATAGGCTGTTCGTCGACGAAAGGAACGGTCATCCTTGCTGCAGGAGGCTGCGCAAGTCGATGGTCGCAGCGTTGGCCCTGGCAATATAGTTTGCCAAGGTCAGCGAGTAATTGGCGAATAAGCCAAAACCTCCGCCGTTTAGAATCACCGGACTTAAAAAGTCGGCCTGGCCATCCTCGAGCTCATGAGTAACTTGCTGCAGTGTTACCAAGGCTGTCTTATTGCCGAGGATGTCCCTGAAATCGAACTCGATTGCCTTGAGAATGTGCATTGCGGCCCAAGTATAGCCGCGGGCTTCGAAGAAGACGTCATCGATCAGTAGCCAGGGTGTTCTGCTGACTACATTGCGCTGGTCGTTCCCGGTAACTTGCCTGGTATCACCAGCACTCGCACTCAGCCGGTTGGAAAGGTCTCCCAGCCGCTTTTCCAACACCTCCAGGTATTGGCGCAAATTGTCGGCTCTGGAATAAAAGTTCGCATCACGCTTCATCAGGCGTACACGGTAACGTTCGAGCGCATCGATCCCTTTTTGGTACTCGGATTCTGATGAAGGCAATTGCCAGGATTTGTGATCGAAATAGAAAAACGGCTCGGCTCTTGCGAGGTCGGGATCTTCCCTCGACTGGGTTTGAGCCCGCGCGAGATGGTTACGAAGTGCAGTGGTTGCGTCGCGCAATGCGGTAAGCGCACCGTATTCCCAGGCAGGTATGTTGTCCAGTAATACGCCCGGAGGAAAAACATCATTGACCAACAAGCCCCCCGGTTTGTGCAGCAGCGTCTCTCCAATCTGCACGAGCGCGGACGTGTATGTATATCCGAGAGGCAATTCCTTTGGATTCTTGACGTTTCCATGTTTCGCAGCCACTTCGAGTACGTCGAACTTATCCGGTTCCTCGCTCCAGTACCAGGAAACGGCTAAGAAGATCACCACGAGCAAGACCGCTAGAACACCGATCGCCCAAACGAGCCCTTTTTCCGCGTTCGTCTTTGGGGTAAATATGCCCTTGATCCTTGAGCCGAGTGACGCCGACCGAGTTTCGGTTTGTTCTGGCACAGACATGAATAAAGCCCTTTAGCGGTTCCCCGAATCTATTGATTATAGCGCAAAGGTTGCACTTAAGTCACAGTTCAGGAATTTGGGCGGCGCCTTTTCGCACGAGGATGTGATCGGTCGTATACGGATGCCAAATGCTGAAAATCGAGATGAGTATAGATTTGTGTAGTACTGAGATTCGCATGTCCCAGCAATTCCTGCACGGCACGCAAGTCTCCACTGGACTCCAAAATATGACTCGCGAATGAATGCCTGAGCATGTGAGGATGAACATGTTCAGGCAAGCCGCGCTTATTTTGCCAGCGGTCGAGGCGCAACTGCACCGTTCGTCCGGCAATTCGAACTCCTCGCCTGCTGACAAACACAGCGTCCTCCCCGGCGCGCGCATAGCGATGACGCACAACCAACCAGCGCTCGATGGCCGCACGAGCGCAACGTCCGATTGGCAGAATGCGGGATTTCTGCCCTTTCCCATACCTGATTAAAACGGTTCCGTCATTCAAATCCAGATCCTGAAGTTCGAGCGAAACCAGTTCGCTCAATCGCAGCCCCGAGGAGTAAAAAAGCTCCCACATGGCCACATCGCGAATTTCCAATTCACTGTCGAGCTCGCCCTCCAGGAGCCCTGTCATTTGATCGGCATCTAACAGTGCCGGCAATTTTCGCGGCGCTTTGGGCGGACGTACCCCGCGTGCCGCGTTGCCTTCGAGCTGGCGGCGTTTAACCAGGAAATTGAGAAAGCTCCGGATTGCCGACAATGCGCGCTGAAGACTGCGGCTGCCGAGTCCTTCAAGGTGGCGAGCAGCGATGTGGTCCCGAACATGCTGCGAGAGCAGGTTTTCCCAGCACTCTATACCATGAACATCGCAATATCGTTTCAGCTGAGCGAGATCCCGGGAATAATTGGAAAGCGTATGTGCGGAAACCCGCTGCTGCGATCGCAGAACATCGAGAAAGCTGGCGACCTGCTCTTCCGCGTTTTGCTGCATGGATTAGCTACAGCCGGCGAGCAAAGATGCAAAGCGAGCGGACACCAATTCACCCAACTGTGCGACAAAGTGCAAGCCCATGCCGGTTTGGAATCGGTTTGCGTCACGGCTGCCGATAGCGAGCAGTCCTTTGACGCCGGCGTGTTGCAGAGGTATTAATGCGTATGAACGCACATCCGCGGAATTGTTAGAGAACATGTACTGCGCATGAACCGGATCCGGCTTCCCGCAATACGGTTTTCCGGTATCCAGAGCCGACGAGAAAAGAACCAGGCCGGCGTCGCCCGGCGGCAGATTAAGGCCGGTGATCGCGCTCTCTTTCACCGGCTGAACGAATTTCACCGTCACGAAGTCGGCTTGAAAGTATTCGTGTAGACTCCATCTCAGGCTGCCTAGTGCATCTTCGAGAGTCGTGGCGTCCAGCAAAGTCAGAGTCAACTGGTGAATACGCTGGTGCAAGGCGTCGTTATCGCGTGCAATCTGCAGAATGTCGTTCAGCTGCGACTTCAGTTGCCGGTTACTGTCCCGCAAAAGCGAAACTTGCCGTGTAATTAGCGAAACGGCGTCCCCACAGGGATGCGGTACCTTAAGCATTTCCAGCAGATCCAACTGATCGTGAAAGAAATCCGGATGCTGGTGCAAATAGGCCGCAACTTCGTCAGCCGAGACTGTTGTTCGTTCATGATGACGCCGAGGCGCCTTCGGAGTAATCAAGCTCATAATTCGATTTCGCCCTCGAACACACGAACGGCAGGTCCGGTCATAAAAACCGGCCTTCCCCGTCCTTCCCAAGTTATGTTAAGGGAGCCGCCCGGAAGATCAACGTGGACCGGACTACTCAGATCCCCCTGCTCCATACCGATTACCGTTGCGGCGCAAGCTCCACTGCCACAGGCCAAGGTCTCACCGGCCCCGCGTTCGAAAACGCGCAGCCTGATATGATGTCGGTCGATCACCTGCACAAAGCCGATATTGGCGCGCTGCGGAAAAATCGGATGGCACTCCAGGATCGGTCCCAATCGTTCGATCGGTGCACGATTGACATCATCGACTTTGATTACAATATGCGGATTACCCATCGATACCGCACCGAAAAGCCAAAGATTTCCGTCGGCCTCCACGGCATACAAAGCGGCTTCGTCTGCGGTGTTCAGTGGGATCTGGCAGGGCTGGTGTTGCGGGACGCCCATATTGACGGTCACGAGTCCACCTTCTCGATGGAGCAAACACAACTGCCCGGCATCCGTGTCAACTACGATCTCATCCTTGTCGCACAAGCCGTGGTCGCGAACGAACCGGGCGAAGCAACGGGCACCGTTTCCGCATTGCGCCACTTCGCCACCATCCGCATTGAAGATCCGGTAACGAAAGTCGGCATTTGAACTCGTCGGCGCTTCGACGATCAAGAGTTGGTCGCAGCCGACCCCGAGGTGCCGGTCTGCGATAAGACGAATCCTTTCCGGCGACAATGCAACGTTCTGGCGCACGCCATCAATCACAACGAAGTCATTGCCTAAGCCATGCATTTTGGTGAATTTCAGTATCATCAGTCTAGAACGTGTTCGCCCCGGAAAAGCATGGCAGTCGTTTCCCTTTCGCGGATCAAGTGAGTACGGAGCCCGTCCACCATGACCTCGGCTGGCCGGGGGCGGGAATTGTAATTGGAACTCATGCTGAATCCGTAAGCGCCCGCGGAACGGATCGTCAGAAGAACGCCCTCGGACAGGGCAAGTTCACGCCCGATACCGAGAAAATCCCCGGTTTCGCAGACCGGTCCGACGATATCGTAGGTTCTGACGTCCGCGCCACTTAGTTGTCGAACCGGTACGATCTCCTGCCAGGCATCGTAGAGCGCGGGACGAACGAGATCATTCATGGCGGCGTCGACGATGGCGAAATTCTTGTCCTGATTGGATTTCAGATATTCTACGCGGGTCACCAGAACCCCGGCGTTACCGATGATGGCACGGCCGGGTTCGATCAGAATCTCGTAATTCGTTTGCTGCAGTCGCTGCAGAAGAGCCGACGCGTATTCGCTGGGCTCCGGTGGCTGCTCCTCGCGGTAGCGGATGCCTAATCCCCCTCCTAGATCAATATGATGGAGACCGATTCCGTGTTCTTTCAAGGCGTCTGCAAGAAGCAGGATCCGATCGAGTGCATCCAGAAAGGGCGTTACGGAAGTCAGTTGAGAACCGATGTGGCAGTCGATGCCCAGTACCTGAAGATGAGGCATGTCGGCAGCACGCCGATATTGAATCAATGCTTCGCCGACATCGACGCCGAACTTGTTCTCCCGAAGGCCCGTGGATATGTATGGGTGGGTAAGCGCATCCACGTCCGGATTCACGCGCAGCGAAATCGGAGCTTTCACACCGAGTGCTCCGGCAAGCCGGTTTAGCCGGTCCAATTCGCCCGGGACCTCTACGTTGAAGCAGCGGATACCGACTTCGAGCGCTCTCTCCAATTCGTCCTCTCGCTTGCCCACTCCGGAGAAGACGATTTTCGCTGGATCGCCGCCCGCCGCCAATACCCGCTCCAATTCGCCTACGGACACGATGTCGAAGCCCGAACCCAAGCGTGCCAAGATGTTTAATACCGCCAAATTGGAATTGGCTTTCACTGCATAACAAACGAGGTGCGGCTTGCCGGCGAAAGCCGCGTCGAATGCGCGCCAGTGGCGTTCGATGGTAGCGCGCGAATAAACATAGCACGGCGTTCCATACCGTTCTGCAATGGCAGCCAACGGCACATCTTCGGCATGCAACATGCCGTCGCGATAATTGAAATAATCCATCAGCGCTGTGCTTCTTCCGAATTAGGATCTTCGCTGGGGAGGAAAAGAGGTCCCTTCTGGCCGCATGCGGAAAGGACAAGACTGAACAAAATCAACGACAGGAGGGTTCGAAACGGAAGCGACATGATTTTTGGATTGCTGGCTCGTGGCGATAATGATTTCGCGTATTCTAATGGAAAAACGGGGGCGACCCAACGCGCGGACTGTACTCCATGCCATTTGCCGCTGCCAAGTACAGACGGACTACCCTCCAGCCTCCGGGGAAAAACCGGTCACTCCGGTTTTGAAGCCAGCCCAACAGCCACTCGTCTCATAGGTCGTATGCAAATTGAAAGCTTTTCGGATGCCGTTCTCGTATGGTTCGATCGACACGGACGCAAAGACTTACCGTGGCAGCTCGATCGAACACCTTATCGGGTCTGGATCTCCGAAATCATGCTCCAACAAACTCAGGTCGCAACTGTCATCCCCTATTTTGAACGCTTCATGGTACGTTTTTCCGACGTCAAGGCACTGGCGCAGGCGTCCCTGGATGAGGTCATCGCGCTGTGGGCCGGGCTCGGATACTATGCGCGAGCTCGCAATCTGCACCGGGCCGCGCGCATAATCGTGGACCAACACAACGCCCTGTTGCCCCACACCATCGAGGAATTGAGCGCTCTGCCCGGCATCGGCCGCTCTACGGCCGGAGCGATCCTGAGCCTTGGATCGGATATCCGCGCATCGATTCTGGATGGTAACGTCAAGCGGGTTCTGTGTCGGTACCAGGGGATCGAAGGCTGGCCCGGAGACGCCAAGATTTTCGCGGAATTATGGAACCTGAGTGAGGCTCTCACACCCTCGTACAGAACCGCCGACTACAACCAGGCCATGATGGACTTGGGGGCGACCGTGTGTACCAAGCGGAAACCGTTTTGTTCCGTCTGCCCGATCAACGCCGACTGCAAGGCATTCCTGACTCAGCGGACGGATGTCATTCCGGCGCCGAAACCTCGGCAAACCATGCCGGTCCGAAAGTGTTACATGCTGGTATTGAGAAACGCTTCCGGCAAGATTTATCTGGAAAAGCGCCCGACTAGCGGAGTTTGGGGAGGTCTTTGGAGCCTGCCGGAGTTCGATAGCGAGGTAGACGTAGATGCTTGGTGCGTGAAACAACATATCGACCGTTCCACACTTGAGTGCCTTCCTCGGCGTCGGCATACTTTTTCGCATTTTCATCTGGATTTTGTTCCGCTGGTTGGCCGAACAACCTCCGATTATTGCGGAATCGGCGAGCCGTCGCTATGCCGGTGGCTCACTCCGGATGAAACGGTCGGGCTTCCGGCGCCGGTGCTGAAGTTGGTAAATGAAACTTCCGGATAGGACCGACGGCACGGATTGAGTCGAATGTTTTTATTACATGAAATTGAGAGGTGAACAATGGCGCGGCGAGTCAAATGCGCACGTTTGGGAATTGAAACCGACGGCCTTGAAAAGCCGCCCTTCCCTGGTCCGGAAGGGCAGCGAATTTTCGACCAAATCTCAGCTGAGGCATGGCAGGAGTGGCTCAAATTCCAGACCATGCTGATCAACGAACACCGGCTCACGCCTTTCGAACCGGAAGCGCGACAATTTCTTGCAAAAGAGCGCGAGAAATTTCTGTTCGGCGGCGGAACGCAGTTGCCCGAAGGTTACGTTCCTCCGAAAGTCTGAGGCGGATCGGACGGCTTCGAGATGGCGATCGGGATTCCGGTTGGTTGCTGAAGTGCCTGTCTTACGGCGGCGCCGTCCAGCACCACTTGCTGTTGCTTCGTTTTGTTCTGGATCAGGTCCATGGCTAAATCGAGTAGCTGTTCGTAAGTCATGCGGTCTTCGTCCAGAGGCTGGTGGACTTCCATATACAAGATCCCGTTCGACCAGCCCAGCTTGACCGGCTGGTTGACCAAATGAACCTGAGTGCCGACGTTGACTTGCGGGAAAAGTCGCTCGATATCCTCCGGGTACATCCGGATGCATCCATGTGTTACTCGCATACCTATGCCATAGGCTTTGT
Source organism: Methylocaldum marinum (assembly GCF_003584645.1). Lineage (GTDB taxonomy): Bacteria > Pseudomonadota > Gammaproteobacteria > Methylococcales > Methylococcaceae > Methylocaldum > Methylocaldum marinum. The sequence goes on from NZ_AP017928.1 coordinate 1,103,047, forward strand.
CGGCGCCGGTACCATGGATAAGATAGCCGGGAACGCCTAGCCTCATGGCGAAGGTCCCGAGCGGATTCAGCGGACCTGCGGGAACGACGTCCGGCAAAATGTCACCTTCTCGGGCGTGCTCTTCCTTGATGGACTCCGGTGGAATCCAGACCGGGTCCTTCACCTTTTGAACGATTTTGGTCGCACCCAAAGGTGTCCTCCAGTCCATCCGTCCGATACTCACCGGATAGGTAACGACCTGTGTCGCTTTGACCTTCGGCTGAACAGGAAAGTAATAGAGGCGCATTTCCGGAATATTGATGACAACGCCGGCACGTGGCGCATCGGGGAGGACAAATTGGCGCGGAATCAATACCTCCTTGCCGTTCCCCGGTAGCCAGCGGTCTACGGTTGGATTGGCCATGACGATTTCGTCCTGCCCGATACTGAACTCGCGCGCGATATCGATCAGCGTATCCTCATGCCTCGCCTTGGTGTATTGAATTTCCCCGATAAGGTCGCTGCCGTCCGTGGGTAGCGCGAATATCTCGGCCGCGCCATTTATCGGAGTGGCGAGCATGAGGGCAACCGCCAGCCAGCCCGACTTCCATCGGTCGATACGCGCCAACTCGATTGTCTTCTGCAACATTGCGTTACACCTACACTACAGGTTGTTTCGATTGAAGATTTTCGCCGCCGAAGAGTTCGATCAAACGCGGCAAAAATGTCGCAATCTCCAGGCTCATGACCGCAAAGTCCGCGTCGAAGCGTTCGACCGGATCGGACGTTTCGACATCGGCTGCCTCTTCCTGAACCAAGTCCAAAAAGCGGAGTTTTTTGATGCTCAAGGCCTCGTCGAGAATAAAGCTCAGACGATCATTCCAAGTGATCGCCAATTTGATGACCTCTTTGCCGGCCTCGATGTGATTTTGTATCTCCGGTGCACCGAGGTCGTGGCGGCGGCAGCGCACAAGGCCTCCGTCTTCTTCCGGCGAACGCAATTCGCATTCGCTTTCCAAGGTGATATCGGGCGGCAAATCGCTATCCATGATCCAGCGAGTCATGATAGCACTTGGCCGCTCCTGGGTGGCGGGGGGCACTACCGGTAAAGATCCTAGACACTGGCGTAGCAGCGAGGCAATTTCCTCGGTTTTCTTTACGCTGGCGCTATCCGCGACAAGCCATCCACCCTTGGGATCAATGTACGCATAAGTACGGCGACTGTGACTGAAGGCCCGAGGCAAGAGATCTTGCATCACCTCGTCACGTAGGGCATCCCGCTCTTTCCGTCGCATCGGCCGCCCCTGGCTTTCTTCGATTTCAGCCACTCGTTCCGAGAGAATTTCATTGACCACCGAGGTGGGAACAATTTTTTCTTCCTTTTGAACACAAACCATCGCAAATCCGTTGGTGACATGTACCAGAGGAAAAGTATCCTTGCCGAGAGGCGCGCACCAGCCGAAGCTGACGGCTTCGAGACTGCCGCAAGGACGAAAGCGGCGCTGATCGAGTCTCTGCTCGAACTCCGCGGCATCAAGATCAAAGGGCTCGGAAAAACGCAATAGGGATAGGTTTTTAAACCACATAGTTCGGAATCAATGACCAAAAGTGGCGAATTATGGCGATCAGAGCGATCTTTGTCATTAAGGCCGTCGAAGCGACACTCGCGCGTGACTCGAAGTTCGAGTCTAAAGTATATTCGTCCATCCCGAGAGCGATACTCAACGTTTCGATGTCGTACCAAGTTGGTCACACGCGTCCGTCACGCACCTGTCCTGCGCAATGATTGGTCAATATGTTCTCTGGATCAACCGGGCAAGACGGCAGAATTAATCTGCGTCATTCAGTCTTATTAATTTTGCAAGCCATATGTTGATGTTGTTGAAATATCCTATTAATTCTCGATAATCCATTTGAGAGTTGAGCAATTCTATGGATAACCACCGACAGTCTCTTTCAGCAAGTGTTCTCTACAAGGCGTGCGATCCCCGGGAATTCGACTTCTCCACCACGGACCAATTGGCCGACATCGGGGTCGTGATAGGTCAAGAGCGCGCGCTGGATGCTATTCAGTTTGGCATTTCCATTGTCCAGAACGGATACAACATTTTCGCGCTTGGGCCGAGCGGATCCGGAAAACTGGCCGCAGTTAAGGAAATCGTCGGCCGTGAGGCCGAAAAAAGACCGGTGCCTGACGACTGGTGCTACGTCAACAATTTCGCTGAAGCCTCCAAACCCAAGGCTCTAAGATTGCCTGCCGGTCAAGGGCGGCGTTTCGCTCGCGACATGGAACAGGTCATCGAGGAACTCAGTGCCGTGATTCCCGCCGCGTTCGAAGGTGAAGAGTACCGCGGCCGAGCCGAGGAGATCGAGGAAGATGCCAAGGAACGCGAGATCAACGCTCTCAATGAACTGCGCCGGAAATCCCTGCAGAACGGCATCGCATTGCTTGAAACACCTACCGGATTCGCATTTGCTCCGGTGGACGAAAAAGGCGAAGTGCTCGGACCGGAACAGTTTCAAAAGCTTTCGGAGCATCAGCAGGAACAGATTCAGGAAGCGGTGACGGATTTGCGCCAGCAGTTGCAAAAGCTGCTCAAACAATTCCCCGTATGGCGCAAGGAAGCCAAAGAAAAGCTGAAAACGCTGAATCGGGAAATTGCCGAATTCGCCGTAAACCATTTGATGGACGATCTAAAGGTCCGTTACCAGGCCATTTCCGGAGTCGTTCAATATCTGAATGAAGCGCAACGGGAAATCATCGATCATGCGGAAGATTTTTTTCCGAAGCAGGAGGCCGGCGTCGCGGCGTTAATCGGACATGCCGCGCAGCGGCCCAGTCCGTTTCTACGCTACAAAGTCAACCTGCTGGTGGACAATAGCGAATCCAATTTTGCCCCGGTCTTCTTCGAGGGCTTGCCCAGCCATAACAATCTGGTCGGAAGAGTGGAATACCAAGCCTATATGGGGGCTTTGGTCACCGATTTCACAATGATCAAGCCCGGTGCGTTACATAAAGCCAACGGCGGCTATTTGATTTTGGATGCGCGCAAGGTATTGATGCAGCCCTTCGCCTGGGACAGCCTGAAACGCATCCTTCAGTCGCGCGAAATCCGCATCGAAACCCTGGAGCGTGCGTTGAGCGTAATCAGCACTTCGAGCCTCGAGCCTGAACCGATCCCTCTGGATATCAAGATCATTCTTATCGGAGATCGTGTTCTGTATTATTTGCTCAATGTTTACGATCCGGAATTTCGCGAACTCTTCAAGGTTTCGGCCGATTTCGAAGAAGCGATCGATCGCGATGCTAATGGCAATGCTTTATACGCTCGCCTCATTGCCAGCTTGGCGCGGCGGAGCCAATTGCGGCCGCTGAACAAGGAGGCGGTTATCCGCGTTATCGAACATGCTGCGCGCCTGGTGGAAGACTCGGACAAGTTGTCAACCCATTTGCGCAGCCTGGACGATCTTCTGAAGGAAGCGGACCATTGGGCAGGACAAGGGCAGCGATCGACCATTACGCGGGATGACGTGCAAGCCGCCATAGATCACCAGATTCGAAGGGCAGACCGCTTGCGCGAGCGGATTTACGAAAATATTCGGCGCGGAACGGTTTTTATCGACACCGACGGCGCGACGACCGGTCAGGTTAACGGACTATCGATCATAAGCTTGGGTGACTTCGCATTCGGCCAGCCATCCCGGATTACCGCCACGACTCGGCTAGGCAACGGTAAAATCTTAGATATCGAGAGAGAAAGCGAGCTAGGGGGAGCAATACATACCAAGGGCGTGATGATTTTGTCCGGCTTCCTGGCACAGCGTTATGCCAAGACTCGGCCGTTTTCGGTGACCGCCAGCCTAGTATTCGAGCAGTCCTACGGCCAGGTTGAAGGTGATAGCGCGTCGGTTGCCGAACTCAGCGCGATTCTCTCGTCACTCGCCGATTTGCCGATTCAGCAGTCGCTAGCCGTAACCGGTTCAGTCAATCAACACGGAAAAGTTCAGCCCATCGGCGGAGTCAACGAAAAGATAGAAGGCTTTTTCGATATCTGTTCTGCGGCCGGCCTTAACGGGAAGCAAGGGGTGATCATCCCTTCTGCCAACGTTAAACACCTCATGCTGCGTCAAGATGTTGTTAAAGCAGTCGAATCCGGCCTGTTTCACGTCTACGCGGCCGATACGGTAGACCAGGTCCTGGAACTGTTGATGGACCGGCCGGTCGGCGAACGCAACACGACAGGCGCGTTCCCGGACGACAGCATAAATGGCCGTGTAGAAAAACGTTTAAGGGAGTGGACCGACCTCCAAAAGGAATTCAAGAGTCAAGAGAAGTCCGGAGAGAATCAAACTTATGGCTGAGAATACCCCTATCCCGGAGCGTGTCGTGGTGGCTCTGAACCTATTGCGCCACGACATCGGTATTCTCGAATTGGCCGCACACCTCGCTGCCCGAAAGCAAGCGCAACTGATAGCGGTCTATGTGGAAGAGACCAACTTAATCCATTTGGCCGAACTCCCGTTCGCCATGGAAATCGATCGTATCTGCGCAGCTGAGCGGAAAGTCGAACTCTCGCGTCTCATGCGCGCTCTGCGGTCGAGTACGGAGCAAATACAAGAAGCGCTTTACCGCTTGAATGAACGCCTGCGAATCGATGTCAGTTTTCGAACGGTACGCGGGCATTTCGTTTCGTCGGTCATGTCGGAGATCGAGCAAGTCGACGTCGTCTTCCTGCCGAAGAGAACTGAGGCGCAGAGAAGCATCGGTTCGAAGAAGGCTGCTATGTACCCCATCTGGGTCGTATTTGACGGATCCGAGGGGGCGGAACGCGCATTGCAGATGGCAGCCGAACTGGTCGAACTCGAATCGAGCCAACTTTATGTAGCCCTTCCGACGGAAACCGGCATCAAATTGGAAACATTGAAAAAGCAAGCGCTACACTGCTGCACCAGCCGCGCAGATGTTCGATTCGTTTCCGTTTGCCCGATGGATACGCAGAATTTGATGCGTTCGATGCAGCGCACCGGATGCCGTTTACTGGTGGTGAGACGCCAGGACGGCGATTTCAGCAAAGCCATTTCCGAAGCCGTGGCCTGCCCCGTCGTTCTGGTTTAGGCGCTCGCTACCCTCGTTCTCTGAGGCCGAGACCCAGATTATGCACGATCGCGAAGGGGGGCACCCACCCGGCCCATAAATATGGGCCGGGCTAATCCGAGGCAAAGATGCCATTCTCCGCGGCGCGAAACACCAGGACGGAATCTACGGGCCTGATGTAAGAGATTGGCTGATCGCTTGTCCAGTTATTGAACGACTCGCTGGATAAGGGGTCACGTATGCCAGGCATGTTCCCGCGCGCCGGCGGCAAATCCGAAATAGGCCGCTACTGCCGCACTCAGCAGATGCAACCAGGCATCACCACCGTAGATTGGGGCTAATCCGAACAGCGTGTTCGTTGCCGGGATTATCCCCAACAGGAATAACACACCGAAAAGAACCGCATTGGCCCGAGCAAAGTTCACGGCTCTAGGAATACTCCGCGCAGCAAGAATACCCCAGATTCCAATGCCGATATGTACCAAATTGTGAATCAGATTAACCGGAAAGAGGCCAAGCAACTTCCCATAACCTGCTTCTATAGACAAGGGAGGACCGCCGATAATCGGTTGTACAAGCCCCGGAATGAAGCCCAGAATACCGACGATCAGGTAAAAGATGCCGAACACTTTGGCGAAAGTCTGGACCATGACACTTCTCCTTCAATTTCAACTAACACCCTCTTTCGCATATTCTCGGATGGGAAAACCGCGCGCTATTCGGTTCGTTACTTGAAATCTCCCATAACACGCCATTGATCCGAGAAAAGCCCATGTTGGCAATTAGAGTTTTCGAGAAATCTCTAGTTCAGGCTCAAAGGCATATCATTTTGCTGTTTTGGCACGACCAGGCTCGAGTTCGATTCAGTTGAACAAAAATTGACGTAAGCGTTCGGCGGTACCCGGACTTGTGGTCGCAGTGGCGAACGGTTAAGTGGTCGCTTGTTACGCCCCGGGCAGCTTGCAGTTGTGAGGAAGCAGGCTGTCGATGTCCTTCTGCTTGGTGGAAGGCAGGCGGTTGAGGACATCCTTCAGATAGGCCTCCGGATTGATGCCCAGCTCCTTGCAGGTCTGGATCAGGCTGAAGACGGTGGCGGCGACCTGGCCGCCCTTGGGCGAGCCGAGGAACAGCCAGTTCTTGCGGCCGATGGTCAGCGGGCGGATGGCCCGTTCGCTCCGGTTGTTGTCGATCTCCAGGCGACCGTCTTCGGTATAGCGCTCCAGCGCCGGCCAGTTCTTGAGGGCATAGCCGATGGCCTGGGCAGTGGGGGTCTTGGGCGCCAGCTGGCGCAGCCGGTCTTCGAGCCAGGCCTTGAACTCGGCCAGGATCGGCCGCGCCTGTTCCTGCCGTAGCTTTCGGGTGCCTTCGGCGTCGAGTTGCTGTTCTTTGGCCTCCCGTTCGATGGCGTAGAGCCGGCCGATGTACTCCAAGGCCTCATGGGCGCTGATGCGCTTGCCGTTCTCGGTCTGTCGGGCAATCTCGAAGAACTTGCGGCGCGCATGCGCCCAGCACGCCACTTCCAGGACCTTGCCCGCGGCGAAGATCTGGTCGTAACCGGCATAGGCGTCCGCCTGCAGGTAGCCGCTGTAGCCTTCCAGTTTGGCCTTGGGATGCTTGCCCGCCCGGGTTTCGGTGTGGTCATAGACGACGATGGGCGGCGAGTGGCCGGCGTATACCCAAAACCGGGTTTCCCGCGTCTTGCCGCGGTCCTGCACCGCCACAGTGGTGTCGTCCGAGAAGATCACCGGCTGTTGCTTGAGCAACGCCAGCATCCGCTCGACCAAGGGCTGCAGCTGCCAGCCGCTCTGGATGACCCAGTCGCACAACGTGGTGCGGGCAATGGGGACACCCTGGTGGGCAAAGATTTGCTCGATGCGGTACAGCGGCAGGTGATAGCCGTATTTGGCCATCAGCAGATGTGCCAGAAGACCCGGCAGAGGGATGCCCTGCTCGATGATTTGCGGCGGGGCCGGTACCGTGGTCAACTGCCCTTGGCACTTCGCGCAGGCGCACTTTTCCCGCCGCGTTTCCACGACCTTCAGTTGCGCCGGGACGTAATCCAAGCGTTCGGAGCTTTCGTAGCCGATCACCGGCCGTTCCTCACCGCAGGCAGGACACTGCCGGTCTTGTGCCGACAACGGCAATACCACGATCTCTCGCGGCAGATGCGCCGGCAGTGCGGTGCGCTTCGGTTGATTCTTGGCGGGCGATTGCACCACCACCGTCTTGAACGCCACCGGACTGGCGACGGGGGCGTCCTCGGGCACCTCATCCCACAGCGGCAGTTGGTCGATGTCGGGGAGGGTCGCCAGTCGCTCGGAACGGGCGCCGAACAGCAGCTTCTTCAGCTGCGCCAGGTCGAATTCCAGCCGTTCGATGCGCGCCTCGCGCTGGGCCAGGGTGGCCTTTAGAGTACGATTTTCTTCGGCGAGAGCGGCGGCATTCATGGCTGCCATTATACCCGGTGGACCACCCGAAAGCCCAGCTCTGATGCGGGTTTCAGGCACTTTCGACTCAGCCGACCCGACCCGCGCGAACCGCGCGGAAACGGGCCACCGTCAGGTCCACGCCTTCCAGCAACAGCAGCAGGTCCGAGCGCGAAATCGTCCCCTGAACCGGCTTGCGGAAGCGGCCTTTCTCCAGCCGCTTGTAGGCCAGCCAGAAACCGTGACGATCCCACCACAACAGCTTCACCTTGTCCCGGCCCCGGTTGAAAAACACGAACACCGCACCCGATAACGGCGAATACCCCAGACTGCTCTCCACCGCCAGCGCCAAACCATCGATGGACTTGCGCAAATCGACCGGCTCGGCCACCACATACACCGCCGCCGCACTCAGAATCGTCGCCAGCATCACGAGACCAATGCGGCCACCACCTGCTTCAACAACCCGGCATCGAACCCCGGTTTCACCTCGATGCGAACCCCGCCCACCGACAACCACAGACCACCGACTGCTGTCTCACCGCCATCTACCCGCATCAACGTCAGTGGCGCCACCACCGCTGGCTGCGCTACGCGTCGACGCCAGTAGATGAACGCCGCATAGCTGACCGCCTCGCGCGCACACCAAGCGCGCACCGACAACCCACTCCCTGCCTGTTGCTCCAGCAGGACCCGCCAATGCATCTCTCGTTCTTGTTTCGTCATCGCCATCTCCTCCTCTTCGGGAATATGGCGATACTGTGACTCAGGCGCTAATCGGTGGGAATTATGCGGACAGCCGGACGCTTACAAATTGACTGCTTGCGTACTCTTACCTATTCAAAAGCATATCTCTCGGCATCATCCTATTTCGAACTACGTCTTGAATTTGAGATTTTCGAGGTGCCGACATGTTGACTCCAGATACATCTTCTACGGGTTCCATGCAATCGTGTATCCAGCAATGTTTGGATTGCCATGCCATCTGCCTGGAAACGGCAACCCACTGTCTGGAAAAAGGAGGGCCGCATGCGGAGGTCGATCATATTCGACTCCTCTTGGATTGCGCCGAGATTTGTCAGACCAGCGCAAATTTCATGCTTCGCGGATCGGATCTTCACACCTTAACCTGTGAAGTCTGCGCGGAAACTTGTGAGCAGTGCGGGGACAGTTGCGAGCAATTCGAAAATGACCCACAACTGCAGGCCTGCGCACAGGCCTGCCGGAGTTGCGCCGACGCCTGTCAGGCCATGGCCGAAGAAGCGGGGGTTGAATAAGGGATCTTAGAAAAAAGCGACTATAAAACCCGGCCTACAATAAAGAAAGCTGCACCGGGAAACAGCAAAGCTGGTCCCCACCAGGTGCCGGCCACCGTCGCGAGAACGCTGACTGCGAGTAGAACGGTCCCTACCGCCTGCAGTTTCCCGCCGAGTTTGCGTATCGGCGCGGTAATTTCATGCCCACCACAGTTGGGACACCCGTCAGCTTGATCGGAAATTTCTGCGTCGCAAATAGGACACTTGATGAGGGCCATCGCTGTAACTCCGCCACTGAAAGAGGTGAGATTAGCGGAGATCCGGTTTACCGACAACAGGTAACACCACGGATACGAACGTCCCGATCGCGTTAAGCGATCAGCAGCCGTTTCCGGGTTAAATGGTGGGCCATGTAGGGATCGAACCTACGACAAACGGATTAAGAGTCCGCTGCTCTACCAGCTGAGCTAATGGCCCTGTGCGGGATATCCGGATGAACCGGATTGGGGTGACCGATGGGGCTCGAACCCACGACAACCGGAATCACAATCCGGGGCTCTACCAACTGAGCTACGGCCACCGTTGAAAAACCACAAAAGATGGCGCGCTTGGCAGGACTCGAACCTGCGACCCTCGGCTTAGAAGGCCGATGCTCTATCCGGCTGAGCTACAAGCGCTTGGTCGGGGTAGAGGGATTCGAACCCCCGACATTCTGCTCCCAAAGCAGACGCGCTACCAGACTGCGCTATACCCCGGACGACCTTCTTTAACGAGAAGCCGTTCGGCTAACCATCAAGACTGTCAATAATACTCATGTCGCCACGGGCCGTCAATCCATAGTTTGGATGCCAAAGCGCTCAATGGGAACAAGAGCTTGCTTTACAGCTTGTCCTTTACTGATTGGAAGATTTCCTCGTTCAGAACATCCATTCCATTCAAAATTCCGTTCAGCTGGGCTAAACGCGACGAGACGAATTTCTCATCCTTGATCGAGCCGACGTTGACGTAAACGTTAAGAGCAGCACTTTTTAGCGCGGCGTGTCCGGCTACAACGGCAACGCCGGCATCACTGACGACGTTTCGATTTCCTTTCTCGGCTACGATCCTGCTCAACCGGATAACTTCGGCGCAGGCTTTCGCACACTCGATAGGAACATCCGTCGCCTCCTGCAATGCAGATTGTATTTGCTGGCTTCTAGCAGACTTTTGCTCGTCTGTTTCCTTGGGCAATCCATAGGCAGCCATGACTTTATTGAATACTTCGACGTCTGACCTCACCATATCCATTAGCTGCGCGCGCAAACTTTCCGATTTTGCCAGAATTTCTTTCATCTCCGGCTCGACGGACTCGTAGTTTTTCTTTCCTATGGTGAGATTACAAACCATGCTGACCAATGCAGCACCCATCGCACCCATGATGGCCGCTGCACTGCCGCCGCCCGGAGTTGCCGACTTGCTGGCCAGGTCGTCCAAAAAATGATGGATTGTTTTGTCTTTGATCATGCCGATTCACTCCATCAGCGTCATAGTGTAAAAAATGGCGGGAGAGTATAAAACACAAGGCATCGCGGGTTAAAATTTTGCGCTTTTCTGAAGCTCCGGTTCGGCAACGAATCCGATGATCCCGCCGGACCGATCAAGGTTACACGCCATTCCAAGGAAATAGAATGAAGAAGCTTTTGTTCCAGTTCGATACCGATTTTTACCCATCCGTGTTCGACACCGTTGTGGCCTATGATGGTGGCGCAGACCATGTGATCGGCCATGGCAGTCTGACACCGGAGAACGTTGGCGCGCTCGTGGACGGTACGATTTTCACGCGGGCTCCAAAGGACAAGAAGAACACGGCGATCTTCATCGGAGGCAGCGATTTGATTGCCGGACAGGAGCTTTTGAAAGCGGTGAAGAAAAAGTTTTTCGCTGGGTTCCGGGTGTCGGTGATGCTGGACAGCAACGGCAGCAACACCACCGCCGCCGCGGGTGTTGCCAAACTCGCCGCGAGTGGCGCGCTTTCCGGAAAAAGGGCCGTAGTCCTCGCCGGAACCGGGCCTGTCGGCCAGCGCGCTGCAGTCATGCTTGCCAAAGAAGGTGCTGAAGTGTCGATCACCTCACGTCAGATGGCTCGTGCCGAGAAAGCCTGCCAGGATATGAAGCTGCGATTCGGTGTAGAACTGACTCCTATGGAAGCTTATGGCAGCGACGCTCGCGGCAAAGCCATAGAACGAGCGCAAATCGTGTTCGCGGCCGGCGCTGCTGGCGTGGAACTGCTGGAAGCGGGGCACTGGCAGGAAAATCCATCGATCGAGCTCATGGCGGACGCCAACGCCACACCTCCGATCGGGATTGGCGGGACAGATATGATGGACCGGGGAGCGGATAGGAACGGAAAGATCGTTTGGGGAGCCATAGGCTTCGGCACTTTGAAATTAGCGCTGCACCGGGCCTGCGTCGCAAAATTATTCGAAAGCAACGATCAGATTCTGGATGCCGAAGAAATTTTCGCAATCGCGAAAACCATGGCCTAAGACGTTTTGCAGACTATCGAGGATGGCGGCCTATAGCACGGCGGCTTCCCTCCCGGGCGCCTAAATTTCGAGGATTTTTCCGGGATCGAATTCGCCTACGAGTTGACTCGGAAAATAGCCTCGGGGATTACAAAGAATTCGAGTGCCGGAACAGCGATAGTCCGAAACAGCATGGGTATGGCCATGAAACCAAGCAGCGACCTCGAAGCTATGCAGGACTTCTCTTAAATCGTTGCAGTAGGCATGGCGTTTAATCTGGCTCGGGCTATCCGGCCAACTCCAAGGCGTCGGAGCGTGGTGGGTAACAACAACGGTTTTCCCGGAGAACGGTTTCACAAGCTCGGAAAAAAGCCAATTTCGGGATTTCCTGTGCAGCAGGCGATAGCTCTTTGCATTCAGGAACTCCGTACGATAGCTAATTTTCCGGAAATCATTGACGATGGAAACCAGTTCCTCCAGGTGCTCATTTTCGTCGCCCCCGAGGTCGCTCCAGAGAGAACACCCCAGAAATCTCACCCCGTCATGCACCCAGGCACGTTGCTCCAGGAACTGCACATTGCTTCCACTGGCAGCGTTCGCTAGCTTCGAGATGCTGGAGAGATACTCCTGACCGTAGAACTCGTGGTTGCCCGCTACGTATATCACGGGCTTGGCAAACGATTTAAGCCACTGCAAGCCTTGGAGGCCCACACCGATGTCACCGGCTGCTACGATTATGTCCGCATCCGTGGTTCTGATTTCCAATGGCCCGAATTCTAGATGTATGTCCGAAAAATATTGAATGCGCACAGCTTGTTTCAATCCCAGGCCGAACTTTCCTTGGTGGGCTTACCAATCCGGCAAATCTATTAAGGTTCCATAATTATAACTTGACACCCAACTAAAGAACTCGGAAATTATCCAGCTTACGATAAGCTTGAGCCGTGTCGCTGCTAAAATAGCGCGCTGCATAGTATCCCAGTAGGTTTTTAAGCATGATGAATAGAAGAGATTCGGTCGGTGTAAAAGTCGGTGAAATCCAAATCGGCGGCAATGCCCCGGTTATCGTACAATCCATGACCAATACCGATACGGCAGATGTGGAGGGTACCGTCAGACAGGTGATGGATCTGGCCAAAGCCGGTTCCGAACTGGTCCGCATTACCGTAAACAACGAAGAATCCGCACAGGCCATACCTCGGATACGCGAAGAATTGGACAAGAAGGGCTGCTCGGCTCCTCTCATCGGCGATTTTCACTTCAACGGCCACAAGCTGTTGGACAAATATCCCGATTGCGCTGAAGCTCTGGCGAAATATCGTATCAATCCCGGCAATGTGGGGCGCGGCTCCAAGCGTGATCCGCAATTCGCTCAGATGATCGAATTCGCCTGTCGCTATGAGAAACCGGTGCGGATCGGAGTCAACTGGGGGAGCCTCGATCAATCCGTACTGGCCCGCCTGCTGGATGAAAATGCTCGGCTGAGCGAGCCGAAACCGCTCTCCGATGTGATGCGCGAGGCGGTCATTACGTCGGCTTTGGAGAGCGCCGAACGAGCTGTGTTGCTGGGTTTGCCCAAGAACCGTATCGTGCTATCGTGCAAGATGAGCGGCGTTCAGGAGCTGATCGCGGTTTATCGAGCGCTGGCCGAACGGTGCGATTACGCCCTACACTTGGGGCTCACCGAAGCCGGCATGGGATCCAAAGGCATTGTCGCGTCCACCGCGGCCTTGGCGGTCCTGCTGCAGCAAGGCATCGGCGATACGATTCGTATCTCCCTAACCCCCGAGCCCGGCGCCGACCGCACTCACGAAGTCATCGTTGCCCAGGAGATTCTTCAAACCATGGGCATCCGCTCATTCACGCCCATGGTGATCTCCTGCCCAGGCTGCGGCCGCACGACCAGTGATTACTTCCAGAAGCTGGCTCAGCAGATTCAAAGCCATCTTCGCCATAAAATGCCGGAATGGCGCAAGAAATATTCGGGTGTCGAGGATATGCACGTGGCGGTCATGGGCTGCGTGGTCAACGGCCCCGGCGAGAGCAAGAATGCCAATATCGGGATCAGCCTGCCGGGAACCGGCGAACAGCCGGTCGCTCCGGTATTCGAAGATGGCGTAAAGACCGTAACGCTCAAGGGAGATCATATCGCCGAGGAGTTCCAGGAACTGGTCGAACGTTATGTCATTTCCCACTACGGCTCGAACCCGGGAAATCTGGCGGCCGCCGAATAAGAAATGGAAAGCGCCCTGGTCCGCGGCTGTTCAATCGAAACGCCCCGGGCTTTGGCTGGACATCACCTCCAGGCGCTCCAGTTCGAGATCGCTGAATCCCGCTGCTCGGCGCAGTTCGGAATTGAACGGCCCCCGCACGGTGCCCCGAAGATAGTGTTCGATAAGGTGGAAATATTCCGCTACGGGCTCGACTCCCTGTTCGGCGCAAAGGTGTCGGAACCAACGGGTACCTCGCGCCACATGACCTACCTCGTCTCTCAGGATGATCCTGAGAATGTCCGCTGTGGTCTCATCCCCCAAGACATCGAGTTTGGCAATCATGGCCGGGGTGACGTCCAGCCCCCTTGCCTCCATCACCCGCGGGACCAGCGCCAAGCGCGCCTTAACGTCGTGGGACGTCTCCTCGGCCAACTCCCACAATCCTCTATGCGCCGGGAGTTGACCGTAGTCGCTGCCAAAATCCTTTAATCGTCCGCGTACAAGAGAAAAATGGAAAGCCTCTTCGATCGCGACTTCCAGCCAGTCGTCATAAAACGCACGCGGCATTCCGCGAAACCGATAAACCATGTCCCAGGCTAACTGAATCGCAGTGAACTCGATGTGGGCAACGGCATGAAGAAATGCGATTTTGCCATGGACGGTCGTCAACTTCCGCCGCGGCAAATACCTGGGATCCACCAATTTCGGATGCTCCGGAAAGCGAACTCCCGAAGCCGGCTTGGCGGGAGGTCGATCGTCCAGATCGAATCCACCTTCCCGGAATAGCTGCGCCGCCAGCTCGGTGGCTTTTAGTTTGCCTTCGATGGATGGCGCGTATAGGCACGTTTCCGCAATTTCAAACAGATTGGTCGGCATGAATTTCGTTACCAATGCGGAAGAGCCGCGTACCGCATCAATAAAGGTGCGGTACGCGCTGCTTTCCGGTTCTCCTCTTCAAGCCGTTGCATCTAGCACAAGCTGTTCGGCCTTTTTTGCAAAGTCGGGAATCTGATCAAAATTCAGATAGCGATAGGTCTCAACTGCGTCCTTTTCCAATGCTTGCATGAAAGACATGTATTCTTCGTGGGATGGAATGCGCCCCAAACTCGAACATACGGCGGCCAGCTCCGCCGAGGCCAGAAAAACATTGGCGCCGGCACCCATGCGATTGGGGAAATTACGCGTTGAGGTCGACACCACCGTAGCCTGGTCCGCCACCCGCGCCTGATTTCCCATACACAAAGAACACCCTGGCATCTCGGTACGCGCACCGGCTTTACCGTAAATGCCGTAATAGCCTTCCTCGATTAATTCCGATTGATCCATGCGCGTCGGCGGAGCGATCCATAGACGTCCTAAAACCTGAGTTCCGAAGTGCTCCAGGATTTTACCGGCTGCCCGGAAATGACCGATATTAGTCATGCATGAACCAAGGAAAACTTCGTCGATGTGGGTTCCCGCAACGGCTGACAGCGGCTTGACGTCATCCGGATCGTTGGGACAACACAAGAGTGGTTGCTTGATCTCGTTTAGATCGATCTCGATGACTTCGTGATATTCGGCATCGGGATCCGGCTCCAGGAGCACGGGGTTAGCCAGCCAGGTCTCCATGGCCTCGATTCGGCGGGTAAGCGTGCGGACGTCGCCATAGCCCTGGTCGATCATCCACTTGAGCAAAACGATGTTGGACCGCAAATATTCCTCGATTGGTTCCTTATTCAATCGCACGGTACACGCGGCGGCCGACCGCTCGGCGGACGCATCCGCCAGTTCGAAGGCTTGCTCGATTTTTAGATTCGGCAGTCCTTCGATTTCCAGAATGCGTCCCGAGAAAACGTTCTTCTTGCCTTTCTTCTCGAGTGTCAAAAGCCCCCGCTGCATTGCTGCATAAGGAATGACATGCACCAGATCCCTTAATGTGATACCCGGCTGCAATTCTCCCCTGAACCGAACCAGGACCGACTCCGGCATGTCCAAGGGCATCACGCCGGTGGCCGCGGCGAAAGCGACCAGCCCGGAACCCGCCGGAAACGATATGCCAATGGGAAACCTGGTGTGGGAATCGCCGCCGGTCCCCACGGTGTCCGGTATCAGCATGCGGTTGAGCCATGAATGGATGATGCCGTCGCCGGGCCGGAGCGAAACGCCGCCACGATTAATGATGAAGTCCGGCAGCGTGTGATGCACGTTGATATCCACGGGTTTGGGATAAGCCGCGGTATGACAGAACGACTGCAAAACCAGGTCCGCTGAAAATCCCAGGCAAGCCAAATCCTTGAGCTCGTCGCGGGTCATCGGACCAGTGGTATCCTGGGATCCTACCGTTGTCATGTGGGGTTCGCAGTATGTGCCGGGGCGTACACCCGCAACGCCGCAGGCTTTTCCGACCATTTTTTGCGCGAGGGTATACCCTTTGCCGCTATCGATTCCGGATCGCGGGCGACGGAATACCGGCGAGGGGCCGAGCCCCAGCGCCCTGCGGGCACGATCGGTAAGGCCGCGTCCGATGATCAGCGAGATCCTCCCTCCGGCTTGCACCTCGTCCAGCAGAATATCGTTCTTCAAGGAGAACGTAGAGAGCGGTTCGCCGCTCTCGTGGCGTTTGATCGCACCTTCATAGGGATAAACGTCGATGACGTCGCCGGTTTTTAGATTCGTTACATCGCATTCGATCGGCAACGCACCGGAATCTTCCATGGTGTTGAAAAAGATGGGGGCGATCTTGCCTCCGATGCACATGCCGCCGGCGCGCTTGTTCGGGACGCAAGGGATGTCTTCGCCGATATACCACAACACCGAGTTGGTTGCGGATTTCCGGGACGATCCGGTACCCACGACATCGCCCACGAAAGCGACCGGCCAGCCTTTTTTCTTGAGTTCCGTGATCTGCGCCTCGGCATCGGTAACGCCTTCGCGCGGAACCTTCAACATGGCCTTGGCATGCAGCGGAATATCGGGACGCGACCAGGCATCCTGGGCAGGCGAAAGGTCGTCGGTATTGATTTCCCCGGGCACTTTGAATACGGTCACGGTAATGACTTCGGGTACCTTCGGCCGACTGGTAAACCACTCGGCTTCGGCCCAAGCGCACATGACCACGCGGGCATTTTCGTTGCCGGCCTCGGCCTTTTCGCAGACATCGTGAAACGCATCGAACATCAGCAAGGTGTGGGACAAGCCCTTGGCGGCCAGAGGTCCCAACACCGTATCATCCAGAAGCCCGATCAACGGAGCGACATTGTATCCACCCAGCATGGTGCCGAGCAGTTCAGTCGCCCGGCGCGAGTCGAGTATTGGCGAGACGGTCTCGCCCTTCGCGACAGCCGCCAAAAACCCGGCCTTGACATAGGCCGCTTCATCCACTCCCGCCGGCACCCGGTTGGTCAGCAGGTCGAGCAGGAACTCTTCCTGGCCTCCAGGTGGATTTTTTATGTGCGCTATCAGCGCGGTCGTCATTTCCGCGCTCAGAGGTTTCGGCACCAGCCCTTGTGCCGCTCGCTCGGCAACGTGTCTGCGATATTCTTCCAGCATGATTTCCCCTAAAGTTTGCTACGCTGCTCGAATCGGGCCAGAAGCACGATTCGAAACCGATTGGTTGTCGTCTGAAAAACCGTCGCTTGTCGTTCTCGGGATGGATTCACCCAACATCGGTCCCAATACCGAGACTCATGAACCATAAAGCGGTGCCGGTTCAATTCCAACGCCTATACTCGGGTATTATATGAGCCACTCCTATGTTTATCACGCGGGATGCTCATAATTCCCGGAAACCGCCGTTGACCCGTCAGCATGGATAGAATCATGACCACGATCTACTTCAGTCATCCGAGTTTCTTGGACCATGATACCGGCCTCGGCCATCCGGAAAGTGCGGAACGCTTGCGGTCGATCGAACGCGCGCTGGCGCGACCCGATTTCGCAGACCTCGACCGGCGGGAGGCGCCGTACGGAACACGTGAACAGGTTTGCCTGATACACACCGCACGATATATCGAGTATGTATTGGGTGCGGTACCCAAACTGGGTTTTGCTTATCTCGATGGCGATACCGTCATCTCGCCCGGGTCCGGCGAAGCGGCGTTGCGCGCCGTCGGCGCTGCATGTGCCGCCGTGAATGCCGTTTTTACAGAAGAAGCGGTAAACGCCTTTTGCGCTGTCCGGCCGCCGGGACATCATGCCGAACCGGATACCGCCATGGGCTTTTGCCTGTTCAACAATATCGCCATTGCCGCTGAATATGCACGCAAGCACCAAAGGATTAAACGAGTTGCCATCGTGGATTTCGACGTACACCACGGAAACGGCACACAACGGGCGTTCGAGGCGAACGAGGATGTCTTGTACGCATCCACTCATCAATTCCCATGGTATCCCGGTACCGGTCGCTCATCCGAAACCGGAGTCGGCAACATAATCAACGCGCCCCTTCCGGCCGGAAGCGGATCCAAGGAATTTCGAGCGGCTTTGTCGGAGCGGATTCTGCCCGCTGTCGACCGTTTTTCACCTGAACTGATCTTGATTTCCGCCGGCTTCGACGCCCACCGGGACGACCCTCTGGCCAACCTGAACCTGGTCGAGGATGATTATGCCTGGGTAACCTCGGAACTCACGGCATTGGCTCGAAAACACGCTGCTCGCAGGCTCGTATCCCTCTTGGAGGGCGGTTACGACTTAGGGGCTTTGGCGAAAAGCGTAGCCGCGCACTTACGTGCGCTGATGGAGAGCTGACGGTGAAAGCCGGGGTGCGCCCACACAAGCGCACCCCGCTATTCGAATTAGGCTGAGGATGCGCCCCGCCCGATGCCGAAATAATCGAATCCAAGCGCTTTCATCCTCGCCGGATCGTACAGATTCCGGCCGTCGAAAATCACCGGACTCGAAAGCTCCGCCTTGATCACATCGAAATCGGGGCTGCGGAACACATTCCACTCGGTGACGATAATCAGTCCGTCAGCCCCTTTAAGCGTAGCTTCGGGACTGTCGCTAAGTGCCAGGTCGGACCGGTTTCCGAACAAGCGGCTGGCTTCATGTGCCGCAACCGGGTCAAACGCCTGTACCTTTGCTCCCGCCTCCCAAAGAGCTTCGATGATTACCCGGCTTGAAGCCTCGCGCATGTCATCGGTGTTCGGCTTGAATGCGAGTCCCCATAAGGCTAACGTCTTTCCCTTTAGATCACCCTTAAAATAGTCGTTAACCTTTTCGAACAGTCTCAGTTTCTGTCGGTCGTTTACATCTTCGACCGCCTGAAGCAGTTGGGCCTGGTATCCGACGTCGCGTGCGGTGCGTTCGAGCGCTTTTACGTCCTTCGGAAAACAGGATCCGCCGTACCCGCAACCGGGATATATGAAGTGGTATCCGATTCTGGGATCGGAACCGATGCCGACCCTCACTTGTTCGATATCTGCCCCCAGGCATTCGGCCAGGTTCGCCAATTCGTTCATGAAGCTGATCTTCGTCGCCAGCATGGCATTGGCCGCGTACTTGGTCAGCTCAGCCGAGCGTATATCCATGCAGACCAGCCGGTCATGATTGCGGTTGAATGGTGCATACAAGGCTCTCAAGAGTTCCGTAGTGCGGGGGTTATCGGCACCTACGACGATACGATCCGGTTTCATGAAATCCTCGATGGCCGCCCCCTCTTTCAGGAATTCGGGATTCGAAACCACATCGAACTCGCAGGGTTTCTGCCGGTCATTGAGCACTGTGTTTATCGCCTGACGCACTTTATCCGCTGTACCGACCGGCACGGTGGATTTGTTGACCACGATGCGGTACTCCTCCATGCGTTCGCCGATGCTGCGCGCCACTGCCAGCACATATTGAAGATCCGCCGATCCGTCTTCATCCGGAGGAGTGCCAACGGCGATGAACTGAAATAGTCCGTGCCGAACCGCAAAGTCCACATCGGTAGTGAAGTGCAGACGCTTGGCCGCCATGTTGCGTTCGATGATGCTGTCCAGACCCGGCTCGTAAATGGGTACTTCCCCCTGATTGAGGCGGGCAATCTTGCCTTCGTCGATATCTACGCAAACGACCTCGTTGCCTACCTCGGCCAAGCAGGCGCCGGTCACGAGACCTACATAACCCGAACCAAAGACGGTGACTTTCATGACTATTCCTTCTTGTTAAGAAATGAAATTCTGTATGGGTGTCGAAAATTGCCCGTCAGGCTTTACGCGAAGGCGCGAAGCAAATCTCGCCGGATGTCTTCGACATCTTCCAAACCAACGGCGATACGTACCAAACCCTCGCTGATACCTGCCGCAGCGCGTTCGCTCTCGCTGAGCCTGCCATGGGTCGTGGTTGCGGGATGGGTAATGGTCGTTTTCACGTCGCCTAAATTAGCGGTGATTGAGAGCAGGCGAGTCGAATCGATAAGCTTCCAGGCGCCGTCGCGGCCCCCTTCAACCTCAAAACTCACGATCCCACCCCCCGCGGCTTGTTGGCGCACGGCCAGATCGTGCTGGGGATGGGAAGGCAGTCCCGGATAATAGACTCGCTTCACCCAAGGCTGGGATTCCAGCCATTCGGCAAGACTCAGAGCGTTCTCACTGTGAGCGCGCATCCGCATCGACAGGGTTTCGAGGCCCTTGAGAAACACCCAGGCATTGAACGGACTCATGGACGGGCCACCAGTTCTCAGAAAAGGATAAATTTCCTTATCCAACAGCTCCTGGCGGCCGACGATGGCGCCCCCGACGCACCTCCCCTGCCCGTCCAGATACTTGGTTGCCGAGTGAATGACAATATCCGCTCCCAGGTCCAAAGGCTTTTGGAGAGCCGGCGTGCAGAAGCAATTGTCGACTACCAGAAGACTTCCATTTTCTCCGGCCATCGTGGAAATGCGATGAATATCCGCAATTTCGGTGAGAGGATTGGACGGCGTTTCGAGGAAAAGGAAACGTGTTTCGGGTCGGATAGCCGATTCCCATGCTTCATAATCGGACATATCCACGAAAGTGGTCGTGACACCGAATTTGGCTAAATAATTCTGGAATAGTAAAACGGTGTTGCCGAATACGCTCCGAGAGCAAACGACATGGTCCCCGGCTTTCAGCAATCCGAAAGCCGTGGTAGCGATAGCGGCCATTCCCGATGCGACCGCGATGCAGCGTTCTCCGTTTTCCATGGCGGCGAGCCTGTCTTCGAAAGCGCGCACTGTGGGATTGGTGAAGCGCGAGTAGATATTGCCCGGAACTTTTCCGGAGAACCTTGCGGCGGCATCTGCGGCGCTGTCGAACACATAGCTGGAAGTCGCAAAAATAGGATCGGAATGTTCCAGTTCGGGCGTTCGCCGCTGTCCTGCCCGAATCGCTTGAGTCTCGATGGCATACTGCTGCCATTCCCAATCGGTCATTTCATCTACCTCGCAAGAAGAATCCTCTAAACCCAAACTAACCCGCGTTGTGTAAGTCGATGATCGAACCTTCGACCATGCGTCTGGCCTTGGATTGATCATTCCGATGCTTGCTGAGACGATCGAGGTAGTCCTGATTGATGTCGCCGGTGACGTAATCGTTATTGAAGCAAGACGTGTCAAACCGCCCGATGGAGGGATTGCCTTTCTGTACTGCTTCGATCAAATCGATCAAATCCTGGTAAATCAACCAATCGGCGCCGAGTTCTTCCTGCACGTCCTGCTCGCTGCGCCCATGGGCGATCAATTCATGGGCGGCAGGCATGTCGATGCCATAGACATTAGGATAGCGTACCGGTGGAGATGCGGAAGCGAAATAGACGTTTCGCGCCCCGGCGTCCCGCGCCATTTGAATGATTTGCGTCGATGTCGTACCTCGGACGATGGAATCGTCGACCAGCAAAACGTTCTTGTCCTTGAACTCCAGGTCGATGGCATTCAGCTTCTGTCTGACGGATTTCTTGCGAAGCTGCTGGCCCGGCATGATGAAGGTGCGCCCGATGTAGCGATTCTTGATGAACCCTTCCCGGTATTTCACCCCTAGCCCGTTCGCGAGCTGCAACGCGGCCGTCCTGCTCGTATCGGGGATGGGAATCACCACATCGATATCGTGGTCGGGGCGCAGCCGGAGAATCTTTTCAGCGAGTTTATCACCCATGCGCAGCCGGGCTTTATAAACGGAGATGTTGTCGATGATCGAGTCGGGGCGCGCGAAATAAACGAACTCGAAGATGCACGGTGAATAGAGCACCTTCTCCGCGCATTGGCGTCTATGTAGCCTGCCGTTCTTCTCGATGATCACGGCTTCGCCCGGTTGCACATCCCGGATCAGCTTGAATCCCAAAACGTCCAGAGCGACGCTCTCCGAGGCGATCATGTAATCGGTACCGTGGGCGGTCTTGCGCTCGCCGAACACTAGGGGACGAATGCCGTAAGGGTCCCGGAACCCGATGATGCCGAAGCCGGTGATCATGGCCACGACCGAGTAAGCGCCTCGGCAGCGCTGGTGTACGGCTGCAACGGCACGGAACACGTCCTCGGCGCCGACGCGAAGCTTTCGGAGCTCCTGAAGTTCGTGGGCGAAGACGTTGAGGAGAACCTCGGAGTCCGAATCGGTATTGATATGCCGCTGATCCTGGGCGAACAGCGCCTCCTTCAGCTCCTCCGCATTGGTCAGATTGCCGTTGTGGGCCAAACTGATCCCGTACGGAGAATTGACATAAAACGGCTGGGCCTCGGCCGTATTAGTGCAGCCCGCGGTGGGATAGCGGACGTGGGAGATGCCCATTTTCCCCCTGAGATTCAACATGTGCCGGGTATGGAACACGTCCCGAACCAAACCACTGTCCTTGCGCAAATTAAAACGATCATTTTCGCAGGTGACGATACCCGCGGCATCCTGTCCCCGATGCTGCAATACGGTCAGAGCCTCATAGAGTTCCTGATTGACTTCGTCACTGGAAACGATGCCGGCAATACCACACATAGATCAACTCACCTGAAATAAAATATCATCGAAATCTGACATAGCTGCCAAAGTCCGATGGAAGTTGGTCGCGAAGCCACAAAGCCAAAGACTGAAATGGCGGAATCAGAGTGGACTGCTTCCACCAGGGATCTGCGGGAAGGGGCGTTATTCCGGCGAGAAGAACCAGCACCGAAACGACAACGATCCCGCGCCCGATTCCGAACACCATTCCTGCAAGACGGTCGGTACCGGTTAGTCCGGTACTGTGGACCAGCTTATGCAACACAAATGCCACGAGGCTGGCCAGGATCAAACTGGCAAAAAAGAGCACACCAAACGACGCCGCCATCCGGGCAGAAGGTAGCGGAACCAGCGTTTCCAGGTAAACCGAAAAATCACGGCTGAATCGTAAACCAATCCAGACCGCCGCGATCCATGCGCAAAGGGAAAACACTTCCCGCATCAGGCCGCGCAGCAACCCGATAAGGGCCGATAAACCGATGATTCCGGCAATACAGTAGTCGATCCAAATCAGATTAGACATGTCCGTACCGATGTCGATGATGGAACTCCAGGGCTGATGAGCAACTCAATCGGAAAGCCGATATTCCGGTATCCCGCTGTTCAGGGATGCGGCACTACGATACCCTTGACACCGACACTGTCTTCAATCCGCTTCTGTACCTGCTCTGCCCGTGTCCGGTTCAACTCGGGACCGACGTGCACACGATAGATCGAATTTCCGGCGTTGGTAACGACCTCCACGAACGCGGGAAAGTTCGATTTTCGCAGTTTTTCCGCGAGAGAACGCGCGTTCCCCTCGGTAGTGAAGCTACCGGCTTGCACAACCCACACCGCCATATCATCGGGTGTCTCCACGGGTGCTTTTGCGACCGGAAGACCGGGTGAGCCACCGGTCGGCGTAGACTTCGATGAATTTTCAGCCGTTTTAGAAACCGATTCGGGCGATACCGCCTTCTGATTGGCAGAAGCAGACTTTGCCGTCTGGGATTTTCGCGAGGTAACCTGCGGCGAGACCGATTTCCCGGAACCTGACGCTTTTGCGGATTTCGGTTTCTCCGGTTCTTTTTCCGTGGCCTTCGCGCCTACCGATTTTGGCTTAGTCTTAGACGGTGCAACCGGCGCCTCGGTCGAGATCGAATCGATTCCGTCTTTCACCGGCTCCGGGCCACTAGCCACCGCGGCTCCGTCTAAACCGCCGGAAGCTCGGCTTTGCGCCTCACCAACAGCCTGGGGAGCCGCCTCGGGATCGAGATCCTCTCCGAAATCCGGCCCATTTTCCCGGTCTTCGTCAAGATTGCCGGGAGGCATGCCGTCGTTTTCCACGGCAGCGGAATCGCCATCGGTCAATGGAATTATTCGATAACCCGTATAAGCTTTCTCGCCCCCTTCCGACGGTGCGGCATCGGCTGCCGATTTAGGCAGATCGATGGCTCTTGCATCGAGTTCCTTGGGAAGCTCAGGGATATCTCCGGCACCAACCGTGCCTTGACCGTCCTGTTCCTCCTCGAACAGCATGGGCACAAAAATTACAACCAGGGATACGATGATGATGGCGCCGACCAGACGCTGCTTCAGTTGCTGATCCATGTATACCTCGGACTCAGCTGATGTGAGCCAAAATCTCGGAAACCAGAAAAAATGAACCGAACACGAGCACGAGTTGGCCGCTCTCCGCATTTTGCTGAGCGGCATCAAATGCAGACGCGGCATCCTCGAATCCCGACCGGACTGTCGCAACACCAAGACTGTCGAAGACAGCCGAAAGTTGATCGGCCGTCGCTGCCCGAGACATTTCGAGAGGAGCCAAATACCAATGCTCGACGAGATCCTTAATGTTATAGATGATCCCGTGGATATCCTTGTCCCGCATGACCGCGAAAACTGCATGTATCGTTTTCCCGTCAAACCGGGAACTCAAATAATCCGCTAATACCTTTACGGCCTGAGGATTGTGTGCTACGTCCAATAATACAGGAACGCTTGCCGGGATGTACTGAAACCGTCCGGACAAGGAGACAAGCCGCAACCCGTCCCGGATGGCAGACTCCCCAACCGGCAGGCTGCCTTCAATTCGCTGCAGGAGTTCCAGTACGGCCGAGGCGTTGATCAATTGGTGATTGCCCTGGAGCGCCGGAAGCGGCAAAGCGGTAAGTTGCGTGTCCCGCCCACACCAATTCCATCCTTCGTCGAACACTTCATACCCGAAATCCCGCCCAAAACACGTAACCGGCATGCTGTGCTCAAAGGCGTATCGGATCACAGTCGCCGGCACATCGGTGTCCCCGATCACCGCGGGTCTGCCGGGCCTGAAAATTCCGGCTTTCTCGAGGCCTATAGCGGCTCGGGTATCGCCTAGCCAGTCCTGGTGATCCAAATCGATACTGGCGATCAGTGCCGCGTCCGCATCGATGATATTGACGGCATCCAAACGTCCGCCCAAACCGACCTCGAGCACTTGCACGTCGAGATCCGCAGTCGCGAAGATGTCGAGCGCCGCCAAGGTGCCGAATTCGAAAAAACTCAGAGTGGTTTTGTTGCGGACGCGCTCTATGCGTTCGAAGGCATTGCAGATGAGTTCGTCGCTGACGGGCCGCCCGTCGATGCGAATACGCTCGTTGTAGCAAAGGAGATGTGGCGACGTATACGTACCGACCCGGTATCCCTGTTGACGCAAAATGGAGTCCAGCATCGCCACACAGGAACCTTTTCCGTTGGTGCCGCCCACGGTGATGGTGAACAAGGGCGTAGCTCGAGGAAGAAGCCGGCCGTAAACCGTTTTGACGCGCGATAAGCCGAGATCGATGGACTTCGGATGCAGGGTCTCCTGCCAGGCCAGCCAGTCAGCCAGCGTTTGGAAACGCATGAACTAGTCGTTGCCCGTGAGTTCTTTAGCGGAAAGAGAGGTATAAGCAGCGGCGAGCAGCTCGGATTTTTCGGCGTGTTTCTCGGGCGTGACCGGCTCAATGTACGCCACGGCCGGTTTTTCCGCAGTCAATATGGAGAGCAGCGACGCGATTTTTTCGCGCATTTCGCGACGATCCACGATCATGTCCAAAGCGCCGTGGTCGAGCAGGAATTCGCTTCTCTGAAAACCTTCCGGCAGCTTTTCACGAACCGTCTGTTCGATGACGCGCGGCCCCGCAAAGCCGATCAACGCACCGGGCTCGCCAATATTGATATCGCCAAGCATGGCCAGACTGGCGGATACGCCACCCATGGTCGGATCCGTCATCACGGATATGAAAGGAATACCAACATCAGCCAAGCGCGCCAAAGCGGCACTGGTTTTTGCCATCTGAAACAGCGACAGCAAGGATTCCTGCATCCGAGCACCGCCGCTGGCACTGAAAGCAACCAGTGGCATCCGGTGCTCCAGGCAATGGTCGACGCCGCGCACGAAGCGCTCGCCGACGACCGATCCCATGGAACCGCCCATGAATTCGAAATTGAATGCGGCGGCGACCAAAGGTCGGCCATGAAGCTGTCCGGCGACGACGATCAAGGCGTCCTTTTCCCCGGTGGACTTTTGCGCCTGGGTCAGACGATCCTTGTATTTCTTGCTGTCCTTGAACTTCAGCGGGTCGACGGGCGCAAGGCTCTCGCCGATTTCCAAGCGATTGCCGGGATCGAGAAACAGATGAAGGCGCTTGCGTCCGCTGATGCGCATGTGGTGGCTGCACTTCGGACAAACCTCCAAATTCCTCTCGACCTCCGACCTGTACAAGATTGCGTTGCAGGCCGGGCATTTGCTCCACAAACCCTCGGGTATCGCACTCTTGGACGACGCTTCTGTGCGGATTTTCGAAGGAACTAATTTGTGAAACCAGCTCAAAGTGATAACTCTCGCTAAACGGATGCGTCCATCGCGGCACGCATGGATTTCAACAGATCGGCGATATCGTCGAGAGCTCGCCCGGCGTCGCCCCGCGCAACTTCAATTTTCTCGACCAGTGCGCTGCCGACCACGACGGCATCGGCAAATTTCGAGATCGTAGCCGCGATCTCCGCGTTCTTAACGCCGAATCCTACGCCCACCGGCAGCTCCGTCAATAGGCGAATTTCGGAGAGCTTTCGCTCGACCTCTTTCAAATCCAGATGTGACGCGCCGGTGACGCCTTTCAGAGAGACGTAGTAGAGATAGCCCCGTCCCAACTGCCCCATCTTGCGTATGCGCTCAGCCGTACTGTTCGGGGCAAGGAGAAAAATCGGGTCGATGTCGGCCTGCTCAAGAAACGACAACAGGTCGGACGATTCTTCCGGAGGCATATCCACTGTCAGGACGCCGTCGACGCCGGCGTTCTTCGCCCTATCGACGAAAGCCCGGTATCCCATGCACTCGACCGGGTTGAGATAGCCCATCAGAACGATCGGAGTCTCGCCGTCGGTCGAACGGAACTGCTCCACCATATCGAGCACTCGACGCAGACTCGTTTTGTGTAGCAGAGCCCGCTCGCTCGCTTTTTGAATCACCGGACCGTCCGCCATCGGGTCGGAAAAAGGCACTCCCAACTCGATGATATCGGCTCCCGCTTCGACCATGGCATGCATTGCCGGAACGGTGAAATCCGGATGGGGATCGCCGGCCGTAATGAAAGGAATGAGGGCTTTTCGGCCGGTTTGCTTGAGAGTCTGGAATTTGGCGGTCAAACGGCTCACAGGGTAATTCCTTCGCGCCTTGCTACGGTGTTGATGTCTTTGTCTCCGCGTCCCGACAGATTGACCAGGATTTTTTGGTCCTTGCACATGGTGGGAGCGAGTTTCAGGGCGTAAGCCACGGCGTGGCTGGATTCCAGTGCCGGGATGATGCCTTCGATCCGGGTCAGGGTATGGAAGGCTTCCATGGCCTCGTCATCGGTAACGCTGACGTAGCTGGCCCGACCGCTGTCCTTCAGCCAGGAATGTTCCGGCCCCACGCCAGGGTAATCGAGGCCGGCGGAAATCGAATGAGTTTCGATGATCTCGCCATCCTCGTCTTCCATCAGATAGGTTCGGTTGCCGTGCAGAACCCCTGGCTTCCCGACACTCAAAGGTGCCGAGTGACGTCCGCTAGCAATACCCTCACCCGCCGCCTCGACGCCGTACAGCGCGACACCGTGCTCGTCGATGAAAGGATAAAACAAGCCAATGGCGTTCGAGCCGCCGCCGACGCAGGCAATCAGGGCATCGGGCAGACTTCCGGTCAACGCCTGCATCTGTTGCTTGGCTTCGCGTCCTATGACCGCCTGAAAGTCGCGCACCATTGCGGGATAGGGATGCGGACCGGCGACTGTGCCGATGATATAAAAGGTATTGTCGACGTTCGTGACCCAATCGCGCATGGCCTCGTTCAGCGCATCCTTGAGAGTTTTCGAGCCGGATTCCACGGGCACCACGGTCGCGCCGAGCAATTTCATTCGATATACGTTAAGGGCTTGGCGATCGACGTCGACGGCGCCCATGTAGACTACGCATTCCATTCCCAGGCGAGCTGCCACGGTAGCGGTAGCCACCCCATGCTGTCCGGCGCCGGTCTCGGCGATGACCCGCTGTTTGCCCATACGCTTTGCCAGCAGGGCCTGGCCGACGGTATTGTTGACCTTGTGCGCTCCGGTATGGTTGAGATCCTCGCGCTTGAAGAAAATCTGTGCGCCGCCCAGCGTGGAGCTGAGACGTTCTGCATAATAAATCGGCGAAGGTCGACCTACATAGTGCTTGAGGTCGTAATCCAGTTCGGCAAGGAACTCGGGATCTTTCATATAGCGCAAATACGCGTCCCTCAGTTCCTGGATCGGATGCATCAAGGTTTCGGCAACGAATACGCCGCCGTAGGGCCCGAAATGTCCGTGCTCGTCGGGCAGGTTATACGGTTCAGTCGATGTTTGCTCTATGGTCATATTCGTGTACCTGTTCTAGAAATGCCGCCATTTTACCGGCATCCTTGATGCCCTTCCCTGCCTCCACTCCGCTGGAAACGTCGACGGCGTACGGACCTACCGTCCGCAAGGCTTCCCCGACGTTTTCGGGTGTCAGCCCTCCGGCCAAAATCACGGACTGGCGGAGTTCCTTGGGGACCATGTTCCAGTCGAAGCGATGCCCCGCTCCCCCTTTTACGTCCGGATGCCAGGCATCCAACAGAAAGCCCGCGGCATCCGGATAGGCGCGCACCACGCTTTCCAGGTCCGTTTCGGACCGCATCCTCACCGCCTTGATGTAGGGTTTACCGAAACGGCGGCAGTAATCCGGAGTTTCCTCACCGTGAAACTGAATCAGATCGATGCGCACCTGTTCCAAAATCTTGCGAACGACACTTTCGTCTTCGTCGACGAACAGCCCCACCACCGTCGCGAACGCCGGTAACACAGACACGATGTTTCGCGCCGTCTCGACGTCCAACGTTCGCGGACTTGGCGGATAAAAAACCAAGCCGATTGCATCGGCGCCCAGCTGAACCGACGTCAAGGCGTCGTCCGGGCGGGTGAAGCCGCAGATTTTAACCCGAGTTCTACGGAAGGGATACGGGAATTTCACAGACTGTCCGAAGGAGCATGGCGACTGGCGTTTTCCGGCAGGTTATCGAATATCGGATGCCGGGGTAAACCGAAATGGACGGGATAATAAACACCGCCCAAGTATAACCCGTCGGGCGGCGCGGTGACACCAGCGCACTTCCGGTTTCGAGCTTTGAGGACTTCGCCCGCCCAGACCGGGTCCTGCTTGCCCGATCCAATTTCCATCAGCACTCCGGCAATGTTGCGCACCATATGATGCAGAAAAGCATTGGCGCACAGTTCGATGACCACCCTGTCGCCTTCCCGGCGAACATGGATGAAATGCATCCGCCGCATCGGACTCTTGGATTGGCAATCCTGCGCTCGGAACGAAGAGAAATCATGTTCGCCTATGAGATGGCTCGCCGCCTCCTGCATGGCTTTTTCGTCCAGTGGATGAAAATGCCAGGTGACCTGTCGCCGGAATAGCGCAGACTTCATCTGACGATTCAGGATGACATACCGATAGAATCGGGCTATGGCGCTGTAACGCGCATGGAAGTCTTCGGATGTCTCCCGAACCCAAAGAAGGCGGACCTCTTCGGGGAGCGCGGTATTCGTTCCCATCAGCCAGGAATAGGGCTTGCGGTACACCTTGGTATCGAAATGCACGACCTGCTCCAAGGCATGTACGCCTGCATCCGTCCGGCCGGCACAGGTGACCCTAACCGGTTCGGCGGCGACGCGGCTCAGTGCGTGTTCGACTGCGGACTGAACGGTCAGTTTTCCTTTTTGGCATTGCCAACCAGCAAAGGCTTGACCGTCATACTCGATACCCAAGGCAATACGCATTTTTCCGAAATTATTTATTTAACAGACTGATAGGAAAGATCGTTCCACGATCAGTCAAATGTTACCATTTTGAAACAATCGAGGCCTGAGCGGGCCAACCGAAAGGTTTCTAAAAGCGCCCCGGCATCGTTCAGGCAGGGTAGCGTTGAATGACCGGTTGTCGTTACACTGAAACAGAAACGAGAAAAGAGTCCTCATTTAAGGTTTTTTAGCATTATGGCAGAATCAGCAAAGCTCGAACTGGAAGGAAAACAGTTCGAAATTCCCGTCGTCACCGGTACGGAGAATGAAAAAGGGCTGGACATCACCCGGCTCCAGGCATCGACCGGCTACATCACGGTCGATCCCGGTTACGCCAATACCGGCTCGTGCACATCCGCCATTACCTACATCGACGGCGACAAAGGCATTCTTCGCTACCGCGGGATCGATATCGCCGAGCTCTGCGAAAAATCGACCTTCATGGAAGTCTGCTACCTGCTCATATACGGCGAACTGCCGAATGCCGAGCAATACGCGAAATTCAAGGACAAGGTCCTGTTTCATTCGCTAATACATGAGGACATGAAGAGCTTCTTCACCTCGTATCCGGGCCACGCCCATCCCATGGCCATTCTTTCCGCCATGGTCTGCTCGCTCTCGGTTTATCATCCGGAGCTCCTAAAGCCGGATCAGTCGCCGAACGAGCGGGACCAAACCATTACCCGCCTTCTGTCCAAGGTGCGTGTTCTCGCCGCTTTTGCCTACAAGCGGTCGGTGGGCGAAGCGTTTGTTTACAGCCGTCCCGAGCTGGACTACCTCTCCAATTTCCTGCACATGATGTTCACGACGCCGGTCAAACTGTACGAACCGGACGAGGTAACCCGCAGGGCGCTGGACGTCTTATTCATCCTGCATGCCGACCACGAGCAGAATTGTTCGACCTCGACCGTCCGCATGGTCGGATCATCCAAGGCCAATTTGTTTGCTTCCATTTCGGCCGGTATCTGTGCCTTGTGGGGTCCGCTGCACGGCGGCGCCAACCAGGCGGTCATCGAAATGCTGGAGGAGATCGCGGCCGACGGCGGGAACTACAAGAAGTTCATCGACAAGGCCAAGGACAAGAACGATCCGTTCCGGCTCATGGGGTTCGGACACCGGATCTACAAGAACTATGATCCCCGCGCGCAGATTATCAAGAAGCATTGCGACGAAGTGCTCGGAAAACTCGGCATACACGACCCCATCCTGGAAATCGCCAAAGGCCTCGAAGAAGTGGCGCTTACGGATCCCTATTTCATCGAGCGCAAGCTTTATCCCAACGTCGATTTCTACTCCGGAATCCTCTACCGTGCCATGAGGATTCCGACCAACATGTTTACCGTGATGTTCGCCTTGGGAAGACTGCCCGGCTGGATTGCCCACTGGAAAGAAATGATCGAGGAACCCGGCATGAGAATCGCGCGGCCCCGCCAGATTTACATCGGCGAGCGGCAGCGGTCCTATAAGACCATACAGGATCGATAGAATTCGACTTCCAGTGCGCTCTGCGCCCAGTTGGAAAACTGGCGCAGAATGCTGAAAATCTTACGTCCTTTGCCAAGGCAAGGCGAGCGGCGGATACCTTCCATATCATTCGACGACACGACCGACGTCGGTCTTACCTTTTTCCGGCTGCTGTTGATTCCGGTTCGGCAACGCAATGCTGCTCTTCGAGTCAAAATCGTAAAGACCGATTATCGTGTTGCCGTGTTGAAACGAATGTCGACCGCCGCTCGCTTGTTTGCTTCTTTTTTTCTATTCCTATTCGTGCCGTCGGAGCCACCGGCCGAGGAACGCCGGTGCCAACCGGAGTCTGTTCGCGTTCGCTCACCGGATCGAGTGTTGATAATTCCGTTGTTGAGGAAAGATCCGGGTTCTGCGGAAAACGAACGCTGGGCGGAACGTCCGGCAGCGCAAATCGAAGCATTTTACCGTACCCGCTTTTCCGCAAATGTGGCCCGCCTGCGGGATATACGCCTATGGGAGGACTACTACCGCGAGACCGCTGTAGAAATGCGCAAGTCGGCGCCCTTCGACCGTGTCATATTGATAGGGCATGGCGGATATGACGGCCCCATTCTGAACGGTCATATCGTTGCAAGCGCTTTGACCGTAGAAGGAGCGCAGGCTAAAGCGACTCGGATCGCCGAGGCGCAGCCCGGGCTCGAGGAGACCGTCACCATCAGCTACGACGTTGGCCAAAATCGCGATTTCAGCCGTTTCATGGAAAGCCGGTGGAACCGGCTTTCCAAAAAAGATCCGGCGGAAATCCGTAAGATTTTGTTAAACAGCGAGCGCAGACTCCAGCCGTTGGATCTTGCCTGCATGGAACGCCAATGCCCGGCCGAGGCATTCGTTTCGCTTCCGGATGATTCGGACCGGGAGATCAAGCGAGCCGCCTGTGAGTCGGTTTGCAGGAATCCGCTCTTCCTTTGGCGCTCATCCGACGAAATTGCTCCGGAGCGATTTCGGACCTTTGTCCGAAGCCTAAGTTCGCTCACGGCGCAGGACGGTTTGATCGTGCTCGGCATGTGCAATCCGGGAAGCGATGTACCCGAGAGAGAATCGCCCTGGGACGTCGGCGGGGCTTTGGTTCATTCGAACCTGGCCTCGGGTCCTCACCAAACCTATGTACACCTGCTCGCTGCCGCCGCCGCCCGTACCGTAGCCGGTCCCATCGGCAAGACTAGCGCCGAGGATGTGGTGAGGCGGATAACGGGATTTGAAGAACGGCGACCGCAACGGAACTTGCGTATCGTCGCTCCGGCCACGCGCTGCAGTCCATGAACTTTCGGTAGAACGATCGAACCGGGACATCGCGTCCACTGCTTGGGATTCGGTGCGCCAAGGCCCTATAGCGCGTAGAATTCTTGCTTTTTTAATCCGAAATTTTCGATGGCTTTAATTACCTTCCGCAATATACACGTCAGCTTCGGCCATCCCCTGCTCGACGGCATCGGCTTTTCCCTGGAAAAGGGCGAGCGAGTGTGTCTGGTCGGACGTAACGGAACCGGAAAATCCACGCTGCTCAAGCTTTTGGCGGGCGATTTGACTCCGGATGACGGCGAAATCATCACTTCCGAGGGCCTGCGGGTCGCCAGGCTCGACCAGGAAGTCCCGCTGGATGCGACCGGTAGCGTGTTCAA
The DNA here is from genome assembly GCF_003584645.1 of Methylocaldum marinum. Taxonomy (GTDB): domain Bacteria; phylum Pseudomonadota; class Gammaproteobacteria; order Methylococcales; family Methylococcaceae; genus Methylocaldum; species Methylocaldum marinum. Next base: position 1,135,915 of record NZ_AP017928.1, read on the forward strand.
TGTGGTGGCGGCCGGCCTCGGTGATAGCGGCAAATTGATCCGGCGTTTTCATGAGTTCTCCCAGCGCGTTGCCACCGACTGCGACCCGGCGTTATTGGCGGAATTGGAGCAATGTCAGCACCGCATCGAAACCATCGGCGGCTGGGATCTCCACCGAAAAATCGAAACCCTGCTCGATAAGCTCGATTTGCCCGTCGACGTCGACGTGGAATCTCTATCGGGCGGACTGAAGCGCCGGGTGCTGCTGGCCAGAGCCTTGGTCTGCGAACCGGACGTCTTATTGCTCGACGAACCCACCAACCACCTCGATCTTGCTGCGATCCTCTGGCTGGAGGAATTCCTGCTCGGTTGGTCCGGCACCCTGATCTTCATTACCCACGACCGCATGTTCCTGCAGAAATTGGCGACCCGGATCATCGAGCTGGATCGGGGCAGACTGTTCGACTGGCCCGGCGACTACGCTACCTATCTGAAGCGCAAGGAAGAACAGCTCAACGCCGAAGCCAAGGCCCAGTCGGAATTCGACAAAAGGCTGGCACAGGAGGAAGCCTGGGTTCGCGAGGGTATCAAGGCGCGCCGTACGCGCAACATGGGCCGCGTGGGGCGCTTGCTCGACATGCGAAAGGAGCGGGCGGAACGCCGGAACCGTACCGGCCAGGTCAGCATGGTGCTGCAGCAGGCCGAAAAATCAGGCCGGCTCGTCCTGGAGGCCGAGAAGGTCCGTTTCGACTATGGCGGCCAGCCGATCGTCCGCGACTTTTCCACCACGATCCTCCGCGGCGACAAGGTCGGTATCATCGGACCCAACGGCTGCGGCAAGACTACCCTACTCCGCCTGATGCTCGGTGAATTGCAGCCGACATCGGGCCGCATCCGCCTCGGAACCAACCTGCAAATCGCTTATTTCGATCAGTATCGGGCCCAGCTTGACGAAGAAAAATCAGTGGTCGACAACGTCGCCCAGGGCAGCGACCGGGTTACCGTCAACGGCCGTAATGTACACGTCGTCGGCTATCTCAAGGACTTTCTCTTCACCCCCGAGCGCGCGCGCCAGCCGGTGAAGTCACTTTCGGGCGGCGAACGAAACCGCCTGCTCCTCGCCCGGCTGTTCACCCAGCCCGCTAATCTCCTGGTTCTCGACGAACCCACCAACGACCTGGACGCGGACACCCTGGAGCTATTGGAAGAACTATTGACCGATTACGACGGCACCGTCTTGGTCGTTAGCCACGACCGGACATTTCTCAACAATCTCGTCACCAGCGTGCTGGCGTTCGAGGGCGACGGCATCGTCAACGATTACGTGGGCGGTTACGACGACTGGGTGCGGCAGCGCCCGGCCGCTGAACCCGTCTCCGCGAAACCTCCAGTCGAAAAAACAGTTCCCGCCAAACCCGCGAAAGAAAAGCCGAAAAAGCTGAGTTTCAAGGAGCAACGCGAACTTGATGCATTGCCTCAGCAGATCGAGACCCTCGAAAAGGAAATCGCATCCTTGAATGAGGATATCTCGCGCCCCGAGTTCTATCATCAGACGAAGGACGCCATATCCACCGCACAGGACCGGCTTGCGGAACTTCAGCGCCAGGTGGATGCCGCATATCTGCGGTGGGAAACGCTGGAAACATTACGGGAGGAATCAGCCGGGTGAGTATCGGTTACTCGGCTACCGGCCCTATTTGCCCCCAATCGATGCGAGGCCCCGCTTCACGGCCAATGTCTGCGTACTGTGGCCCGCCTGACTCGTTTCCTTCGTGGTAACGGCTGTCGCAGCCTACGCCAAGAAGAAGAAAGTATTCTCATTTCCCCGGATAGACCGGGTTACAGAACGCCACGGCCTTCCGTCATCCGGTTCCTGCAGCCGAGCGGGCGTCGTGCCGAGGCGTCACTTTCACGAACCGAGCGTCCCCGGTCTTGGCGTGGCTCTGCCAAACTCGCCTAAACTAACCTCCGTTCTTTCCGGCCGGTGCTGCGGAGTTCAGGTGTTGCGAGCCCAATTCGCATTCCGGAACCAAAATGTAAGGCATGAAATTTGCTTAATGTATGTCCAGGCCAAGCGATAAGGCCTGAATTATCCACTCTGACAGGTTAGGGAGGCCTTTATGCAAGCACGATTCGTTTTCCCTGCTCTACTACCCTTGGTGCTGATGGGATGCGAGCAATCCGATCAACAACCCAGCATGCCGCCAAAGGATCCCGCTACCCCAATGTCGGCTCCAGCCCCGACCCCGCCGGCACCCCCAGCGGAACGCCCCCCCATTCCGGAACCCACACCCGCTCCGGAATCCGCACCCGACGATCCGTCTTTACCACCGGACAGCGATTCGTCTCTTTAAAGGACAGTGACTCCGGCGTCCGTCGGCCGTGTACGGAATGGTCTTGGGAGGATTGCCGGATCGGACTATGGCCTGCGGGAGAGGGCTTTCGCCCGGGATCGAGCTGATGCCGCGTGCTAAAGCCCGCTCCCGCACCGGGGATATCGCCGTCAATCCTTAAACCTCGGCCGTTGGGCTATGGCTGCATGTAAACCGCTCAGGCGACCGGACCGGGAAAACACGAAACCTGGCATCACCGTCCTCGACACCTCGTGTTTCCGGTCGGTCGAGGAAGTGGGCCAAGTTCGCCTTTCCTCGCGCGGCATCGTGTCGAATCCGGGTATGTCAAACCCGGAGGAATTTCCCAACCTCGTCCCGTCCTGGTTCGAAAGAGCACGCCAAGCCGACGCTCGCTGATCGAAGCCGTTCCGGATGGCGTGGCCGGCGACTGGCGCCCCAATTTCGGCTTGACCGAGGAGAAAGGCCGACCCCGGTCGAGATACGCTGTAATCTGCGCGCCAAGGTCAGGGCAATGTCGGAGACCTCGCTGTATCGATGCCTTTCGGCCCGAGGCCAGGATCGGGCGTAAGCCCCTTGCCGCCGGCACTACACAGGATCAAGAGACTACAGAGAGAAAACGGAACAATTCACGAATGAAATGGCGGGCAATGTTCGTGCAGTCCTCGCAACTCGATGCCAGGTAGGCGACTGCTATAACCAGTATCAGGGCGAAAACAGCAAGTATCCAAACGCGTGCCGTCATAGTCGTGGTTACCGGATAGTCGGGGAATTGGATTTCATGCCGCGACTCGGTCCGCGGACTGGACATAGAAAATGAACCCATGGACCGGCGTTTCCACCCATGATTCGTCATCTCGCAATACGCGTGGCAACGCGGTTCAAGCGCGCGCGGACTTCGCCCGGTAGGGTCAATCAGTCCCGACGGTCTTGATCGCCGAGGAAAATAGCCTCCCGGCGATCGGCGCGCGACGTGACGTGAAAAAGCCAGCCCGCCAGTTCGATGCAAAGTGGTCTTGCCATGTGGGGCAGTGTAGGACGAGAGTGCTCGATTGGGAGAGTAGCTACGAGAATCCCGATGAATCAATACGTCTCGCAGCCCTTGCAGAACCGGACTCGGAGCGTTACACCATCCGGCTCTCAGCTTGAGTCATCCACAGTGGTTTGGGGTATAAGATTGTGCCGGATTCGCAACGATGGCATCCAGCTTGACAGGACTTCGCTAAACCGATCCCACGACACACTGCGCCTCTGGCTGCGCCGGTTTAGCCCTTTGAATAGCAACCGGCTGATCCGGTAGGCATAGGTGCGTACTTGGCGGATATTACCGCTAACCGCATCGTACCCGACCTGCCCTTGCAGGTGCGGACATAGCGTTTCTCAAACCACAAATCCAGCACGTAGTGCAGATAAATATTTGCCGGCACTGGCGATACGAGGCCGCCTTGCGGCGTCCCGGCTTCGCTGGCGCTGAAGCGCCCGGATTCCAACACGCCTGCTTTGAGAAAGCGCCTGATAATCCGCAATAACGCCGGGTCTTTGATTCGATGCGCCAGAAATCGCATATCCAGTCGTGACTGACATTGTCAAAGAATCCTTTGATGTCGGCCTCGACGAGCCATTGGGTGTTGTGAGTGGTGACCCTCCCGCCTAACCGCGCAAGCGCTTGATGTGCGTTACGATCCGGGCGAAACCCGTACGAACAGTTGCGAAATTCAGGCTCCCAGATCGCTTGCAGTATCCCGGACCGGTTGGGATCGGTAATTTAGACTACGTAGTCCGGCTGACAGCGCTTTAATCCGCTCTTCCACGCCCTGTGCGTATTCCGCTTTACTGACCTTGTCGATTCCCGCTGCCTTGTTGCCCGGTTGAGCTTCGAAGCTGTCCATCCGCCTTCGGGATGGCTTAATAATCCCATCAATGCGTTGTACCGCGCTTGCGGCTGTTGCCGTGCCCACTGTGTGAAATGAATAAGTTCGGTTGTCATGCGCATAGTCCGCTCGGTGTCGGGGCATGTTTCCCCTATCCCCTATCCCCTATCCCTTATCTCAAACCGGCACCCCTTTGCTCCCGCAGCATTACCCGCATTCTTCGCTACCATGGGTGCCTCCGACTTCCTCTCGCCACTGTTTCCGTCCTTGCTGTTCAGGCTTGTCGGGACATGCGCCGACGAGGGGATCTCCTGGGTTACTGCCCATTCTTATTGTCTGGCTCGAAGCGGCCTACGATCCCGGGTGGTCGCGACATTCTCACCATAACCAAGGTCGCGCTGTTGCCTGCTGGCGTCTTGATACCATCGGCCCTTTCCAATACGGTCATTTCGGGACTCTACACCTTCACGGTCAGCATGATCCGTTACCATTGCTCCTCGCCTGCTTTCGTGCCTACGCATCAAGCGCACTGTTACCGGTTCGCCTGCAAGGCTCGATACCCAGCCCGTGGCTAGCGGTTACTGGGGCGGGATTCTCACCCGCTGGAATGTGCAGCATTGCCCAGCCGCAACCAAGACCTGACCCCTTTGTTTCTTTTCTTTGCTTTGTTTTGCAAGGAGAACATGGGGAACGGCCATAGAAAAGAAACAATCTCTGCCTTCGTATCGCTCATGTCAGCCATGACTCGAACTCAGTTCGGTCGTTCATCATATTCCGAAACCTCCCATCCGATGGATACACAGGCGAAGTAAAGATGCGAACGTCGGATGTCTTCAATGCCCTCCGGAGCATCCGTATAAGGGTCAAAATCAACAATCAACGATTGGCCAAACTGGACAATTCTGATGCCGTCACTCAACACCTGAATTTGTGAGTTCGCTTTTTCATTGATACAAAATTCCGAAACATCTCTAAAGCACATTCGAACATTGACCCACTCGGAGCCTGTAGTCCGTGACTGGTCGCGCACGCCGACGACTATGCTGGCGCATCTAGATCGCCTGGATGAGCCCATCTCTACGTCGATCTTCCATACCAAGGAGTCATAGAATTGATAGAAGCGTTCCAGGAAAGGGGCTGCGTCAAGGGACGTCCAAATTGTATTCATGATCTATGTACCTATTGGTCCAGCTGGATTAACTCCGCTCGGTAGCTGCTGCCACTCAGGCGGAATGTGCGGTTTTCCCCTTCCATGTCCAGAGGAAGGATCGGCCGGCACCGGGAACACGTGACCATGCCCTGAGGGAGCAACCGGGCCGTGGTTCTTGAAATCCACGTGCGCGACAACATTCCCGTTTGCGTCGTAAATTGCATTCTGAACAGCGTTTCCTGTTCTTGGGTCTATGTGGGTATAAATCGAATTCGGCGGTTGGCCTGACAATGGAGGTTTAACGTGTCCAGACAGATGCGGCGAACTTTTAAATCAGCTACCACCCGCAGAGCGGGTGGTTTGATGAAGGCCCGCTGAGGGGGCCGAAAAACGGATGAAAGGGCCTAAAGACCCTGGATGTGCAGTTGCTCGATGCGCCTCTCCTCAGCTTCCTGATGACGGATATAGGCTCGAATCACTTGCTCATCCAATCCCACAGTGCTGACGCAATACCCCTTGGCCCAGAAATGTAGCCCCGTGAAGTTTCGCTTCTGTCCCAAGAATTCCCGATGGATACGGACCGCGGATTTCCCTTTCAGAAAGCCCACCGTATAGGCCACGCTGAACTTCGGCGGAATACTCAAGCACAGATGAATGTGATCCGGCATCGCGTGCCCTTCCACCAACTCGATGCCCACTTGGCGGCACAACTCGCGGAAAATCCCCCCGATCCGTCGCCGCAACGTTCCATAGATTGCCCGGCGCCGGTATTTGGGCACAAACACAACATGGTACTTGCAGTACCATTTCAGGTTGCCGTTGGCGTCGTAGGCGAAGCGTTCGATCCAGGGCTTGTCGCCGCCGTCCGGGTCCGGGAGCGCCTTTTCGACGATGCGGCCGAGGGGGTCGGCTGCCGCGCTCGTTGGGCTTGATCAACCCGACGTGGCTAAGCGAACGGTGAGGTGGCGTTCGTTGAACAGATCGGAGTAGTCGAAGCGGTCGTCTATAAGCCTCGGTCGCCCCAAGGGTGGGCCACCGTCGGCGGCCGAAGGCCAGTTGGTGCCTCACGTTCGCCAGATTGGCATCCGGCGTTTCCACCCATGATTCGTTATCTCGCAATATGCGTGGCAACGCCGGCTGAAATGCGCGCAGACTTCGCTCAAGAAAGTCAGCCAGCCTAATTTGATCCTAGTCGTAACGAAAAATGGCCTCCCGGCGATCGTAAGCGTCCGGCTGTCCGCATAATTCCCACCGATTAGCGCCTGAGTCACAGTATCGCCATATTCCCGAAGAGGAGGAGATGGCGATGACGAAACAAGAACGAGAGATGCATTGGCGGGTCCTGCTGGAGCAACAGGCAGGGAGTGGGTTGTCGGTGCGCGCTTGGTGTGCGCGCGAGGCGGTCAGCTATGCGGCGTTCATCTACTGGCGTCGACGCGTAGCGCAGCCAGCGGTGGTGGCGCCACTGACGTTGATGCGGGTAGATGGCGGTGAGACAGCAGTCGGTGGTCTGTGGTTGTCGGTGGGCGGGGTTCGCATCGAGGTGAAACCGGGGTTCGATGCCGGGTTGTTGAAGCAGGTGGTGGCCGCATTGGTCTCGTGATGCTGGCGACGATTCTGAGTGCGGCGGCGGTGTATGTGGTGGCCGAGCCGGTCGATTTGCGCAAGTCCATCGATGGTTTGGCGCTGGCGGTGGAGAGCAGTCTGGGGCATTCGCCGTTATCGGGTGCGGTGTTCGTGTTTTTCAACCGGGGCCGGGACAAGGTGAAGCTGTTGTGGTGGGATCGTCACGGTTTCTGGCTGGCCTACAAGCGGCTGGAGAAAGGCCGCTTCCGCAAGCCGGTTCAGGGGACGATTTCGCGCTCGGACCTGCTGCTGTTGCTGGAAGGCGTGGACCTGACGGTGGCCCGTTTCCGCGCGGTTCGCGCGGGTCGGGTCGGCTGAGTCGAAAGTGCCTGAAACCCGCATCAGAGCTGGGCTTTCGGGTGGTCCACCGGGTATAATGGCAGCCATGAATGCCGCCGCTCTCGCCGAAGAAAATCGTACTCTAAAGGCCACCCTGGCCCAGCGCGAGGCGCGCATCGAACGGCTGGAATTCGACCTGGCGCAGCTGAAGAAGCTGCTGTTCGGCGCCCGTTCCGAGCGACTGGCGACCCTCCCCGACATCGACCAACTGCCGCTGTGGGATGAGGTGCCCGAGGACGCCCCCGTCGCCAGTCCGGTGGCGTTCAAGACGGTGGTGGTGCAATCGCCCGCCAAGAATCAACCGAAGCGCACCGCACTGCCGGCGCATCTGCCGCGAGAGATCGTGGTATTGCCGTTGTCGGCACAAGACCGGCAGTGTCCTGCCTGCGGTGAGGAACGGCCGGTGATCGGCTACGAAAGCTCCGAACGCTTGGATTACGTCCCGGCGCAACTGAAGGTCGTGGAAACGCGGCGGGAAAAGTGCGCCTGCGCGAAGTGCCAAGGGCAGTTGACCACGGTACCGGCCCCGCCGCAAATCATCGAGCAGGGCATCCCTCTGCCGGGTCTTCTGGCACATCTGCTGATGGCCAAATACGGCTATCACCTGCCGCTGTACCGCATCGAGCAAATCTTTGCCCACCAGGGTGTCCCCATTGCCCGCACCACGTTGTGCGACTGGGTCATCCAGAGCGGCTGGCAGCTGCAGCCCTTGGTCGAGCGGATGCTGGCGTTGCTCAAGCAACAGCCGGTGATCTTCTCGGACGACACCACTGTGGCGGTGCAGGACCGCGGCAAGACGCGGGAAACCCGGTTTTGGGTATACGCCGGCCACTCGCCGCCCATCGTCGTCTATGACCACACCGAAACCCGGGCGGGCAAGCATCCCAAGGCCAAACTGGAAGGCTACAGCGGCTACCTGCAGGCGGACGCCTATGCCGGTTACGACCAGATCTTCGCCGCAGGCAAGGTCCTGGAAGTGGCGTGCTGGGCGCATGCGCGCCGCAAGTTCTTCGAGATTGCCCGACAGACCGAGAACGGCAAGCGCATCAGCGCCCATGAGGCCTTGGAGTACATCGGCCGGCTCTACGCCATCGAACGGGAGGCCAAGGAACAGCAACTCGACGCCGAAGGCACCCGAAAGCTACGGCAGGAACAGGCGCGGCCGATCCTGGCCGAGTTCAAGGCCTGGCTCGAAGACCGGCTGCGCCAGCTGGCGCCCAAGACCCCCACTGCCCAGGCCATCGGCTATGCCCTCAAGAACTGGCCGGCGCTGGAGCGCTATACCGAAGACGGTCGCCTGGAGATCGACAACAACCGCAGTGAGCGGGCGATCCGCCCCCTCACCATCGGCCGCAAGAACTGGCTGTTCCTCGGCTCGCCCAAGGGCGGCCAGGTCGCCGCCACGGTGTTCAGCCTCATCCAAACCTGCAAGGAACTCGACCTCAACCCAGAGGCCTACCTGAAAGACGTCCTGACCCGTTTACCCACCACCAAGCAGAGGGAGATCGACAGCCTGCTACCCCACAACTGGAAACCAGCCAACGTATAAGGTCCTGACGGTTAACTGTTCGGCGGCATCAGGAAAAGACTGTCCTCCAGCGGACGCTTACGCGTGTCGGACTGCATGACCTTCCCCTTTGTTAAACTGCTTATATTTCATTAGAGTTGTTTCAGATGCTAAACAATTGTAAATCAACAGATTTTATAGTTCTAAAGCCCGGCGGAAAGTGAGAAAAAATAATCCACGAAGTGACCCAGATGATTTCTAATCCGATGCATCATGCAGTGGAAGAACTTCATGCCACCGATGGCATGCTCAACGATGACCCGCGTGGCGGCTTGTTTTCAGTTCTGTTTCTTCTGCTCAGGCGTCAATGTCGGATTAGGGTTTTTCTTGGATTTTCTAGGTTTCTTGTGGGGTAGATATATTTGGGTACTTTGATAATCTTTGTCCGCGCCCAGAAATCCTAAGTCAAGCCATAAATTGACCTTCTCGAACCACGCTGAATCCGGCGTGAAGACGTCTTTCATGAGTGTGTAGTCATGTACGCTGCCTGCCACAATGCAACACAAAAACAATATCCTTCGATTAAAGTCGGAGATTACGAGGGATTTGAGCGTATGTCTTTTTTTTTTTCCGCTGTAATGCTTTTCCTGTTCAGTTTCATCTTGGGGTCGAACGCAAGCGACCTCCACGCCATCGATCGCTATGTTCTTATATTGATCAATGAGTTGAGAGAATTCTGCTGGGGTTGTTAGCGTGCGCTCCGGCATGACGTTGAGGCTTGTCAGCGCTCGCCCTAAAACCGGCAGCAACCGGTCGATGTGGGCATGGGCATGTCCGCCACTGAAACCGAAATGAAAGCCCAGAACGTCAAAAGTGGGATAGGTTTTCAGATAGTACAAAACGAAAAACAGCTTTTTCTCGTAAGAATCAAGATAACCTTTAGGGCCGCCCTGTTTGACGTGTTTTATCTCGCCCTTTTCGACACGCTCTCGATCGATGGCTTGAGCGGCCGACTCGAATACTTTGACGAGGGCTGTGAACTTCGCCTTGGGCATTCCAATCAACGATTCCACGATGCGGTCATCGGTTATTTGGCTAAATTTGTCGTAGATCACGGAAGGTTTTTATATTCGGATTTATTTGAGAAACAATTGGGCTATCAATACCATGCATTGGCATCAGGTACAACTCTATTAGCTTTCTCGTATACCTCACCTTCTGTGAGGTGGATCCTATTGATTGTGACTTTCCCTGCATCGCTTAAAAACTCAAGCGAAGCCGAGCCTTCCGTGATCAACTCTACTCGGTTTTCGTTGCAATATCGTTGAAAAAATTTCCACTCAATCCCCGCGTCAAACAGCAACGCTATGGTTTTTTCAAGGGAGCTTCTTCTTGTTAGCTTTCGCTTAGCTGAACCAATTGTCAAACATTTATTCCCCCAGCAGCTTGACATTTTCACAATAACATTAACTAAAGCTCCGTTAACGAAATGAAGCTCAATCAGTTCACTGGAAAGAACTAGCACTCCATTCATGTCTTGTTCAGTAATTAATGCTGCGGGAATAAGTCGATTCAGACTCGCAACAACTTCGGGTAAACGTGCACCAATGAATACACCGTCTAACTTGCCAAACTTCAAGAGAGGATATATGTCCATTCTTTCAAAATAACTCAAGCATGCGTTTGAAATATTGCAACTGTCTATCAGCTAACTCTCGAGTCGCTTTGTTCTTATGATTCAAATCCCGCGTTAGATCTTCGATTACCATCTCCACCTGACGTCGTGCTTGTGCCATTACTGCTTGGTCGTTTGTTAAATTGTTGAGTAAGCGGTCCGCTTCTCTTAGTTCACCTTTAGTTGCCTTGCCCATATCCCCGAACCGCTTCCAAGCTAGCACACCATTATCGATCACTAAGCGCCCTTCGGTAATTTTGTGCCCTTTCTCCGAAATGACATCACCATGAGGACCTTTGACGCGAACATCGCTATACCGGTATGGCTGCATCTTGGGTGGTGGGTCAATTTAGTTGAAAGCAGTGGCGATTAATGAAGAGGCCGATCACCCCATCGTGAAGCAACTCAGATTTTGAAAAGCAGATCGTTTTGCGAGTTAAGCGCTTGATGCGAGTGCGTAACAAAAGGTTTTTGTTTTCGATCTTTTACGTATATTTCTTACCAATGACGTGCTGGTTTGCCGGAATGAACGCCGCATAGCTTGGCCAATCATCGGTGTAATAGGTTCGAATATTGAAAACGCGCAGATTGGCGATCAATTGTTCGCAAACGTCCTCTTTGCGCCGCCCAAACACAAATGACAAAATGCATCCGGTGGCGGCGTCGATGGCGTACCAGAGCCAACGTTGGTTCTTCTTGCGAGCCCCATAGCTCCACTGTTCGTCCGCCTGAACATCCATCGGCGAATCAAAGAGATGCCTGATTTCCACGGCGATTTCCCGAGAGCCGATGTAAGGATTCACCGTGACCACTTCGGTGGACTTTTTTTCAGTGTAGACATGACTGTGTTTTTCCCAATCCCGAGAACACGAGCGGTATCTCGAATACCACTGCCATTCATCGCCATGTCAACAATCTGTTCTTTGATACCGGACTCGTAGGCCCGGTAAATGTATTCGGTCTTGAAGGTGCGCCCACAGTGCTTGCAACGAAAGCGGGGGTAACCACTCTGTGTACCATAGCGCACCACATCGGAACTTTTACAGTATTTGCACGGAATCGTTTGATAGGCCATTGGTCCAGTCAATGCTTAAGCTAAGAAATAATTGTACATTGTAGTATATAAACTACTTAAACCCACCACCGCATCTTGAACCTGCAGGCCAACCCGAGAGGGTCGATCCAGCGGAACACATTAGGCGAGATCCTGTAAAGATTTGGCCCAGCCAAAAGTCCTAGTGGGTCTTGAATTATGTAAATACCCGCTTCGCTACTAAAATATCGATTGCGGTTGTAATACAGCCCTGTCTCCCCATCCTCGTATTGCCCCTGCAACCGAATCGGATTATCGACATAGCCGACATGCAGCCGCGCGATTTGCCCCCACGCCGTATAACTCGCCGCCCACAGGACTTCGCCCTTCGAGTCGGTCAGCTGGATCGGACAGCCGTTGGGGTCGTTGTGGTAGTGCAGGAGGGTGTTCGGTCCGCTTCGGCCGCCGAGCAGCGCCAGGGGCTCGAAGGTCTCCGGATAGTACACCCATTCCCGGGCCATCCCTTTCGCCGGGACAACGGGATCGGTCGGGTCCTCGATCCAATCGCCAACCAGGGCGTCGCCGTCCCAGGCGAAGGTCGTGACCGTGTCGCCAGTGCGCTTTTCGATTCGCCGGCCTAGGGGGTCGTAGCGATAGCGCGTGATGATATTGTCGAGCCGGCTCTCGATCAGCCGCTGGTTCGCATCCCACCTAAGGTGTAGGGCGCCGCGCCGGTCGTGGCGCTCGATCAGGTTGCCGACACGGTCGAAGCGATAAAAGACGCCTTCGTATTCGCCTTCGCGGAACCATTCGCTTTGGCCGTTTGCCGCCTCCACTTGTGCGATTTTGTGCTCGACAATCCGTGTCCTGAGCCGGTCCCCCGCGGGGTCGTTGAGGTAGCGCTTGACTTGCCCGTGCGGGTCATATGGTATCAAGGGTCATGTTTGCACTGGCGGCGACAAATTGGCGTCAAGTTCGCTGTAGTACAGTAACTTGTATATGCCGTCCTCGTTCATCTGATAGATGCGTTCCTCCAGCGCTGCGATGAACCAGCGGTAGCTTGCATCAAAGATATAGAAGTCGCAGCCGACACCCCAGTGCAGACTACAAAGGAAATCGGCAATCTCCTTGGTTCTGCACATATATATATCTCGTTGGTACTTCTTTGCAGGCTTTCGCAACGGCCGTCCCACAAGGCAGAGAACATGTTTGTACCGTTGGAATGCCGCTGTTTTGAGATATACGCAGTCAACTAGTTCTGCATTCTCGAATTTCTCCCCCCATAGTGGAGGTGAAAGCCGAGGTAGGACTTCAGGAGCAAACTGCTGAACGAAGCAGCGCTGGAGGCGGTCGGCTAAGTCACTGTTTAGCCGACGACCTGGAATTCGCAAGTCTTCCATCATGGTTCGAATACGTTACCAAAAAATATGTGACCTTCGCTCCAATCATTCTTGGAGGTACCCTCCACCCATTTTATATGTCGAAGATCATTACCAACTGCCGTCTCACGCGCTCTACTTAAAGGGTTCTGAGCGTTGTGAACTTCATAGCCTTTTCTGTAGAACGCTTGGGTATAATTCTTGCGTCGGTCCATGTTACCCCTGGCTTCTCGCAATAGAGCCTTCGCATCTTGTATTGTCGCCACGCGGATATCACCTCGACCACCGCGGCGCAACGCAGCAACAGCCTCATTCCACTGGGGGGTACCTGGCCTGACAATGGGCAGGTCGGATGCTCGGTCTACTCTTCGTCCCGTCATCCGGCAAGTTGGGTTCAACCCCAAGGGATCGACCCATCCGTTAGCATTTGGTCCGAAAGTATAGAGGTTGCTGGCAGCCATCAAGCGTGCTGGATCTTGGGACACAAATAACTGCGCCTCAGGATTAAAGTACCGGTGCCGGTTGTAATGGGATCCTGTCTCTTCATCAAAATACTGCCCCTGCAACCGAATCGGATTATCGACATAGCCGACGTGCAGCCGCGCGAGTTGTCCCCAGGCGGTATAACTCGCCGCCCACAGGATTTCCCCCTTCGAGTCGGTCAGCCGGATCGGACAGCCGTTGGGGTCGTTGTGATCGTGCAGGAGGGTGTTCGGTCCGCGTCGGCCGCCAAGAAGTGCTAAGAGCTCGAAGGTCTCCGGATAGTACACCCATTCCCGAGCGACCCCTTTAGCCGGAACAACGGGGTCGGTCGGATCCTCGATCCAATCGCCCACCAGAGCATCGCCGTCCCAGACAAAGGTCGTCACTTTATCGCCGGTGCGCTTCTCGATTCGCCGGCCTAGGGGGTCGTAGCGATAGCGGGTGGACACATCCTCCAGCCGGCTCTCGATCAGCCGTTGGTTCACATCCCACCTAAGGTGTAGGGCGCCGTGCCGGTCGTGGCGCTTAATCAGGTGGCTGGCGGATGAACCCTACCCTACCCGACCCCGCTCGCCCGCTGCGTCGCCACCCGCCTCGGCAACGGCGGCCAACCCGGCAAACCGCGTCCCAAGGGCGTGCGCAAATTCACGGTCGAATTCAGGGGCAAACCGCTGGCAAAACTGCCTTTCGGCACCAAACCGGAGCCCGTCGTCACCGTGTCGCGCGGGGAACTCTCTAGGATCGAAATCGAAGCCGTGCCGGACGGCGTGGCCGGCCACTGGCGTACCCATTTCGACCTGGCCGTGGCGGGAACCGACCCCGTCGAGATGCGCTGCTATCTGCGTGTCAAGGACAAGGCAATGTCGGAAACCTGGCTCTATCAGTACCATCCGGCCTGAATCGAGAACCGGGCGCAAGCCGCTTACCGACGGCGTTCTTCAGGATCGAGGAATTACGGGAAGAAATCGGCGATTAAGTAATGGCAGTCTTCGAGGCTATGGCCAACGAATCTGGACCGGTGCGGAACGAGTTCTGCGGCGGCCGTTGGAACGCTCCTGAGCCGTGCTCACCAGCAGGACAATACCCCGAGATCAAAGCATTGCCGGCGTCAGCGAAGTGCGCGGAACAATTCACGAATGAAATGGCGGGCCGTATTCGCGCAGTCTTCACAACTCGATGTGACGTAGACGACTACAATAACCACTACCACGGTGAAGGTGGCGAATACCCAAATGCGCGACATTACGATATCGATTGCTGAATAGTCTTGAGTTCAGAGTTTTGAAGCCAAAGGGTCATTGCTCAACCGTTTACGTTACGCGATGACCAACAGTTCCATGGAACAAGGTTGCTTCGCTTCGATCTTGAACCGCCATTGGAACAGGTGGCCGACCAGCCCATGGCGGCTATTGAAGCGCTGCGTATTGACGCCATTCAGCTGACGCATTCCTCCCGACAGATTGGCATCCGGCGTTTCTAGCCATGGTTCATCATCTCGCAGTACGCGTAGCAACGCCGGTTGAAACGCGCGCCGACGTCGCCCAATAGGGCCAATCAGTCCCGCCGGTCATGATCGCCGCGGAAAATAGCCTCCCGGTGGTCGCCGCACGATGTCACGTGAAAAGCCCGCCTGCCAGTTCGATGCGAAGTGGTCTTGCCACATGCGGGGCTGTGTAGGACAAGAGTGTTGGATTGCAAGACCTGGCCCCGCGCCTTGTTCGATCATCTGCCGCTGTACCGCCAGTCGGCCATCTACGCCCGCGAAGGCGTGGCTCTGTCCCGGTCCACCTTGACCGATGGGGTCGGCGACGCCGCGGGCCTCCTCCGTCCGTTGGTCGCGGCAATCCGCCGGCATGTGCTCGCCGGTCCGAAGCTCCACGCCGACGACACCCCGGTCCCGGTGCTCGCGCCCGGTCAGGGCCAGACGAAGACCGGTCGGCTGTGGACCTATGTCCGGGACGACCGCCCGGCCGGTGATGTCACACCGCCCGTGGTGTGGTTCGCCTACTCGCCGAACCGCCGCTGCGAGACATGGAGCGAGCGAGTCGAGTAGTCCCCGGAAGCCCGAGCGCCGGGTGTGAGACCGAAGGTCGACGCGATAGCGGCGGTCGGAGGTCTCACACAAGGCATCGCGACCGGGCGTCGAGTCATCTGCGAGCGGTGTCCGGCCCCCTGGTTGGGTCCGGACCAGACGAGCGGGGACGGCCGGGCCGCCGAAGGCACTACTCGTCGCCACAATTGGCTCCTTTGGGTGACTGGGAAGTCCCAAAAGGTTTTGCCAAAAATGGCGACGCAATCGTCGGCTAAGCGAATAGGTGATGTTGCGTTCGTTGAACAGATCGGCGTAGTCGAAGCGGTAGTCGTATAAGCCTCGGTCGCCCCAGGGGTGGGCCACCGTCGGCGGCCCGGAGGATAGCTGGCGCAACATGCTCGACAGATTGGCATCCGGCGTTTCCACCCATGATTTGTCATCTCGTAATACGCATGGCAACGCCGGTTGAAGCGCGCACAGACTCCGCCCAACAGGGTCAATCAGTCCCGCCGGTCTTGATCGTTGAGGAAAATAGCCTCTCGGCGATCACCGCGCGATGTGGCGTGATAAAGCCCGCCTGCCAGTTCGGTGCGAAGTGGTCTTGCCATGTGGGGCTGTGTAGGACGAGAGTGCTGGATTACAAGACCTGACCCCTTTCGCTGTGCGTTCATGGACCAAGTCGTCGCCGAGACCCCGGCGGACCAGGAATTACATGTGATTTTGGACAACTATTGCACGCACAAGCGCAACGAGGACTGGTTGGCCAAGAATCCCAGGGTTCATTTTCACTTTACGCCAACCTCGGCCAGTTGGTTGAACCCAGTGGAAATCTGGTTCGGTATCCTGAGTCGAAAAGCCTTGCGCGGGGCCAGTTTCTCCAGCATCGCTGAGTTACGGAACGCTATTGAAGCGTTCATTGCCAACTATTCCCAAAATCCACGCCCATTCAAATGGCGCAAACGCGAAGTGCACGGCAGTCAACTCAAAAATACTATCGTTAATTTACGTAATTAAGCACTAGTATTACCATTATTACCATCCGCTCAGCTCGCCGTCCTCATCGTTCACTGAAATATCGGTTTGACTTCTGAGCCATGATAAAAAATACGATAGGTCAGCTTCCACGGATTCGGGATGCGCACTGATTTCCATCAAAATTTGTGCATCTTGTGTAAACAAACGCACATCGTAACTCCAACCGTCCTCTTGAATTCTCGACTCACTTCCAAGAAGTCGAAATTCGTTGCCCTCTCGGATCGTAAAGGTTTTCAGCCTAGAAATTTGTTCTTCAATTCTAGATAGATTTTCCAAATACCAATCACGGTTCTTGAAGGATATATAAAATTCTGCAGCCATGTTGGTTCCTATGTGCCGTGGGGGCGCCCGGCTACGGTCGGGAAATCGTCAGGGTTTTTTATTCCAATATGTGCTTCTTTAGAGTGAGCATTGACGGGCGTCTTGCCATCATCGGCCAGTTCTATCGTCCCCGGATCTCCGTGCTTACCAAGCGACTTATGGACATGCGCGTTGTTCCCCGCTTTATAAGGTCCCGTCTTTACGTTTCCATAAGCATGTATCTGTACTTCCGAGCCATCAGGATGAACCCAGCGCTGATTTCTAGGATTGAGCGGATTTGTCCTCGTGTGCCCTCTTTTACGTAAGATCTTTTCGATCTGCCTGGCCGACTTACCTTTGAGTCTTGGTAAAAGTGAAACGTTAGGCTTTTTTGCAAACCTTCCTCGCGCATCAATCCACTGCCCTCTTGAATTTTGCCGGACTGCCCGCCCACAAGCCAGTCCAAGAGGGTCAACCCAGACGAGCGCATTGGGGGCAAATTCATATGGGTTGGGTCCTACGATAAGCCCCAGTGGATCCTGTGAAAGGAAACAACCAATAGCCGCATCAAAGTATCGGGATAAGTTCTGTGCAAGCTGCGTTTCTTCATCCTCATACTGCCCCTGCAACCGAATCGGGTTGTCGACATAACCGACGTGCAGCCGCGCGATCTGTCCCCACGCCGTATAACTCGCCGCCCACAGGACTTCGCCCTTCGAGTCGGTCAGCCGGATCGGGCAGCCGTTGGGGTCGTTGTGGTAGTGCAGGAGGGTGTCCGGTCCGCTTCGGCCGCCGAGCAGCGCCAGGGGCTCGAAGGTCTCCGGGTAGTAGACCCATTCCCGGGCCATCCCTTTCGCCGGGACAACCGGATCGGTTGGGTCCTCGATCCAATCGCCCACCAGAGCGTCGCCGTCCCAGGCGAAGGCCGTGATCTGGTCGCCGGTGCGCTTTTCGATTCGCCGGCCCAGGGGGTCGTAGCGATAGCGGGTGGAGACGCCGTCGAGCCGGCTCTCGATCAGCCGCTGGTTCGCATCCCAGCGGAGGTGCAAGGCGCCGCGCCGGTCGTGGCGCTCAATCAGGTTGCCGGCGCGGTCGAACCGATAAAAGGCGCCTTCGTATTCGCCTTCGCGGGACCATTCGCCTTGGGCGTTTGGTGCCCCCGCTTGCGCGGCTTCGTGCTCGACGATCCGCGTCGTGAGCCCGGTCCCCCGCGGGGTCGTTGAGGTAGTGCTTGACCTGCCCGTGCGGGTCGAGGTGCTGGGTGATGCGGCCTACGGGATCGTAGACGTAGCGGTCGATGCCGAACCGGGCGTCGCGCCGTTCGGTCAGGTTGCCGGCGGCATCGTAGTCGTAGGCGAGGTCGACCACGGTGTCCGCGTCGGTGCGGATACGCTGGCGAGTCAGATAGCCATCGGCGCTGTAGTCGACCTCGCGGCGTAGATGGGGACTCAGTCGCTCGCGGACGATCCGGCCGGCCGCGTCGCGCTCGATCGCGATGGGGGCGTGGTCGTCGATGGCGATTTCGATCGCCTGATCGAGGGTGTCGTAAGCGTAACGGACGGCATGGGCGATCACCGTGTCGCTCCGCTTGAACTCGGTGTGTCGCTCGATCCGGTTGCCGGCTTCGTCGTAGGCGTTGCGGAGGGTGAACGTTTCGCCTTGCTTTTCTTCGATCAGGCGGCCGTCGGGATCGAACCGGCGTTCGACGCGGGTCTCAGGATTGCCACAGCCGATCAGGTTGCCGTTGGCGTCGTAGGCGAAGCGTTCGATCCAGGGCTTGTCGCCGCCGTCCGGGTCCGGCAGCGCCTTTTCGACGATGCGGCCGAGCGGGTCGGTGCGATAGTGGATCGCGCGGCCGAGCGGGTCGACGCTGCGCCGGAGATGCCCCGCGAGCGTGTAGTCGTAACGCCGCGACTGCCCCCAATAGTCCACTTCCTCGATGATGCGCCCGAGGGCGTCGCGCTCGAGCCGGTAGGTCTCGCCGCGCTGGTTGGTGACGCCGATCAGCCGCTCTTCGGTGTCGTAGTGGTACTGAACGGTATGGCCGTCGGGCTGGAGGCGCTTGGCGATCTCGCCCTGGCCGAAGTACTCGAGCCGGGTTTCGGCGCCGTTTTCGTCCGCGTAGCGGGTCAGGTTGTCCTCGCGATCGTAGCCGCAGCGCACCGTCGCGCCGGACGGCAGCCGGACTTCCGTCAGCCGGCTTTTCGCGTCGTAGCGGTAGAGCGTCTTGCGCCCGAGCGGGTCGAGCTTGCCGACGAGGTTACCCAAGGGGTCGTAGGCGAACCGCGTGACCTGGCCCTGCGCATCCTTGATCCCGGAAAGATTCCCGACCGCGTCGAAGCGAAGCGCCGTGCGCGCGCCGCGCGGGTTGGTGTGGGCAACGAGTTGCCCGTGGGCGTCGTACTCATAGCGCGAGACGTGGCCGAGCGGCGTTTTCTGTTCAATCAGCAGGCCGCGCCGGTCCCAGGCTTGCTGCCAGAGGCCGCCGTTGGGGTCGGTGATGCGAACGGCCTTGTCGGTCTCGTCGAACTCGGTGGTGATCGCGTGGCCGTCGGGGCGCGTGAGCTTGAGGAGGTTGCCGCGCGCGTCGTAGGCGTATTCGGTGCGGCGGCCGTCCGGGTCCACCACCGCCGTGGTGCGGCCGGCGTCGTCGTATTCGTAGAGGGTCATGCCGCCCAGGGGGTCGGTCTCGTTGATCGGTAGGCCTTGCTCGTCGAGCTTGATCAGCGTGACCTGGCCCAGCGAATCGGTAATGCGGCGTTCGTTGAGGAGGTCCGAGTAGTCGAAGCGGTAGTCGTACAAGCCGCCGTCGCCCCAGGCATGGACGACCCGCCAGCTGCCGTCCGCCGCCCGCTCGTAGGCGTAATGGAAGGACAGCCCGTTGCGGTCGGTGTGGCGAACCATGCGATGGGCGTCGTAGGCGAAGCGATAGGGCGCGCCGAGCGCGTCGATGACGGCGACCAGGTCGCCCGCCGCGTCGTATTGGTAGCGGACAAAGGTGTGTTCGGTCCGGCTCGCGGGGTCGTGGAGCGTCACCGCCGTCAGGCGGTCGTTTTCGAGGGTGAGCGCGAGACGCCGCCCCGCCGACTCGTGGATGGCGACGATCCGGCCGCCGCGGTACTCGACGTCGAGGACGTTCCCGCAGCGGTCCGAGAGGCGTCCGATCGGCCAGTGCAGCCGGCCGCGCGGATCGTGGCGACCCAGCGATTTGGGGAAGTGGTAGACGCGGTCGTCCTTGGTGGCGACCCGGTATTCGTCGCCCGTATCAGTCAGCCGCGCGCCGTCCATCAGCTCGAGTTCGGCGCCCTGCTCGCCCACCGCGGCCGGCAGCCGCTCGAAAGCGATCGGACCGACGTCGGGTCCGTGCATCAGCACGCTGCCGTCGGTGCCGTCGTATTCGAGCCGAATGTCGGCCGGGGTCTGCCAGCCGGTGCCGCACAGCCCGACATGGTCGCCGGACGAGCCGTAGCTTCGTACCCAGCGGAGGGGAAGGCGGCCCGGCAACTCGAAGTCCTGCTGCTCGACGGAAACTTCGCCGTTCAGGATGTTGACCGGCTCGGCGCGCAAGACCGTGCACTTGAGAAAGCCGGGCTTCAGGTTCTTGAACAGCTTTTGCCGGAACCGCTTGAACACCCCGGACTTGGCCAGTTTGCCGAGGCCCGCAAACGCGCCCTTGAAAGCCAGCCCCATCATCGAGATGGTCGGGGGGCCGCCGACGAACACGGTGGTCGGGATCGCCAGGTTGAAGGTCGTGGGCAACACCATGATCCTGGGGCCGCCTTTTTTCCGCAGCCGGAACGGGCTGACCATGCCGGCGACCTGGCAGCCCAATACCGGCAGGGAAATGTAGGAGAACGGATCGCCGTCGGCGATCACCGTCGAACTGCCCATGAACAGTTCGTCGTCGGTGTCCGGGAGTTTCGGCGCAAACGGAAACCCCGGCGGAATGTGCACGACCATGCCGGCGGTGCCGGCGGTGGCGCGCCAGCCTGATCCAGGTCTTGTTCTCCATCCGCTCCGAGCGGCAGTGGGTCTAGCAGATCGAATTTAATCTGTTGTATCGCTGGTTTGTCGGGCTGACGCTGGATGCCGAGGTCTGGGACCACGCCACCTTCAGCGCCAACCGGGATCGGTTGCTGAACGAGCGGATTTCCCGGCTGTTTTTCGAGCGGGTCGTGTTGCTGGCGGAATGGCAGGACCTTCTGTCGGACGAGCATTTCTCGGTGGACGGCACGTTGATCCAGGCGTGGGCGTCTATGAAGCGTTTTGTGAGAAAGGATGGCAGCTCGCCCCGGCCGGAGGACGGCGGCCGGAATCCGTCAGTCGATTTCAAGGGCGAGAAGCGCTCCAATGCGACCCATGCCTCGACCACCGATCCGGAGGCCCGCCTTTACAAGAAAAGCGAAGGGGATAAAGCCCAACTGTGCTTCATGGGCCATGCCCTGATGGAAAACCGGACCGGCCTGGTGGTGGATGTCGAGGTGACTCACGCCACCGGCACGGCGGAACGGGACGCGGCCAAGATCATGATCAGTCGCACCGTCACGAAGCCCGGCGCGACAGTCGGGGCGGACAAGGCTTACGACGTGCCGGAGTTCGTGCACGCTCTCCGGGAGCAGCGGGTCACGCCGCATGTCGCCCGGAAGGAAAAAGGCTCCGCCATCGATGGCCGGACCACCCGACACCCCGGCTACCGGGCTCGCCTGAAGAGGCGCAAACGGGTGGAAGAACTCTTCGGCTGGTCGAAGACGGTGGGCGGGTTACGCCAGACCCGGTTCCGGGGCTTGAAGAAGGTGGCGGCCCAGACCGTGTTCACGTTTGCGGCCTACCACCTAACCCGGTTGGGTGGGCTGTTCGGCTGGCGGTGGTCGACAGCCTAGGCGGGCATCTGCCCAAAATGCGCCGAAAGACGGCAAGAATCCCCAAGTGGAGGGATGAAAACCGGCTCGAACCGGGATTTCAGAGCTAAAAGGATCTTCAGCACTCAAAATGAAGCCGCCCGATAAGGGGTAAAGCCGAAGGCATGGCGGCGAATTTCAACAGCCTGTTAAATCTCTTGCGACACAATGGCGAAACCAATATTCGCGCCGCGCTCTATGACAACGCCATTAACCTCGAGCGTGTCCTGAACTATCAGGGTATCAAGCATTGAACAGCCCTAGCTGGCTTCCCTAAGAACCTGTCTTCAAACCCTAGTTTTAGTTTTGGAGAGACGCCGAAGCATGAGGGAAATCATAGTGATCTGGATAAAGCATTCTGAGGTTGCGGGATGGATCTCGTAATCTTTGCTTAAACGGCGTGCGTGACCGAGCCAGGCGAACGTTCGCTCAACCATCCAACGCCAAGGCAGCACTTCGAACCGCCTGGCATTCCGGCGGCTCACAATGGTCAGGGTCCAGTGAAACATGTATCTGACCCAATCGAGCAGGGTGCCTCGGTAAGCCGCATCGGCAAAGACAACTTGGATCCGATGGGGCACCGTAGCCAGACGCAAGAGCAGAGGGCGAACTCCCGTCCGATCCTGAATCCCAGCTGAAAGCACGGCTACGGCCCAGATCAACCCCAGAGTATCGACCGCGATGTGTCGCTTGCGGCCTTTCACCTTCTTCGCGGCGTCGTAACCGCGGCCCCCCTTTTTGTGCCGTCTTGACGGACTGCGAATCGACAATGACCACCGACGGCTGGGCCTGCTTGCCGACTTGTCGGCGTACCGCTTCCCGCAACACCGCATGGACTCGATGCCAGGTGCCGTTGAGTCGCCAGCGCCGGAAAGTGGTATAGACCGTCTTCCAGGGCGGGTACTCACGGGGAAGCTGCCGCCATTGGCAGCCCGTTTTATCCACGTGCAGCACAGCATCGAGCATCCGTCGGACCGCGTGCCGGCGGGGACGACCGCCCCTGGGATCGGGCTCAATCAAAAAGGGACAATACTCAACCAACGCGGCCCATTGCGCATCCGTCAAATCGCTAGGGTACATGGCGGCTTCCTTCTGTAGACCACATAACACTCAGACCTTACTGCTCCTCCTTAGCAGGCTGTTGAAATTCGCCGCCATGCCTTCGGCTTTACCCCTTATCGGCGGCTTAATTTTTAGTGCTGAAGGTCCTTTTAGCTCTGAAATCCCGGTTCTAGCCGGTTTTCATCCCCCCGCTTGGGGGTTCTTGCCGCCTTTCGGCGAATTTTGGGCAGACGCCCGCCTAGGCCGTCGACCATCGCCAGCCGAACAGCCCACCCAACCGGGTCAGGTTGTAGGCGGCGAACGTGAACACGGTCTGGGCCGCCACCTTCTTCAAACCCCGGAACCGGGTCTGGCGTAACCCGCCCACGGTCTTCGACCACCCGAAGATTTCTTCCACCCGCTTGCGCCTCTTCAGGCTGGTCCGGTAGCCGGCGTGTCGGGTGGTGCGGCCATCGATGGCGGAGCCTTTTTCCTTCCGGGCGACATGCGGCGTGACCCGCTGCTCCCGGAGAGCGTGCACGAACTCCGGCACGTCGTAAGCCTTGTCCGCCCCGACCGTCGCGCCGGGCTTCGTGACGGTGCGACCGATCATGATCTTGGCCGCGTCCCGTTCCGCCGTGCCGGTGGCGTGCGTCACCTCGACATCCACGACCAGGCCGGTCCGGTTTTCCATCAGGGCATGGCCCATGAAGCACAGTTGGGCTTTATCCCCTTCGCTTTTCTTGTAAAGGCGGGCCTCCGGATCCGTGGTCGAGGCGTGGGTTGCGTTGGCGCGCTTTTCGCCCTTGAAATCAACCGTGGGATTCCGGCCACCGGCCTCCGGCGGGGGAGAACTGCCATCCTTTTTCACAAAGCTCTTCATGGAGGCCCACGCCTGGATCAGCGTGCCGTCCACCGAGAAATGCTCGTCCGACAAAAGGTCCTGCCATTCCGCCAGCAACACGACCCGCTCGAAAAACAGCCGGGAAATCCGCTCGTTCAGCAACCGATCCCGGTTGGCGCTGAAGGTGGAGTGGTCCCAGACCTCGGCATCCAGGGGCAGCCCGACAAACCAGCGGTACAAAAGATTGAATTCGATCTGCTGGACCCACTGCCGCTCGGAGCGGACAGAGAACAAGACTTGGATGAGACTGGCGCGCAGCAGCCGCTCCGGCGGAATCGACTCCCGGCCGGTCCGGGCATAGAGGGCATCAAATTCCGAGTCCAGCGTGGTCAGCAGAATGTCGACCACGGCCCGGAGCTTCCGAAGGGGATGATCCTTGGGAATCCGGTCTTCCAAGGTTCGGTAGCTGAAGAGTTCTTGCTGGGTGATGTCGGCGCCGCGCATGAAAGAGTCCAAAGTATCTTGAAATGATATTATTTTGCCATGACAAACAATCGTTTATGCCTATTTTAGGCGCTCCATCCAACGAATTTATGCGGCTTCCGGGGCCGAGAAAATCAACAGCCTGTTAGTGCTACGTTGGTTTGAAGACAGGTTCTAAGAGTTATGAGCACAGAGAAAATGGTATCCATGTTCGGTGATTAAGGATTGTTCGATAGGAATCAACGTAGTCTACCTCGACTGCTCCAGTGGAAGAATACAGTCGGAAAGGCACTTCGCCATCCGCTATACGAACTAAGGCTCGTGTATTTAGATGCTTAGCTAGTGTAACGGCGAGCATATCCGCAACTATTTCCAAGATTCCTGAGACTAATCTTCCTCGCATGCATTCGAGATGAATCTCCGTCGAAAATGGCAGAATATCAAACTCTTGCAGGAATGGATTTGATTCCACAAGTCCATGCTGTTGCAGGAAGCTATCTGCCTTCTTGTATTCATCAGCGTAATTAGCCACAGAAAGATGAATCCCAAATGGAGGAATCCGTAAGGTATCGTCTCCGAACTCAAAGCACAGCGCACGCTCAACGTCTGTTACCTGCCTGTCCTCAAATCCAATTACCACATATATTAAAGACATAAACATTTGCCTCCGCCAATGCCCAAAACTGCCCCACAACAAAGGTAGTGACAAACTTCGTGCGCAAATATTATCTAGGCAGTTAAATCAGAATTATCCGGTCGCTGCCACATAGGTTATCTTGCGATGTTTGAAATAGCACCGGATGCGGTCGGGGCCTTTCTGAAGCCGTTACAGATGGAACCACGCTCTACCTACAATGGCGGTAGCGCGTCTTCATCAACTACTCGCCGTGTTACCCCCGGCTGCCTTGGAGTAAACGTATTCGCAAAATCTTGGTAATCATTTAGGGATTGAGCTGCAGTCCCAGGCCTCACGATTATCACTTGTCCGTTCGCCCCTACTTGTCTTACTCCCTTGGCGATATCGCCTGCAGCATTTCGCCCTAAACCACTTATACGCTTCACATCCGTCGGGACACCATCTACTAAGAAATCAAATGTGCCGGCAGGATTACGCAAATCGTCGATGAAATGGACATGTTTGCCTTCCGCCTTTAATAAACGTGCAACACGGATTTCCGCAGCAGCGGACAGATCCCCCGCACGAGCAGCTATTAACTTTCTCCGAAGAACTCCCGGATCGCCAGTGATTTTGCCACAAGACAACCCATAGGGATCAATCCAACCCAGCACATTCGGCGCGTAACGATAGGAATTGTCTCCTCCTGCTAAGCCGATGGGGTCCCTCGACACAAAAGCCCCGATCATCGGATCGTAGTAACGCTGTCGATTGTAATTCAGCCCGGTCTCCCCATCCTCATACTGCCCCTGCAACCGAATCGGGTTATCGACATAGCCGACGTGCAGCCGCGCGATTTGCCCCCAGGCCGTATAACTCGCCGCCCACAGGACTTCGCCCTTCGAGTCGGTCAGCCGGATCGGGCAGCCGTTGGGGTCGTTGTGATAGTGCAGGAGCGTGTTCGGTCCGCTTCGGCCGCCGAGCAGCGCCAGGGGTTCGAAGGTCTCCGGGTAGTAGACCCATTCCCGGGCCATCCCTTTCGCCGGGACAACCGGATCGGTCGGGTCCTCGATCCAATCGCCCACCAGGGCGTCGCCGTCCCAGACAAAGGTCGTCACTTTATCGCCGGTGCGCTTCTCGATTCGCCGGCCCAGGGGGTCGTAGCGATAGCGCGTGGAGACGCCCTCCAGCCGGCTCTCGATCAGCCGCTGGTTCGCATCCCACCTAAGGTGCAAGGCCCCGCGCCGGTCGTGGCGCTCAATCAGGTTGCCGGCCCGGTCGAACCGATAAAAGGCGCCTTCGTATTCGCCTTCGCGGGACCATTCGCCTTGGGCGTCCGGTGTCCCCGCTTGCGCGGCTTCGTGCTCGACGATCCGCGTCGTGAGCCGGTCCCCCGCGGGGTCGTTGAGGTAGTGCTTGACCTGCCCGTGCGGGTCGAGGTGCTGGGTGATGCGGCCCACGGGATCGTAGACGTAGCGGTCGATGCCGAACCGGGCGTCGCGCCGTTCGGTCAGGTTGCCGGCGGCATCGTAGTCGTAGGCGAGGTCGACCACGGTGTCCGCGTCGGTGCGGATACGCTGGCGGGTGAGGTAGCCGTCGGCGCTGTAGTCAACCTCGCGGCGTAGACGGGGACTCAGCCGCTCGCGGACGATCTGCCCGGCCGCGTCGCGTTCGATCTGGATGGGGGCGTGGTCGTCGATGGCGATGTCGATCGCCTGGTCGAGGGCGTCGTAAGCGTAACGGACGGCATGGGCGATCACCGTGTCGCCCCGCTTGAACTCGGTGTGGCGGGCAATCCGGTTGCCGGCTTCGTCGTAGGCGTTGCGGAGGGTGAAGGTTTCGCCTTGCTTTTCTTCGATCAGCCGGCCGTCGGGATCGAACCGGCGTTCGATGCGGATCTCAGGATTGGCGCAGCCGATCAGGTTGCCGTTGGCGTCGTAGGCGAAGCGTTCGATCCAGGGCTTGTCGCCGCCGTCCGGGGCCGGGAGCGCCTTTTCGACGATGCGGCCGAGCGGGTCGGTGCGATAGTGAATCGCGCGGCCGAGCGGGTCGACGCTGCGCCGGAGATGACCCGCGAGCGTGTAGTCGTAACGCCGCGACTGGCCCCAATAGTCCACTTCCTCGATGATGCGCCCGAGGGCGTCGCGCTCGAGCCGGTAGGTCTCGCCGCGCTGGTTGGTGACGCCGATCAGCCGCTCTTCGGTGTCGTAGTGGTACTGAACGGTATGGCCGTCGGGCTGGAGGCGCTTGGCGATCTCGCCCTGGCCGAAGTACTCGAGCCGAGTTTCGGCGCCGTTTTCGTCCATATAGCGGGTCAGGTTGTCCTCGCCATCGTAGCCGCAGCGCACCGTTGCGCCGGACGGCAGCCGGACTTCCGTGAGCCGGCTTTTCGCGTCGTAGCGGTAGAGCGTCTTGCGCCCGAGCGGGTCGAGCCTGCCGACGAGGTTACCCAAGGGGTCGTAGGCGAACCGCGTGACCTGGCCCAGCGCATCCTTGATCCCGATCAGATTCCCGAATGCATCGAAGCGAAGCTCGGTACGCGCGCCGCGCGGGTTGGTGTAGGCGACGAGTTGCCCGTGGGCGTCGTACTCGTAGCGCGAGACGTGGCCGAGCGGCGTTTTCTGCTCGATCAATAGGCCGCGCCGGTCCCAGGCTTGCTGCCAGAGGCCGCCGTTGGGGTCGGTGATGCGAACGGCCTTGTCGGTCTCGTCAAACTCGGTGGTGATCGCATGGCCGTCGGGGCGCGTGAGTTTGAGGAGGTTGCCACGCGCGTCGTAGGTGTATTCGGTGCGGCGGCCGTCCGGGTCCACCACCGCCGTGGTGCGGCCGGCGTCGTCGTATTCGTAGAGGGTCATGCCGCCCAGGGGGTCGGTCTCGTTGATCGGTAGGCCTTGCTCGTCGAGCTTGATCAGCGTGACCTGGCCCAGCGAATCGGTAATGCGGCGTTCGTTGAGGAGATCCGAGTAGTCGAAGCGGTAGTCGTACAAGCCGCCGTCGCCCCAGGCATGGACGACCCGCCAACTCCCGTCCGGAGCCTGCTCATAGGCGTAATGGAAAGACAGACCGTTGCGGTCGGTGTGGCGAATCATGCGATGGGCGTCGTAGGCGAAGCGATAAGGCGCGCCGAGCGGGTCGATGACGGCGACCAGGTCGCCCGCCGCGTCGTATTGGTAGCGGACAAAGGTGTGTTCGGTCCCACTCGCGGGGTCGTGGAGCGTCACCGCCGTCAGGCGGTCGTTTTCGAGGGTGAGCGCGAGACGCCGGCCCGCCGACTCGTGGATGGCGACGATCCGGCCGCCGCGGTACTCGACGTCGAGGGCGTTCCCGCAGCGGTCCGAGAGGCGTCCGATCGGCCAGCATAGCCGGCCGCGCGGATCGCGGCGGACCAGCGATTTGGGGAAGTGGTAGATGCGGTCGTCCTTGGTGGCGACCCGGTATTCGTCGCCGGTATCGGTCAGCCGCGCGCCGTCCATCAGCTCGAGCTCGGCGCCCTGTTCGCCCACCGCGGCCGGCAGCCGCTCGAAAGCGATCGGCCCGACGTCGGGTCCGTGCATCAGCACGCTGCCGTCGGTGCCGTCGTATTCGAGCCGAATGTCGGCCGGGGTCTGCCAGCCGGTGCCGCACAGCCCGACATGGTCGCCGGACGAGCCGTAGCTTCGCACCCAGCGCAGGGGAAGGCGGCCCGGCAACTCGAAGTCCTGCTGCTCGACGGAAACTTCGCCGTTCAGGATGTTGACCGGCTCGGCGCGCAAGACCGTGCATTTGAGAAAGCCGGGCTTCATGTTCTTGAACAGCTTTTGCCGGAACCGCTTGAACACCCCGGACTTGGCCAGCTTGCCGAGGCCCGCAAACGCGCCCTTGAAGGCCAGCCCCATCATCGAGATGGTCGGGGGGCCGCCGACGAACACGGTGGTCGGGATCGCCAAGTTGAAGATCGTGGGCAACACCATGATCCTCGGGCCGCCCTTTTTCCGCAGCCGGAAAGGGCTGACCATCCCGGCGACCTGGCAGCCCAATACCGGCAGAGAGATATACGAGAACGGATCGCCGTCGGCGATCACCGTCGAACTGCCCATGAACAGTTCGTCGTCGGTGTCCGGGAGTTTCGGCGCAAACGGAAACCCCGGCGGAATGTGCACGACCATGCCGGCGGTGCCGGCGGTGGCGCGCTTCATGCCGCACACGGTCACGGTCGCGCCGATGATGGGGATGTAGTCGAAGGGATCGAAGACGACGGAGATGTGCGGGGTCGGCAGCGGGGTCGGTACCGGCGTCGTGCAGAGGTGGATGTCCACCCCGAGCTGGGGATCGCCGTGCTTGGCTGCCGGCATCATGCGGCTTTAACCTGCTGTTCGGCCGCCGGCGCCATCAACCCGAGTTCGCTGCACAAGGGCCAGTCGTTTCCCAACAGTTCACGGCTGCGGGCGAATAGCGTCCGGAATGTCGCGTCCGCGTCGGCGACGATGTGGTCGAGGCGGGTCGCCGATTCGGCCTTGAGTTCGTCGATTGCCGCGAGGTATGCCTGCTCGATGGCACCCTCGGCTTCTGCTGTCGCCGTTCCGCCCAAGCCCTGCAGTTGCTCTTCCAGCGTCTTGCCGGCCGAACGCGTTCGCTCTTGCAAGTTCGCCTTCACCTGCTCCATGAGCGCCACCCGCTCCGGATCGAGCGCCCGCAGCAGGTCGATCCCGGTCAGCGGCAAGGTGGTCATACCTCTCGCCTCGGGCTTGAGTTGTTCTCCCAGCGCGTAAGCGCAACGTCCCCGTTCCAAGGCCCCGGCGACGTCACCGGTACGAGCCCGGCAATACGCCCCCATGCGGAACGCTTCGATGCCGAGGATGCCGTTACGGTCCCGTTGCGCCAGCGGCGCTGCCTGGTCGTAGCAAAGACCCGCAGTTTCGGCATCGCCTTTCGCCAAATGCGCGCCGGCTTCGCCGAACCAGGTCTGCAGGACCAGTTTGTTGCCGGCGGGATGACCCTGTTCCGCAACGTGCTGGGCGACCTGACGAGCGCTCCGATAAACTTGCACCGCCTCGTCGTGTCGGTTTTCCTTCAGCAAGGCACCGGCTACCAGCAGGCGCACGACCACCTCCTGGTCGAGCCATTGTTGCCGGCGCACGTAGACCAGCGCATCCTTGGCCTTGGCCTTGACCTGGTCGGCCGTGCCCTTTTCGGTCAGAGCCAGCAGCCCCGTCAGGTGATTCCGAAATACGCCGGCAGGCCCCTGGACCGGTTCCTGGGCGAACGTCTCCTGTGCGACCGTAAGTCCGTCCACTTGCGGCCGGCTCAGCGCGATGCGCGGATGGTTGGCGTCGAGCAGGCGCTGAAATCGGGGGTTTTCCAGCGAATCGATCAACAATATCCGCATGCGCTCCGGCCATTCGACCGCCAAGGCACGCAGCACCCAGTCGGCAAAAGCCGCTTCGTCAGTCATCGCCACGGGCATTAATACGCTGACCAGATGGCCTATCGAATGGTGGTATTTCGACCCGAACGACCGTAGCGCCGCCACAAAGGCCGCCGGCGTGCCGGGCGACGCCGCGGGATCGAAATGCCAATCGACCGGCAATCCCTCCGCCTTCAATCCCTCGTGGCTAGCGTCGTATTGTGCCCGGAAGGCGTCCTTCAGGGCTCTGGAATACTGCAGAGTGTGTTCGTAAGGCGCCTTGAACAGTATGAACAGGTCGCCGGACGTGTAATCCGACTCGTATTTCTGTGCCTCGACGAAAGCCTCGACCAGGCGAAAGGCGTTTTCCGGCACTTGCCAGACCAAGAGCCGCGCATTCGGGTTCTCCCGGAAGCGGAGCCACTCGCCGCACAAATAGGCGAGACGACGTTCGACGGGGTTCAGGGACATGCCGTCCGCCCTAGCCGTTGAGGGAGATTTTCGGCGCGCTGATGGAGACGCCGGCCGGATCGATCTTTACCGTCGAGGCCCCGACGCTGAGGGTGATCGCATCCGGTGTGATCTCGATGGTCGAGCCCATCACGGCGAGGCGCAGAGAGGTATCGGAAGTGTAGGTGCCGGCACCGGTCGCATGCAGATCGGTGGTCGCCGTGGAGCTCTGGTCGATGGGACCGGTCACCGTGATCGTTCGGCCATCGGTAATATCCTCCGTCAGTCCGCCCTTCACCGTAAGCAGATGCCCGGCGTCGACCGTCTCGGACAACTGTCCCTTGACGTGCATGGTACGGTTGGCGTCGACGGTCAGGGTGTCGTCCACCGTTACCGTCGTCGTGCGGTTGTTCTTGATGGCGTTGGTTTGATCGTGCTCCACGGTGGTATTCATGTCGTACTGAGCGTGGATTGTGATCTTTTCATCGCCCGCCGTGTCGTCCATGGAAATCTCGTTGTAGCCCTGCCCCTTGTGGGTATCGGACTTGATGCCGCTGATCACCGCCGCTCCGGGCAGCGCATAGGGCGGCATGGTGTCGCCGTTGTAGACTCGGCCGGTGATGATGGGCTGGTCGGGGTTGCCTTCCAGGAAGTCGACGATCACTTCCTGACCGATCCGGGGGATCGAGACCGCCCCCCAGTTTTTCCCGGCCCAGGGATGGGATACCCGGATCCAGCATGAACTGTTCTCGTTCCGTTGGCCTTCCCGGTCCCAATGGAACTGCACCTTGACCCGCCCGTACTGGTCGGTGTAAATCTCCTCGCCCGCGGGCCCCACCACCACCGCCGTCTGCGGCCCCCGGACCGCCGGTTTGACCGTCTCGCGCGCCGGCCGGTAGGGCTGGCGGCTGTCCAGTGCCGTCAGCGTGCAGTCGAAGGCCTCCTCCTCGAGCACGGGACCCTCCGACAGATAAGCGTTGCTCTGCAGCCGATATTCGGCGGAGACGATCAGGTATTCGCGGTTCTGGTCCTCTCGCGGATAATCGGTCAGGCCGAACAGCGCGCCGCAGGCCAGGCCCTGGGCGTTGCCCCGGGCCTGCACCAGTTCGTGCCGGGCATGAAGTTCCTCGAGGCGGGTGCTGGCGTAGTGCTCGCCGTGCTCGACCTGGGCGTATTGGCCCGGGTAGTCGAACACTTCCCACTCGGCCTGGGCATGCGGACGCGGCTGTTGCCGTTTCACCTGGAGATCCGCCATCGGCTTGGTGAAATCGTAATCGGTCAGCACGCAACACCCGGGCTGGATTTCGCGGGCGAACGACCACGAGAACAGGTGATCGCGCAAGCGGCGGGCGCTGTTGTTCGGTTCGAAGTACGGGATGGACTCGTAGCCCGGCACCTTCGGGTGGGCGGCGGCGGCATCGGCCAGGATCAGGGTGTGTTTGCCTTTCGCATGCTCGAAGAAATAGTAGATGCCCTCCTCTTCCATCAGCCGGCTGACGAAGTTGAAGTCGGATTCCCGGTATTGGACGCAGTATTCCCGCTGAGGATAGGTCAGACTGAGCCGGGCTTCGAAGTCGGTGAAGCCGTGGTCGCGGAACACCTGGGCAATGATGTCGGGGGCGGTTTTCTTTTGGAAGATGCGGCAATCGGAGGTGCGCGTGAGCAGCCAGAGCCAGGGCCTCAGCGTCACGCGGTAATGGACGAGGGTGCGGTCCGGGTCCAAAGCCCCGCCCAGTTGCGCGAAGCGGCAGACGACACCGTTGAAATAGCGGACGCTGTCGTCGGGGAGGGTCAGGGCGACGTCCAGGCGGTCGCCGAGGAGCTGGTCCGCATTGATGGCCCCATTGGCACTGAGCAGATCCAGCTCGTAGTCGAAAAGTCCCCCCAAGCGTTCCAGTCCCTGCATCCGATGAAACAGCAGAATGTCGGGGCCGAGGGGTGAAAAAACCTGTATCAGCCGAGTCTTTTGGATGAATTTCATATTCGCTGATCCGACAAAATCAGTCCGTGACGTCACCCTGGAGAGAGTCCCCGGACGACAGTTCATTCACGCTCGATTGCTCGAGCGCGTGCGCCAGCGAGATCTCGTTTTCGACAGAAATGGACACTCAAAACCTGCGGCAGCGGCACGGGCCGCCGCCTGCGGCTCCGATCATTATAGGTGAGGATCGCAACGCCTTCCTGAACGAGGGTCGATGGCAAGGAGCCTGCAACCGTGATCGTCCGACCGGAACCCTTTCCAACCGGCGACCGGGCCGGAAACCGGGCTCCCCACAATCTATGGCCGCTGCGCCCACGCATGTTTCAGCGTGGTTACGCTACTCGACTTTGCGCCGGTCTGCAAGCGCTCGAAGCCGGTCTACGGCACGAATGCCGGTCGGATACTGGAGGAAATCTACGCTGGGTTCACCGAAAGATTTGACACGACGGATTTGCAAGAAACCAAGGTCTGCTCGCCAGTAGTCATCAAAGAACGAACGGAAAATCGAGGCCGTTTGGTTACAAATGCATCACCTGCAAGTCCTGCTCGGGGTATCGACTCAATGTCGTCTCACTGGTGATGACGGCCGTGCTTGCGCGTTCGGGCCGGAGGTAGGTCTCGGCGACGCGGCGCAAATCCTCGAGCTGCACCTCCAGGACTCGCGAGCGGAAGCGACGCCGCTGTTCGGCCGTGCGCCCGTGCAATGCGGCATGAAAGGCCTTTTTCGCTTCGCCGGCGGGAGAAGCGGGCTTGTCGATGCTGCCGATCACACCCAGAATGGCTTCTTCGATCAGTCGGGATTCATGTGTACGATCGAACAGCCAATCCACCGAGGCGTCGAAATCGGCCAGAGTTTCCGCCAGCCGCGGATCGCGATAAGAGAAGAAGCGGAACGCGCCTGCATCCAGGTCTACGGTAGCCCCCCCGCCATAGGCACCCCCTTGTTCACGAATCGCCCGATGTAGAAAATTGTTGCGCAAGAAGCCGGCGAGCACCATCAATGCCGGCGCGTCCGGATGTTCAGCGGGCGCCGCCGGATAGGCCTTGGCACAGAAGTTGACCTGGGTACTGACGGTCCACGCCTGCCGCACCGGGTATTCGCCTTTGGCCGGCGGATTGAAATGGCCCCCGGTCTTTAACTGATAGCGGTCTTCCCAGCACGCGCCCAATGCGGCGAGGAATGCTTGGCGTGCTTCGGATTCGCCGATCAGTAATAGCTGGCGCGGCGCGGTCAGCAGCGTGTCGCGCAGGTTCCGCAGCCGTTCGGCGAGGTCCTTCAGGATCGCCTCCGAATCGAGGCTATCGTCCAAAGCTTTGATCGCTCTGATGCCGGTCAATCCTTGCCAATTGTGCGCAAGGGCGGCGATCGGGCTGAGCTCGGCCGCGGCGGCCAGCATTGCCAGTACATGGCCATTGCCGGTGACACTCTGCTCCAGCCGCAAGCGTTTCTGCTTCACCAGCTCACGCAATCTGGAGAGCTCGTCGAAACGAGCCGTTTCGACCGTTTCGCGCAAGATCTCGGTCAGCGCGCCATGATTGCGTGCCAGGGCCTTTCCCGAAACGACAAACACGCCTCGACTCGTGTTCAAGTCATCGACAGCACCGCGTACCGCTACGCGGGCGCCTATCCCGCCGGTCACGGCAGAATGAAGCGCCTGGGTGGCCAAATAATCGCGGCCTCCGCTTCCCACCTCGGTCACCATGTCGCACAACATCGGCACGAACCGTGTCAGCTCGTCATCCAGGGCCGGGATATCGATCACCAGTTCCTCGTAGAACAGGCCGTTGGTGCCGCAGGAAAACCAGGTGGCAGGTATCCCCGCAAGAGGAACGGTGACTCCCTCGGGAATGGGCAGGTCTGCCGGAACGTCCTCCAGTCCGACTTTGGGCAGCAGTTCGGGATCGTCCTCGACCGATTGCCGCTCGGCCAGGGCGATCGCCTGTTCGATCACCCGTTTCTTCTCCGCTTCATCCATCCCTGCCCTGATCGAGGCAAGGCGTTCCGCCTCCTCGCGAGCACGGCCTGCGCCGAGCTCCGGGTCAGGCTTCATCACTAGCCGGACCCAATGTCGATTGTTCAGCAATTGCTCGCGTACAAGCGCCTTGATGAATCCGGGATCCTTGATGCGCTCACGTAGCCGCTCGAGTGCCGCGTCGATGTCGAGGGCGGAAACCGGATCTGCTCCGTGCAGCGCCGGGCGTAGCGCCCGCAGCATCAACTGAAGACCGTAGGGAAACCCATCGCCGGTAATCTCTCGCTGATGCAGCTCCAACTGATGGAGAAGCGCTTCCACCATGGCAGGGTCAACCCCGTTCTCGGCTACCTCTTCCAGCACACCGAATATGAGCCTCTCGACTGCCTCGGCTTGCTCCGGGTTCGAACCTTCGAGTCCGGCGACAAACAGCATTTCGCGCATGGAATCTTTCAGACCGCACAAAGGCGATGGCGCGCAACCCAGATCCGTGGTTTCCAAAGCCCGGCGCAACGGCGAAGCACCATTGTTCAGCAACACGCCTGCGAGCAGATGGGACCGCAGCACCTCCTCGATATCGGTACTCTTGTTGAGCAGCCAGCCCACGACGATATGGGTCTTGTTCCGGGTGTCCCGCTCACCGTCCAGTGCGTAGGCATCCTCGACCCGGAGCGGCGAATCATAGCGATGCTCGTCCGGCACCCGGATGTTCAGCGGCTTGAACTCGAAGTCCGCCAACCATTCCTGGAACACCCCCTGATGCTGGTGCGGCGGGATATCGCCGAAAGTCATGAAAACCGCATTGGAGGGGTGATAGTGGCTACGATGAAACGCCTTCAACTGTTGGTAAGTGAGGTTCGGAATCGCCTCCGGATCTCCCCCGCTATTGAAGTGGTAGGTAATACTCGGGAAGACCGCTGCAGTGAGGCTCTGCCACAGAGCCGATACCGGCGAGCTCATGGCGCCTTTCATCTCGTTGAAGACGACGCCTTTGAAGACCAATTCGCTGTCAGGATCGTCGGGTACGGCAAACTCTATTCGATGCCCCTCCTGGGCAAAGTCGAGTGGATTCAGATTCGGGAAGAAGACCGCATCCAGGTAAACCCCGAGCAGATTTTGAAAATCCTTGCGGTTACGGCTTGCGAAGGGATAAGCGGTCCAGTCGCTGGCGGTGAAGGCGTTCATGAACGTATTCAGAGACCGGCGGATCATCATGAAGAACGGATCCCTGACCGGGTACCGTCGACTGCCGCACAGGCTGGTATGCTCGAGGATGTGAGCGACGCCGGTGGAGTCCTCGGGTACCGTGCGAAATGCCACCAGGAAAGCGTTCTGATCGTCGTCCGCCGCAACATGGATATGGAGCGCTTCCGTCTCCCTATGCCTGAATTCCTGGACATCGACCTTCAGGGAGTCTACGCGAGTGCTGCGCAGCCATTCAAATTTCGGATGGCATAAAGGGTACTGTACGGCTTGATTCATCGGGGACGTCCTTCGGCCTGGATGTTCTGGAGGAGTGGAGGTGGGTTTCGCTTGAGGAGTATACAAGCCACACCCGCACGGGACCATTCTCATCGGCGGCGACGTCAACCGCTCGACGGATTGCGTCGGCATTATCATCAAACCGTTTGGCGCTTGCGAGCCCGGAAGAAGCGCCGCAGGCATTGGCAACGCGTGGTCGTCCTCAAGGTTCAGACATTTGTCCCGTACTCGGATTCTGCCGGCGGTTCGCTCTCCCTGGCGATCATAAAATCGCTTGGATGTCGCGGAATTGAAATAGTAGTATTCAGAGAATTTTACCGACGCAATACTCGGAGCCTATCTCAGGAGGCTCAATATCCCTTCGACACGCTTGGGGCGAACGGCCTACTAAGCTGGGCTCAAATATCGGGACCGAGGATCGAAAGCATCTTCATTCGATGGCGTCGACATAATAAGAAACATCCGTTCTCCGGGGGAAACACCATGGCCACCCTATACGACCTCAAACCGCGGTTCCAGGCACAGCTCAGGCCGCTGACCCGCTGGCTCGCCCGTCAAGGCGTTACAGCAAACCAGGTGACTCTTGCCGCTGCCCTCGCTTCCCTAGCCCTAGGTGCAGCTCTAGCGATCGATACCGTACCCCGGCTGTTTCTGCTCCTTCCCGTTTTTCTCTTCGTGCGCATGGCGCTCAATGCCATCGACGGCATGCTCGCGCGCGAGCATGGTCAGCAGTCGCGTCTCGGCGCGATTTTGAACGAGATTACCGACGTCGTTTCCGACGCGGCGCTGTATCTGCCGTTTGCGTTGATTCCGGGGGTAAGCGCGGGACTGGTGGTGATCGTGGTGTTATTGGCTGCACTGACCGAGATGACGGGCGTCATCGGCTATGCCATAGGAGCTTCCCGACGCTACGACGGACCTATGGGCAAGAGCGACCGCGCTTTCCTGTTCGGCCTGCTCGGATTGTTGTTCGGGATAGGACTGCCGATTGGCGGTGTCCTGATGAATTCCTTGCTCACGGTGGTGGCCGTCCTCCTCGTCTTGACCATTGTGCGACGCGCCCAGGGGGCGCTGGGAGAGAGCGCATGAACGACTGGTGGTCGAACTCGCTGCATGCGGGGATAGCGGGACTGCTCGGTTTGCTGACGGCAGCGAGCTTTGTTGTCGCCGGAATGGTGCGAACCCACTCCGAACGGTCGTACACGGAACTCAGGCTTAGGGTGCGAACCTGGTGGATCATACTCGCGGTGTTCATCGCGGCCGTCGCGTTCGAGCCGATCGTCGGCGTCGTGGTGTTCGCACTGGTCAGTTTCATTGCATTCAAGGAATTTCTAACCCTGGTTCCGACCCGGCGAGCCGATTACCGGGTGTTATTGTGGGCCTATCTATCGATTCCGGTGCAGTACTATTGGGTCGCGAACGCTTGGTACGGAATGTTCATTATTTTCATCCCGGTGTATGTCTTTCTGTTTTTGCCGATGCGCATGGTCATGATCGGAGAAACCAACGGCTTTCTGCGGGCTGCCGGGACGTTGCACTGGGGACTCATGACTACCGTGTTCAGTCTGAGCCATATTGCCTATTTGCTCGCGCTGCCCGACAGAAACGAGTCGACGGTTCTAGTCACGGGGGCGACCCTGGCCTTCTACCTGATCGTTCTGACCCAGCTGAACGACGTGGCTCAATACATCTGGGGCAAAAGCCTGGGCAAACGCAAGATTGTGCCGAAGGTGAGCCCGGGCAAGACGGTTGAGGGGTTTCTCGGCGGCGTCGCGACGACCACGATGCTGGCCTGGGCGATGGCGCCATGGTTTACGCCGCTGTCGCCATGGGAGGCGATTCTCGCCGGGCTGATCATCGGCGTTGCCGGGTTTGTCGGGGACGTGGTCGTGTCGGCGGTCAAGCGCGATTTGGGGGTAAAGGACTCCGGCAACACGCTGCCGGGGCACGGCGGTATTCTCGACCGCCTCGATTCGCTGACCTTCACCGCACCGCTGTTCTTCCATTTCGTCTACTACCTGCACTACTGAACCATGTCCCGACTTTTGCGCAGGCTCTTCGTCATGTTGATCGCTTACCCGGTCGCTCTGCTCTGGCTCGGCATGCTCGTCCGCCACCGAGAAAGGCTGCCCTTGAAAGGTCCGGCGATCATTGCCGCCAACCACAATAGTCATCTCGATATCCTCGCGCTGTATTCCCTGTTCCCGCTTTACCTGATTCCCAAGGTTCGACCGGCCGCCGCCGCCGACTATTTTTTGAAGAACCGGTGGCTGGCCTGGTTTTCCGAGAACGTCGTCGGAATCGTTCCGGTGATACGCAGCCGCCAAGGCCGTAAGGACCCGCTCGACGGCTGCTACGCCGCATTGGAACGCGGCGAGATTCTCATTATTTTCCCGGAAGGCACGCGCGGCGAACCGGAAATCATGGCCGACCTCAAATCCGGAATCTGGCATTTGGTCAAGCGTTTTCCGGAGGTGCAGGTAACGCCGGTGTTCATGTCGGGGCTCGGCCGCTCCATGCCGAAGGGCGAACTTTTCCCTTTACCCTTGTTCGTCGATGTATTTGTCGGAAAGCCGCTTGCCTTCCAGGAAAGCAAGCACGAATTCATGCAGCAACTTTCGGCACAGTTGCGACACTTGCGATCCAAGCTTGTCCGTCGGGATGCATCGCCGGCTACGAAACAAGTCGATGCGCCGAGTTCCTGAGAACGCGTTGTTTCCTTAATGAAACCCGAAAACGCGCGAGTATTCGCACAGCCCCGTTTTCCGAAGCGACGCGGATATATGGAGCTCTACGCAGAGAATGATAGCCTGCCGCTTTTTCGGTGATTATGTATGAAGCTTATTTTGTTAGTGAACGAAGGCGAAAAAAATGAGTATGAAAGCCGGTTTGATAAGAATGGCAATAAAATTGACGCCAAACAAATTAATCATTTGGGTGGCGAATAAGATCCTCAAGGGCATCGCTGAACTAACGAAATTTCGTTTCGATCTGGATGGGCGAAAACTGTACGTACAAACAAGGCTCTACGGCGAAAAAGAAACAATTGAAGTTTGTCTGGAAGATTTTGCTGTATTTAACGATGGCAAATCGTACAGATTCATCATACATCAGGCAAAATCGGACCGTCTCTGGTTGAATAATTTATTGGCCCGGATTGTAGGTAAGGCCTGGAAAGTCCCCGCTATTCCTCCATTTACGACTCTGTTGGAACTTGCTGCGGAACTGTTCGAGGCCAAGCCTTTAGGACTTGAAAAAATCGATTGAGTCCGTTCCGGCGCCGGTTGGTTGTTCCGGTTGGGATCTTAAGGAAGCTCTGATTTAAGTCTCCACTTCGGAGAAGCGAGCTGCGCAACTGAGTGATCTAACAGGCCCTCACTCAACCCTCTCCCAGTGGGTTTATTCAGAGCTTCCTTAACAGGATGCATCATCATGACAGACATCGATAATCCCATCCGCAGTGAGGCTAACCAAAAACTATTTCAAGCCATTTCGTTTGCCGAGCTGCCTGGCGTTCGAACTACCGTAAGTCAGATCGAGCCGGCCATTGCCGCAGGGGCCGATCTGAACGGCATTCTGGAGGATGGATGTACCCCGCTGACCTATGCCATCAAGAGCGGCATGGGCAGCCCCAAAGCGGTGAAAATCCTACTGGAACTGGGTGCCGACCCTTCACAGCGCGATGCCAACGGCTGGACCCCCTGGGCGCTCTGCCTCGACAAGATGGAGATCCCCTGCGTGGCCGATCGCATGAAAAAAATCGCCGACCTGTTGAGCGAATACGGAGCAGACCGCACCGATGAACGGGTCCTGCTGATGAAAACGGCGGTACGCGAACGCGATCAGGAGCGTCTTCTTCAGCTCTTTGCCGAGGGCATTGACATCAACTCCCCCATAGCCTGTACTCTTCATTTGGCGGTCATCGAGCATGACGCCGACATGGTGCGATTTCTGCTCCGGCAAGGCGCTAACCCGGAGGGATCCGACCTGCAGCACACCTGTCTGATGA
This sequence comes from Methylocaldum marinum, assembly GCF_003584645.1. Classification (GTDB taxonomy): domain Bacteria; phylum Pseudomonadota; class Gammaproteobacteria; order Methylococcales; family Methylococcaceae; genus Methylocaldum; species Methylocaldum marinum. Next base: position 1,175,835 of record NZ_AP017928.1, read on the forward strand.
GTGCCGTGCAACACAACCAAATCGAGATCATCAAGCTCCTGCTGGGGGCGGGCGCTGACCCCAGCCGTCTCTTCGGCGGGACACCGGGAATGACGCTGATCATTCTGGCAAAGGACAATGGCCACAAGGACCTCGCCAAATGGCTGGAGCGGCTTTTTCCGGACATGGAAGGCGCCAGCAGGGCGAAGAAACACAAGATCAATCCCAAATTACGTCCGCTGGTTAAAGCGGGAACCAATGGCTGTAACTCCGGCCTAGACAACGAAGCCATCATCCAGCAGCTCGACCGCTGGGATCAGCTCTACGGAATCGAGGTCAGCGATGTGGGCTCCGATAAGGTCACCGTGCGTTTTCTCTCGCTGCCGGAACCACTTGACCAACTGGCGAGGGAGATCGATGACTTCTGCCCCGATGTCATTGATCAGGGGTTTGGGTGTATCGATGATATGGTTGCCATGCAGGCCCGTGACGGGCAGGAAATCGCTCACGAATGGGCGCGCCTGATTCACGGGGTGGATCTGCAGCACCCCGATGCCGGCCTGATCCTGCTGCAACGCTCACTGAGCGATACCCGCAGTGTCGCGCTGTGGTGGGATTGACACCTTGTGGCGGAATTGGCGCCAATAGCTTGCGAATTGACAGCCCGCGATCCCTCGGCATTCCAAAGTCAAGGACATCTGGGTGAGAAAGATATACGAAGACCTTCTTGCTATAGAGCCCGTAAAATAGCTCTCAAGGCGCTCACTCGGACGGCAACTCCGTTGCGTTTCATTCCCGTCGGTGAGCTTGGTCGTTATCGCGCCGAGCTTAGACAGGAACCCGATGGACGAGTATGAAGGCCTAAGCCACTCCAAGTGGGAGTGTAAATGTCATGTGGTGTTTATCCCAAAGTGTCGCCGCCGAACGCTGTACCAACAGCTACGAAAGTACTTAGGGGAAATATTCCGAATACGAGCAGCCAAGAGATTCTGCGCCGAGTGTTCGTCTAGGGAGGCATTTCCTCGATCTGTCAAGCGGGCTGGCCGGTCAAACGAACTCAGGCTGGCCTGCTTCGCCGAGTTTCTAAGCGACGCTCTCGCGAATGAGTGACTCCAACCGCCTCACACCGGGACCGGCCGCATCCCGATCGGCGACGATCAGGTATAAATTCGCCCAGCGCTCCGCTCCTTCACGCAGCGGTAGCGGCTTCAACTCTCCGGCATCGAGCTCTTTGCGGATGACGTCTTCGGAGTACCAAGCGTAACCGAGCCCCATGCACGCCGCCCGGATGGAGGTGGCCTGGTGGCTTACCGTCCAGCGCTGCTCGTTGAGCCACCCCGGCGTGCGGCTTCGCTCCCGGCCCGTATCGCGAATCACCAGGTGACGGTGCCGGCGCAGATCGTCCAGGGTGAGGGGGCGGCCCAACCGATGCAACGGATGGTTCGGATGAGCCGCCGCGATGAATCGCACTTTCATGATCGAATCCCCGACGAAGCCAGGCGGCACCGATGTGCCGATGGCTAACTCGGCACGCCCCTCGATCAAGGCTTCATCGGTGCCTCCCAAAACCGATTCGATCAGTTCGATGCGGGTGTCCGGATGCTCCCCCGCAAAGCGCGTGAAGCATTCCAGCAGCAGCCAAGTGGGAAAAAGGTGATCCACCGCCAGCCGAAGCTCCGGCTCCCAGCCGGCCGAGAGACTCGCCGCTGCCCGCTCGAGGCGGAGGGAGTCCTCGACCAACGTTTTCCCGCGCCGGTACAGAACCTGGCCGGTAGAGGTCAGCGCCGCCTTGCGTCCCTGGATTTCGAACACCTTGACTCCAAGCAGTCGCTCCAGCTTCTGCACGGCATAAGTCAGGGTCGATTGGCTTTTGTGGAGCCGCTCGGCAGCCTGTGCGTAACCGCCGGCTTCGACCACGGCAACCAGCGTCTGCCACTGATCCAGGGTGATTTTGGGAAGTGCAGCCATATTTATCTAATTCCTCGATTGATAACACCGAAATATTCCGATTTTCTATCGATACAATCAATCGTTTAATAAGGCTCGCCATTATCACCGGAGACATTTGATGAAAACGCTTTTGCAGCTCAATACCAGCCTGTTCTCCGAACAGGGCCAATCGACCCGGCTCGCACAACGGTTCGTCGAGATTTGGCGGACACTGAATTCCGAAAACAGTGTAATCGTGCGCGACCTGGCCAAGGACCCGGCGCCGCACCTGACTGCCGAACGCTTTCAAGCCTTTCTGGCGCCGGCCGAAGAACGGAGCACGGAACAGCAAGCCGTAGTGGCTTACTCCGACGGGCTGATCGATGAATTGCGACGCGCTGACGTGATCGTGCTGGGACTGCCGATGTACAACTTCGGCGTACCCTCTACGCTAAAAGCCTACTTCGACCATGTGGCGCGGGTAGATGTCACCTTCCGTTACGCAGAAAATGGACCGGTCGGGCTTTTGGCCGATAAGCCGGTCTACGTGCTGGCCACCCGCGGCGGCGCCTATCGAGGCACATCCAAAGATACTCAGACACTATATGTTCAGGACTTCTTCAACTTTCTCGGTATCAGCGACATCCGCTTCGTCTATGCCGAAGGTCTTAACCTGGGTCCCGAGCGGCAGCATGCTTCTCTTGCCGAAGCCGAAGCACAGATCGGCCGGCTGGCCGCCTGATCGCCCGTTCCCGTAGCCCCGGAGCCGGCCAGGGGCTACAAATCGGAAGGTATTTCTCATGACTACACGAACGCTCGAAGACATCATTCCGTCCATCACGACTTCCGACGGCGCCGGCGTCAAATTGCGGCGCAGCCTTGGCAGTTTGCAGACCCTACGGTACGACCCCTTTCTGCTGCTGGATGAATTTTTCTCCGACGATCCGAACGATTATATCCGCGGGTTCCCCTCCCACCCGCACCGTGGCTTCGAAACGATCACCTATATGCTCGATGGCCATATGCGCCACGAGGACAGCGCAGGCCATCGCGGCGATCTCGGTCCCGGCGACGTTCAATGGATGACCGCCGGGCGCGGCATCATCCATTCCGAAATGCCGATGCAGACCCAAGGCCGAATGCGCGGCTTTCAGCTCTGGGTCAACCTCCCCGGCAAGGAAAAGATGAAGCCCGCCGCCTATCGCGACATTCCCGCGCGCGAGATACCCGGCGTGCCACTGGAAAACGGCGGCGAGGCACGAGTTATCGCGGGAACCCTGATCCAGGGCGGGCGCGGAGTCTCCGGTCCTATCCAGGGCCTGAGTACGAATCTCACATATCTCGATGTTCGCGTTGCGGGCGATACTGTCTTCACGGCGCCCATCGAGGCCGGCCATCAAGCGATTCTGTATGTGTTCGATGGCGAGGCAACCGTGGGCGACAGTCACAGAACCCTGCCCTTCGGTGCAGCCGGGATTGTTTCGGACGGCGATACACTCAGCGTCCGGGCCGGATCCAAAGGGGCGTGTTTCCTGCTGCTCGCGGGAAAGCCACTGCGCGAACCCGTTGTTCAACACGGCCCCTTTGTAATGAACACACGCGAAGAGATCGAGCAGGCTCTGATCGATTACCGTAACGGAACTCTGGCGCTGTCGAGCCAGACACGATCTTAAAAGGATATCGGCTACCGGCGTTCGATCACATCTCCGGAGCCGCGGGCTCATGGGGCCCGCTTAAGAGCCATCATCTGCTGCAAAGCCTGTCGGTGGTCGAGCCGCCCCTGCCGTAAGTTGACATACCACTGGCAATAGGTCCCGTAATTGCCCACCACGTGGGCCTCGGCTACATCAGCCATGCCGTCGAGCAGTGTCAGCAGCGTTTCATGGACATCGTGTTCCGCCAAAAGGTCCCGTGTTTGCACGGTGCGGTTGGCGACCATCCGCCGGTCCTCCTGCGTGTACCTGGCGAGGAGTTTAATGCGCTGTTCGAATTCCGCGATATCGCCGGAGCTTGGCCGATAAGAGGGATCCTCCCGATGTTCCTGAAGCGCAAGCCATTCCGCGGCAACCTCGTTTTCGGTCAGATTCAGAAACTTGGCCTTGCGTAACTTGTCCACGCGGTCTGGGGCGTTTGCCGCGGATTCGGCCATCGTCGGGGCGGTTTCGCTTGACGAGGAAGGGGGACCGTCACATCCGCCGGCGATGACGGCAAGAGCAATGGCCGCCGCCGAGTTGCTGAGCGCCGGGAGTTGTTTCGTGCGTCCGAGGATTTTTGATTGATTCACGGGTTGCTCCGGAAAAAAGGCGTCAGGTTGGCACCGAGAGCTTATCACGGGGGTGAGGCGAGCGATGTACCGGAGGATAACGTCTAGGCTCAGATCCACGAACAAAAAGATTTTTCCCTCTAAAGTCAGGGAAACTTTCCCGGCCTTTGTAGTGGGGCGTGACCGCATTAGACGGTATTCTGTCGGGCTACATCCATGAACTGGCTGAGAATGGTTCCGGAAGCGGATTCTCTTTAGCATCTCTCCGTTCCTCACGGTGTAGACCCGAGCGATGGGATATGAGTTTGCCAGGCTCTTTAAGCTTCGCCGCAGCCCGCACGCTTAATTCGGTGCCCTTCCCTTTTAGTTTTTGATTCATCCGACATGTTCCACAAAAAACGCCTTTACCCGCTTCAACAGCTTCCGGCTTTACGTCCCGGGACGCTGGCGTTGTGTCTACTCGCCCAAGTCGGTGTTACACCGGCATATGCAGATACCGTTTACGCGACCCTTGAGAAGGATAATGCGGTGGTCGAAGTCGATGGAACCACCGGAGCAGTCCGGCGCACGGTTCAGGTCGGCAACCGGCCCCGGGGTATCCTGGCCGGACCTAACGGCAATCGGCTTTTCGTGGCATCCAGCAGGGACAACGCAATCGTTGCCCTGGACGCCGGTACGCTGGAGCCGGCCGGCCTATGGTTGGTGGACAAAGACCCCAAGACCTTCGCCATCGATCCTACCGGTCACCGTTTGTTCGCTTCCAACGACGACGACAATCAGATGACTGTGGTCGACCTCGATTCACGCCAGGTATTGAAGCGGGTTGCCATTGGCAAGGAACCCGAGGGCGTCTCGGTCAGTCCGGATGGACATTGGATCATCAGCACCAGCGAGGCGGACAACATCGCGATATGGATCGACACTGAAAGCCTCGAGGCGGTGGAACGAACGCCGGTCGACCCGAGGCCCCGTTATTCTCGATTTACCGATGACGGCGAGCAGCTCTGGATCAGTTCCCACGACGGGCAATCCTTGACCATTTTCGATACCGCGACGAAGCGCCCGGTCAAGAAACTCAAATTCAAGATTCCCGAGGTCGCCGGCTCGGAGATCGGAGCCGTGGGCATTCGGATCGACAGGGACCGCCGTTACGGTTATGTGGCACTGGGTCGAGCCGACAGGGTCGCCGTCATCGATGCTCGGAAACTTGAAGTGATCCGCTATATTCCCGTGGGACGCCGGGTCTGGAATCTCGAGTTCTCTCCGGACCAAAAGCGCCTGTATACCGCAAACGGTCTCAGCAACGATCTTTCCGTAATCGACCTGTCGACCTTCGCCGTGATGAAGACGATTCCGGTGGGAAACCGCCCTTGGGGAATCGCGGTCCTGCCTTAGCTTTAGAGGGTGTAAAAAGAACTGTGTAACTGGTTTGTAAAATCAGCCAGAAAAAGAGACTAAAACATGACCAGTGACACAGCCAAACAAGACGCCTTATTGGATGAATTGCTCAAAGGCTATACGAATCCGAAAGACATTCTGGGGGAACACGGCTTGCTCAAGCAGCTGACCCGGCGTCTGGTGGAACGGGCGTTGGAGGCGGAGATGACCGCCCATTTGGGCTATGCCCCCCATGCGCCGGAAGGGGGCGGCAGCGGTAATTCTCGCAACGGCAAGTCGGCGAAGACGATTCAAACGGAAACCGGACCCTTGGCGATTGAGGTCCCGCGGGATCGCAACGGAGACTTCGAGCCGCAACTGGTTTCCAAGCGCCAACGCCGGCTCGAAGGATTTGATGAGAAGGTTCTGGCGCTGTATGCGCGGGGCTTATCCACCCGTGGTATTCAGGGGCATCTGGAAGAACTGTATGGCGTGGAAGTCTCGCCGACGCTCATCTCCAACGTTACCGAATCGGTGTTGGCGGACGTGAAGGCATGGCAGAGCCGGCCCTTGGCGTCGGTGTATCCGATCCTGTATTTCGACGCTTTGATCGTCAAATCACGCGAAGCGGGACCGGTCAAGAACAAGGCGGTCTATCTCGCTTTGGGCGTCAATCTGCAAGGCGAAAAGGAGCTGCTGGGCCTTTGGATCGCGGACACAGAAGGCGCCAAGTTCTGGCTGTCGGTCTTTACCGAGTTGAAGAACCGAGGCGTTCAGGATGGCTTTATCGCCTGTGTCGACGGCCTCAAGGGACTGCCGGAAGCGATTGAAACCGTGTTTCCCAACATCCAGGTCCAACTGTGTATCGTCCATAAGGTGCGCCACAGCCTGCAGTATGTCACCTGGAAGGAGCGCAAGGCGGTGGCGAAAGACCTGCGGGCGATTTATGGCGCCGCGACCTTGACCGAGGCCGAAGCTGCCCTGGCGCGGTTTGCGGACACCTGGGACGCGAAGTACCCAGCCATCAGCCAAAGCTGGCGGGCGGATTGGACGCGCTTGACTGTGTTTTTCGATGATCCGCCGGAGATCCGCAAAGTGCTGTATACCACCAACGCGATCGAATCACTCAACTTCAGCCTGCGCAAGCTGCTCAAGACCCGCGGCGCGTTCCCAATCGCAAACGGCGTCTCCGGGAGCGCCGAAGCCGCCCTTCCAAACGATGAGGCGATTCTGAAAATCCTGTATCTGGGACTGCAGCGGATCGAGAAGAAATGGACCATGCCGATCCAGGATTGGAAACGGGCGTTGAACCACTTCGTGATCCTCTTTGGTAATCGAGTTACCCTATGAACTAACCCCAGTTACACAGTTAACTTGACACCCCCTAGCTTTTAATACTCTCATCCCGGCCCAAATACGCTAGTCGATCACCTACTAACCACCGCCACAGCCACCGCCACAGCCGCCATCGCCACCCCCATCGCCACCCCCATCGCCACCCCCATCGCCACCCCCATCGCCACCCCCATCGCCATCTCCGCCGTCGCCATCCCAACTTTCGTCTCTCCGGCGGCCTTTGCGGCGGTTTTTGCGGCGCTCGTCAGGGCCACTGTCTCCCAGAAACAACACGTAGAGAAAGCTTCCGACCAAAAACGTTGCAAACAGAGAACCGTCCAGTCCGCCGTGTATGACATCACACGCCTGGGCCATGAAAGCCACGGAGCATAGTGCTATTGCAGCCAGACTTCCGTACAGTCCCCGCTTGCTGACCACTAGGTTGGTCCTGGTGTCGATCCGAACGAAGGTTCCGGCCTTCCGAAAACGCCGGGCCGCTTCGGGCCAGATATCCGGAGGCGGCGCCTGGCCGAATTCCCTCCGGTAGAGTTCCAGAGTCTTTGCGTACCAGGCCTGGAATTTCCGCCTTTCGGCTATCCCTCCCCGACTCGGGTAGTGATGCAGGTCGCGCCAGATCAGGTCGCGGCACAAGGACTCCCAATAAGATTGGCTGTAGCTCAGATGGAGATGCCAGACTTGATCGACGGCGTCGCTTGGGGTTAGCGGTTGAGGTGAAACGCTCAGGAGATATATGAACTTCAGGTATTCGGCATAAACCCTTTCGGCATAAGCTCCCGTCCACCGGTTTTCCAGCGCCAGCCTGCGCAGGAAGGAAAACCCCGGAGACCCCGAATCTACCTTGAATATTCGAAGCTTTTCCCAAAGTTCGTTCCCGACAGAATCCATGAAACGCTCGGACTCATCACACATGGAAACCTTCTTGCCATTTTTCATCTGTCCCTCCTTTTTCATAATGACACCGCATTCACGGATCGCCGAACACCGCGACTCGTCAGGCTCCGGACTTCCTTCCAGACATTCTGGGTCGCCGCTGCGGATTAACCGGGCCGTGAAAGGTGCGGACTTATTCCGCGGTGATGAAATTACTCTCTCACGTGGATGCTGCAAACGAACATGAGCCCTTATGCGGGAGATTCGGTGCAACTGGAGCGTTTTCGGTTGTATCTGGCGGATGTTTCATTCGCGGCAGGACCTCCGACAGACGGCATGGCCATACGGAGGTGTTAGGATGACTTCGCTTGGAGTAACACGGACCCGGACCGGGGCGGATGCTCGCGCCCTCCGGGCGTATCTTGCGGAAAAGACTCCGGGGAGGCTGAAGATGAGTCCTTGCCCGGTTGTGTTCAGTCTCACGAGAAACTGAAACCCGAACATGGAATACCTCACCAATCTCCTTCTGTGGACCGAACGCTGTGCATTTCTGCTGACTCAAATCTGTGTCGCGGTCACCGCCGCTTTCGTGCTGTTCCACTCGCCCAAGCTCCGACGCGCCATCGCACGGTCGGAAGACAGCTTGCTAAGCAGTTTCCCGGTCATCGTGCTCTTCAGCATACCGGCGATCATCAGCACTCACGCGGGAGAGGTCCTGGATCTCCGGCAGGCCGTGATCGTCGAACGACCAATCATCTTGGGGCAGGAACATTTCAACATCGATATTCGGGAAGTGTTCGTGATCGTGGCGGGACTCAGTTGCGGGACATGGGTCGGCTTCGGTGTCGGTTTCACTGCCGGACTGCATCGCTTGTTTCTCGGCAGTTCCGTTGCGGAGCCCGTTTTCCTTGCCAGCATAGGTCTCGGCATCCTTGCCGGTCTGACTCGCCGTTATTGGCCGAAGGTCGCATGGAATCCTTGGAGGGCGGCGGCGGTCGGTGTGGCCGCAGCGCTCATTCAACGCTTGATCATTTTTTGGCAGGCCGATCTCTTCGGTCACGCATGGGACCTTATCCGCTACCTGTTGGTCTCTAAAGTCGCGACGAACGCGCTGGGCTGCGGACTATTCGTCAAGATCATGCGCACGGTAGACAACGACCGGTTGGAGCTCACGGCGCGGCGCGCCGAAATCCGCGCACTGCAGGCGCAGGTGGACCCGCATTTTCTGATGAATACGCTGAATGCCATCAAGGCCCTGGTCTTAAGTGATCCGGACCGGGCTCGAAGTTATGTCGTGAAGCTCGGACAGTTCTTTCTATCCACCCGCCGCTTCGCTCAACTCAATGCAATTCCGCTCCGCCAGGAACGGGAGCATCTGTTTCAATATCTGGATTTTCAACAATTACGCTTCAATCGTGCGGTCGTGTTGACGGAGAATATCGAGCCAGCCGCTCTGGAGGCCTATTTTCCGCCCCGCACCCTGCAGACCCTCGTGGAAAATAGTTTGCAGCACGGCTTCGACCGGACATCCCAGACATTGGAATTGAGCCTGAACGCCCGCATCGTCGACCAAAACCTTCAGGTCGAGCTAGTCGACAACGGCTGCGGCATCCCGAAGGCAAGGCTGAGCCGGCTCGGACACAACCCCGTACCCTCGGGACATGAAGGTGGCGGTTTTTCCCTGTATCAGTTGCGGCAAAGCCTGGTTTTGGCCTTTGGACGGGCCGCGCGCCTGGACATCCTCAGCCGCGAAGGCTTGGGTACAAGGGTAAGGTTGAGCCTGCCATTCAGGACTAAAGCATGGTAGAGAAAATCAGAGTCTTAATTGTGGACGACGAGCCCCTGAACCGACAGGAATTACGTTACCTGCTGTCGCTGCATTCGGATATTGAAGTCCTCGGCGAATCGTCCGGCGCCGGGGAAGCACTGACGATCATCGAGTCCCAACAGCCCGATGCCGTATTCCTCGACATCGCTATGGAAACGGCCAGCGCCGGGATGAGTCTCGCGGCGCGGCTCACGCAGATGGCGCAGCCGCCGCAGCTGGTATTCGTGACGGCTCACCCCGAGCGGGCAGCCCAGGCTTTCGATTATCAGCCTGCCCATTTTTTGCTCAAACCGGTGGATGACGGGAAATTTGCCGAAGCCCTGCGGCGAGTGCGGGCCGCTAAGCAAACCGGCGCGCCGTCCCGTTTCCTCATCCGCCACACGGATAAGGATGGCTTGCGCCTCATCACCTTCGTCGAATCGGTCGAGGTTCTATATTTGCGCAAGCACCACCTCAATAACACTGCCCAGATGCGTCTCGCGAGCGGCACGGTCTTGCAGGGCATTCGTGAGCCATTGGCCGAGTTCGAAAGAATTGCCGACTTCTTCCGCATCCATACGAGTTTTCTGGTCAATCTCAAAAATGTTCAGACGCTCAGGCCCAAGCCCGGCGAGACCGACAGTTACCATCTCCTGCTCAAAGGCTGCGCCGACGCCTTGCCCGTAAGCAGGCATCGGCTGGCGCTGTTAAAGGATAGGCTTAGAACCGATGACCACGGCGGTTGAGCGTTTCAAACAGGCGGCAAATAAACCATGAACCTGCAACCCGCTCGAATTGTTGTCGCCATATGTTTCACTCTCGCGGCCTGCACGCCCACACCGCGTCTGCGCTGCCTGCCGGGTAGCCGGCAGGCTGTCCTGGAGACGGCTTATTTCGGCACGGCCAATGCGTCCGGTAGGGTGACGATCGAACAGTGGCGGGAATTCGTAAATCAGACCGTCACCCCTCATTTCCCGCAAGGGCTGACGTGGTGGAGAGCTAACGGCCAGTGGCGAAATGCTGCCGGAATCATCGAACAGGAAACCTCGTACATTCTGCAAATCGTCCATCCGGAAGACTCATCGGTTGGAGCGTCCATCGTCGAAGTGGCGATGAAGTATCGGGAACAGTTCGATCAAAAATCGGTATTGCGGCTCAGTTCGCCGACTTGTGCATCCTTCCTTGAATCTGGCCCCGAGCCACCACCGTAGCCTCCCGCGGCGGCGATCAGGATAGGGACCAACTCGAATACCGACGAACCCGCTGGTCAGACAGCTGCACAGGGAACGAATTCCCGCCTCGCGAGTTCCCGTTGGGTAGATATAAAAGTGCACTCGCGCCGCGTGAACAAGATCTCTCTGATTCGGTGACTCTCTGTTTCCGAATCCGATCGATGAGGCTATAGCCCTTGAAAGTCTGGTACTTGGCGAATTTCATCGCACGTCTCCCAAAACTTTCCTGCACCGCCTCCTATTTTCAAGAGCAAGTGCAATGACGAAAATGTAAACCCAATTTCATTGCCACATTGGAGATCCCTCGGCATGGAAATCACTCTGGATGGGCCCAACCAACCGCCGCTTTCCTGCGGAAAACCCAAGTACCTCGTGGTCCTGCTACATGCCTCGGGATCAACCGGCGATGAGGTCATCGAGCTGGCTCTCGATTGGGCTCCAACCTTGAACAAAGGGGAATTCTTAGCACCCAACGCACCCTGGTTCAGCGAAGAGGGCGGCTCCGGGCGCCAATGGAGATCCCCGGCAGGACAGAACGTCCGTGACGATGACGAAATCGGCGAGTGCATTCAACAATTTCTCGACGCAGTCCTTGCCAAACGGCGACTGGACGACAGCCAGCTCGCATTGGTCGGATTTGCCCAAGGCGCGACTGTCGCCCTCCGCGCCGGCCTACTGCGAACCCGGCCGCTCGGCGCGGTCGTCGCCATCGCCGGCGGCCTGGAGATGAACCCCTCGGAACATTTAAACATTCGATCCACGTCGCCCGTGCTGTTGGTCGAGGCGGATATCGAAGCCGGTGCCGGTACTGTGAGTTTGGACAAAGCCGAGCAACAACTCGACAGCTGGGGCATTCCGGTACAAAGAGTGGCCAGACCCGGAAATTATCATGGCCTCGACGATGAAGGGGTGAGCAGTGTTGCCGATTACCTTCATCAAGCCTTGGTCAGACCTAGTGTTGCGTAAATGCAAGGCTTGCGACCTTCTCCAACAACGTCGGCGGTCGTTGGCCGCCAGTGCCCCGGCGCACTGACATATCCGTTAAACCAAGACCCTGGAGATCCAGAATGTCAATGACCAGATCCGCAATCCTCAGCCGCTCGGATGTACCCTCGCACAGCGGGCTTAAGGAGGCCATTAAGGGACTCAAGTTCCAGTTGGCCGTCGATGAATCCTACGTCCCCATGGAAAGCTCGGGTTACCTGCCGTGCACCATCAATGGCGAAGACAGCGGAATCAATATTCGTTTCGAGTCCGCGGCGGCTTATCTCGCAAAATTTCCCGGCGCGCAGGCGCAAGCCGGTGAGCGCGAGACCCTTATTACCCTGCGCTCGGAAGGAGATCCCAGGGAAGACGTATGCGTACTCATGATCGCCGCCATCCTGGCACAAAACTTTGGCGCGATCGTCCATGACCCCAAAAAGGACGTCATGTACTCCGCGGAGAAACTCATTAGTGAGGCCCGTAGCCAGTTCGCCGAGCTGGATTAGTGCGGGTGGCTTGCAAGAAATTGCTAGCTGTCGCCGACAGCCTTTGCCCGGCCATCGTCAATGGGCAAGGTCAATACGCGCGTCTTGGGTTCCGCTCATTCGTGCCGAAGCGCATTGATGGGATCCAGACGTGCAGCCTTACGGGCCGGAAAATACCCGAATATGATCCCGACGCCACCGGAGAACAGAAACGAGATTAGCACCACGCTTAGACTCGGAATAAACAGAACCCCGAGAAGATGGGCCACGAGAGCCGATCCCGCGAGTCCGAGGACGATTCCCACAAGTCCCCCGAGTGATGCGAGCATGATCGCTTCCACGAGAAACTGCATGAGAACCTCTTTTTCGCGGGCGCCGATCGCCAGGCGGATACCGATTTCCCGGGTTCGTTCGGTCACCGAGACCAGCATGATGTTCATGATTCCGATGCCGCCTACCACCAGGCTCACCGTGGCAATGGCCCCCAGCAAGGTGGTGAGAATCTGGGTCGTGTTCGCCACTTTACCGGAGATCTCCGCGAGATCGCCTATTTCGAAATCGTTTTCGGCATCTTGTTTCAGATGCCGACGTTCACGTATCAGCAATTCGATATTCCGCTTGACCTTCGCAGCAACCTCGCCGCTGTCTGCCGCGACGTAAATCGCACTGACGTCCTGGTTTCCGGCGATGCGTCTTTGAAAGGCGCGCAGCGGCATGACCACCAAATCGTCCTGATCCATGCCGGTAATCGTCTGCCCTTTTGACTTCAGTACCCCGATCACTTCGCAGGACAGTTTCCGAAGCCGGATTGAGGCACCGAGAGCATTCTGCTGGCCGAACAGGGCATCACGGACGGCGGTTCCCAGAACGCAAACCGGTTTCCCCGCCAATATCTCGGCCTCATTGAAGAAACGCCCCTGGCCTATCGACCAGTTCTTGACTTCAAAAAACGCATTATCCGTGCCGGTAACCGTGGTTGAGCGGTTCTTATTTCCGTAGATCACCGGCATGGATTTTGTCGCGGATGCCGCTACGGCCGTCACATCGCGGATTTCCTGCTCGATCGCCCGCGCATCATTGAGATGAAACGATGCAGCAGTAGACATTACCCCAAGGGCACTTTGAGCGGCTCCCGGGGTGATGATCAAAAGATTTTCGCCGAGGCTGGCGATATCGGAGGTGATTCGCGCCGTGACGCCCGCCCCTAGGGTGACCATCAAAATGACTGCGGCGACGCCGATGACTACCCCCAAAATAGTGAGCGACGAGCGCATGACATTGCGGCGGATCTCCCGCAATGCCAGCAGCACCGTATTCCATACCATCAGGCAAAGGCCTTCTGCGGCTCATCGATCGCGATGGCCCCGTCGAGGAAGTGCACACACCTTTGAGTGTAGGCCGCCACATCCGGTTCGTGAGTCACCATGACAATCGTGAGTCCGTGGTCGCGATTCAATCGGGTCAAAATTTCCATGATTTCTCGGGTACGTTTGGTATCCAAACTACCGGTGGGTTCGTCCGCCAGGAGCACCGCCGGATTGGTCACGATCGCACGGGCAATGGCAACGCGCTGCTGTTGGCCGCCGGAAAGCTCCACGGGAGTATGTTTCTCCCGCCCTTTGAGGCCCATGGCCGCAAGCACGTCGAGCGCTCGCGCCCGTCTCTCGGCTACCGGAACACCGCGATAAATCAGCGGCAGCTCCACGTTTTCCAGAGCAGACATTCGGCTGAGAAGGTTAAACTGTTGGAACACAAAGCCAAGGTAGTGACGGCGTAACAAGGCCCGTTGATCCCGGCTTAGCTTGCCGACCTCGACGCCCCGAAAGAGAAACCTGCCCGAACTGGGCACATCCAAGCAACCGAGGATGTTCATGAAAGTCGACTTTCCCGAGCCGCTGGGCCCCATCACCGCCACGAACTCGCCATTGCCAATCTGCAAGTCGATGCCGGTCAATGCCAGCACTTGGGTCTGCCCTGCGCCATAGACTTTAGTCACCCCGCAGAGCTCAATAAGCCATTCATTAGTCATTTCTCAGTTGTCCTGCCGGGACAAACGCGTAGCCTGATTTCCCCCGCCGTTCGCATCGATTTCGTTGACCAGGAGCGACATTCCGGGGTTAAGCTCCCCGGCGATAATTTCCGTGACATGGCCGTCGGATTGCCCGACGCTCACCGGGATGGCAACCGGTTTTCCGTCACGGAGTGTCCAGACCACCTGGCTACGATCCGGCGACGCGGCCGCACCCTGGAAAGCCGCTTCACCGCTCCTGGATTTCGAAAAACGGAGTGCGCCGTTAGGTACCACGATGGCCTCCGCAACCCTGTGTGCCGTGATATTGGCCGTAGCGGTCATGCCGGGGCGCAACAACAGTTCCGAATTGTCGACGCTCAACAAAGTCTCATAAGTCACGATCCCGTCAACGGTCTGAGGATCATTTCGAATCGAGACGATTTTCGCCGGGAATTTGCGACTGGGATAGGCATCGACGGTAAAGCTTGCATCTTGTCCTTCCTTGATCTGTCCCATATTGGCTTCATCGACATTGGCATGGAGCACCATGCGAGTGAGATCTTCGGCCAAAGTGAACAGTACGGGGGTCTGAAAGGAAGCGGCCACGGTCTGCCCCGGCTCAACCTTCCGGGCAAGAACGATACCGTCGATCGGGGAGCGGATCGCCGCTTTGGCAAGGTTCGTCCGATTCGCATCCAGATTCGCCTGGGCAAGGGTGACTCGGGCCTTGGCGCTGGCCTCTTCGGCACGGGCACGATCATAGGCTGCCCGCGCTACGTCGACGTCCTGCAGGGGCACGAGTCTCTTCGCGATGAGCTGTTGCACTCGCTGGAATTTGAGACTTGCTTCGACCAGCGTGGCCCTTGCCACGCGCAATCTGGCCTGCTCGGATTCGAGCGAAGATTTGGATTCCAGGACCTTGGCCTCGAGCTCGTCGGTGTTCAGCGTGGCCAGGATCTGCCCCTGCCTGACCCTGTCGTTGTAGTCCACCTTGACCGAATCGATCGTGCCGGACAACTCGCTTCCCACGTCCACCTGGTTGATCGGCTTCAGGGTACCGGTTGCGATAATGTCGACGCTGAAACTCTCGCGGCGGACTTTGACGGTCTGAAACTCCGATGAATCCGGACTACGGGACTGCCCGTTCATCACCACCCCCGCGGTTCCCGTCAAAACCCCGAGGACCCCGATAACGATCCACCACTTCAGATGCTTCCGCTTGCGGCTCGCGCCATCCAAACTCAAGGTTCGAGCGATATCCGTATCCGGTTCTTGCTGAGGCTGCTCCATTAGGCGCACTTTAGACGGCATCAGCTTACACAAGAATCGCAACCATGTTCCCATTAAACATTCCTAATTCCCGATCTCCGTCTTTACCGCTTTCCCACCAAAGCCAAACCTTCCGGTAAACACTTAACCAAAAACCCAAACATCGAGACTCGGGAGCCGCCAATGCCTTTCGTCAATTTACTTAAAGCGGTTAATCGCGAATTGCGCTCTTCTCCGCTTCCTCCATTCTCTTCCTCAGACTCAAAGGCCTCATATCGGTCCATACTTCCTTAATATAGGCTAGGCAATCCGATTTCGTACCAGCCTTGCCGGCATCTCTCCAACCGAGAGCGTTCTCTCTGTCCGCAGGCCAGATAGAATACTGTTCTTCGTGATTAACTACGACCTTGTACACCGTAGTATCTTCTCTTTCATCATAAGCCATATCCTGAACCTCATGCCTGTAAATCAAATAAATCCAATGGACTCCAAGTGTTCAATTTCCCCCGTGAGTGCTTCTACACTTCAGTTGCGTTTTCGCTACCAGCCTCTTCTTCCGTCGCGTAATCGGGTATTTCAAACTTCAACTCTTGTCTACAAAAATCTTGCCATTCCGCAGTAACGGCATCAAAGATGATGTTCTCATCCTTAAAAACGCCGTCTGTCACCACATAATTTTCCTGCAGGAATAAATGGTCGCTGTCGGTTAACTGCCGCTCGAGTTCAACCTCTTTTCCATCCACGATTTTCTTGTCCTTTCTGATATTCTCGATCTTCTCGGTCCATCCTGCGTATTCACGGAATTTTGCAATGGGATATGCCTTACAGTATCTCCCCATTATAGCCATGCCACATTCTCCTATCATTCTTCTGCCGTGTAACTCTAAACAACCGCAAATCAACTTTCTAGTGGAATCAGGTGTCCTTTTCCATCAAGCGTCTTAAGATCCAAATCAGCAATACATTGAACCTTTACGTAATTCAGCGTCAAATTGCCGACCAATCGGCAGTTTCCGGATTCCAAGTCAAAGTTGGCTTTACTTAGATCAGACCCATCTCTATCGAGCTTGAATCCGAGGTCAGTACCTCCTTTCGTATCGGTGAACTTAATATTAACGTAGCCTCGATCGATGCATTCCTTCAATGCCTTAACGGTTTTTTCCGGACGCAAACTCGCTTCGACACGATGATCTCCAGTGGATAGACGTGCTACTAATTCGTCCACTAAAATCTCTCCTTTCTATTTACTGATCTGTTAATGGCAATCTCCCTAACTTATCGTTTACCGTCCATCCCTTGGCGATAATCTGACGCAGTCCGTCTGACAGCATATCGGCTGTCTTGGCCGAGCAGAAAGCAACAATTCTCAAGGCCATACTGAATACTCATGCTCCGAACTTTCCCGGAAAAATTAGGCAACTGATTTAAAACTCGGGATATCAGGATCTCGAGTCCGGACAAAAACCCGGAAAAGCACTGGACTTAATTTTCCCGGTTGCCGATCGAATGCCCGGTCTCATAGCGTTTTCCACTGTTCAGTCAATGCAAGTTCTTCGGCCAACAGTGCCGCAGTTTCTGCCTGCGAAAGCCCTTCCAGCTCATCGTCCGGCGTTTGGACGTCCACGCCGGGTGTTACCGGAACTTCGTCAAATTCGATATCAAGCACGTGTGTGACCAAATGACCGACGACCGCGTCCACGGTCGGATAGTCAAAAGCCAAAGTCGGCGGAAGCTTGCAACCCAGCGAGGTCTGCAGGCGGTTGCGCAACTCGACCGAGGTCAGCGAATCCATCCCCAAATCCGCAAAGCCCCGCGCGGGCTGTATCTCTGCCTTGTCTACGTGCCCCAGGGTCTGAGCGACCTGGGCTTGCACGTGGCTGGTCAACAGGGCATGGCGCTCGGACACGGGTGCCGCCATAAGCTCATCCAGAAAGCTCATCGACCGCGGCTCTTCGACAGCCGTAGAGGAAAAGCGAAATTCGCTCAACAAGGCTCGATCCGCGCCGAACTGCGGCCAGCTTATGGGCGCAACGGCCACTTGCACCGGCGACTGTTTCAACAGCTGTTCAAGAATGTCCAGGCCCTGCTCGGGAGCAATGAGTCCCATGCCGTTGAGCTTCAGCTGGTCGAGTCGCCTTGCTGCGACTCCGACTTCCGCCCAGGGGCCCCAGTTGATGCTGAGCCCCGGCAGGCCAAGAGCGCGGCGATAATGGGCCAGCGCATCAAGAAAAGCATTGCCTGCGGCATAGTTGCTCTGCCCTTTCGAGCCCAACAGCGAAGCTACCGAAGAGAAAAGCACGAAGAAATCCAAAGGGCTGTCCTGGGTCAGTGTGTGCAGATTCCAGGCTCCGAGTATTTTCGGTCCCAGCACACGCTCATAACGCTCCCAGTTCTGGCTGGCTAATCCCCCATCGTCGAGAACCGCGGCCGCATGGATGACTCCGCGCAGCGGATTTCGTGAATCAAGTCTCGCCAGTACGCCTCCGAGCTGCTCGCGGTCGACGACATCGGCCGAGGCGGCAATAATCTTGGCTCCCTTTTCTTCCAGCGCCTGGATTCGTGCCCGGGCAGTCTCGTTCGGCGGCTGCCGCCCCACGAGTACGAGATGTCTCGCCCCACGCTCCACCAGCCATTGAGCGACCTTTAGCCCAAGACCACCGAACCCGCCGGTAATCAGGTAGCTTCCGTCGGCGCGCAGTAACTCGGCATCTGCCTGACCGGATCGACCGGGTGCCACCATCACGATCTTCCCCACGTGCCTGGCCTGCTGCATAAAACGGAACGCTTCCGTTGCCTGCGTCAGAGGAAAGACCCGGCGAGGCAAAGGCTTGACCAGTCCGTTCGCGAAATGATCCAGGATCTCTTGGAGCACGGCTCCGACGGTGGCCGGTTCGCGCTGCATGCAATCCAACAGATCCAGCACGGTGTAGCTGACATCGGGCCGTACGGCTGCCATCTGCTCTGCGGTCCATATATCCCGTTTGGCAATTTCCACGAAGCGTCCTCCTTGTCGCAACGCTGCCAAACTATTCCGGATATAGCCTTCCCCCGTGAGCGAGTTGAGCACGACATCCACCCCGGCCCCTCCGGTATCCTTCAGGATCGCCTCGCCGAACTCCGGATTGCGTGAGCTGTAAAGTCGGCTTACGCCCATCGCGCGCAGCGGTTCCCATTTGCTGGGGCTGGCCGTAGCGTAGACCTCTGCGCCGGCCTGCAATGCAATCTGAACCGCGGCCATTCCGGTACCCCCCGCCGCGGCATGGACGAGTACTCGCTCCCCTGCCCGGACCGAGGCAATGCGGCGCAAAGCATACCAGGCCGTCAGAAACGCGATCGGAATCGAGGCGGCCTCCACGGCGTCGAGCGAAACGGGGTATACCGCTGCCAATTCGGCCGGTGTCGTCACATAGGTGCCGAAACAGCCTTTCGCGAGGGCCACCACCCGATCGCCGACTTTCAGCCGTCCGACACCTGCGCCGACGGCAACCACTTCGCCGGCACACTCGCCTCCGAGTCCATCATGCCGCTCGAAAGGCAACAGTCCCAGGGCGTCCAGGATATCAATGAAATTCAGGCCCATGGCCTGGACCTGGATCTCCACTTCGCCGGCTTCCGGACGCCGCCGCTCCATGGGCCTCAACGCGAACCCCTCCGACGTGCCGCGTTCATGAATCTCGAGTCGTAACGGCTGCTCACCTGAAGGCATGAGCTTACGTACCAGCCGTGCCACGTGGCGCACCCCTCCGCGCCAGGCGATCTGATCCTCCTGGCGATTGGATCCCATTAACTCTCCCAGTAACGCGTCCACGCTATTTTTCAACTCGGCGTGGGGATCCAGATCGACCCGCACACAGCCGAGTTCGGGGTGTTCCAGAGCGATGACCTGGCCGAATCCCCATAGCGGTGACTGATTCAAGCCAAGCATCGGCGGACAGGTTAGCGGGGAAGTCGGCTCGGGACAGCCCACTGCACCGCGGGTCACCAGCCATAAAGGCGGCGGCTCGACCTGTGCCGTCAGGGCCTTTACCAGATGCAGGGTACTGGCACAGCCGGCCGGATCGGAGGCTTCCAGAGAGGGCGTGCTCGCGGCGTCCAGCGGCCAACATTGGACCACCCCGGAAATCCGGGGCACAGCCTCAAGTAGGGCCCGATAATCGGCCGGGCTGCCCGGATTCAGCCGGAACGTCCTTTCATCAAGGCGTTCGTATCCGGTACCCGGAAGAACCCGGAGGGGGATCTCTCCACGAGCGGCAAGCTCTTCTGCCAACAGTTCGCCCACCCCTTGGCTATCGGTCAGGACCAGCCACGTCTTCGACCAAGCCTCTGCCTCCGGGACGGCTTGGGCCAGAATCAGCGATTGCCGCGCTCCGGGCGGTGTGATCGTCAGCGGTTCGGCGAAACCGATCTCCCGCAACAGGGCCTGCCAACTCTCGGCAGGCAAAAAGGGGCAATTCGGGCGCAGTTCCGTGTCGGTCAACCGCCACCAGGCGTCGGTCAGCCCGAAGGTCAGGTCCAGCCAGGCAGGAGGTGCAGTGACCTCGATCAGCAGCAGCAATCCACCGGGAGCCAAAAGGCTACGAGCATGGCTCAGGGTGCTGCGCAGGTCCGACGTCGCATGCAGAACGTTTGCAGCCACGACCAGCTGGTAGCGGCCGGCAGCAATTCCTTGTGCCTGCGGGGATTGCTCGATATCCAACAAGCGGTAGTCGACGAAGGAATGGGCGAAGAACTGTTGCCTCGCACGGGCAATAAGTGCCGTCGAAATATCGGTAAAGACATATTCGGTACGACCGGCAGGCAGCCCCGGCAGCAGGCAGCGGGTTAAGCTTCCGGTACCGGCTCCGATTTCCAGGATTCGCAAATCCTCACCAATCGGCATCCGCGCCAACACCTCGGAGAGGGTTCGCTGCACCAAACGGTAAAGCAGCTGTAGTTCCTGTGTCTCCGGAAAAAGGGACGCCCCGGGTTCGAGGTCGCCCTCGGGAAACAGCAGGGACGACGGATCATAGTTTCCTTGCAGGACCTCGGCCAATCGGCTGCCGCAGCGCCTCAGCAGAACCATTTCCATCTCGTCTCCGACGACTTCCGGTTCCAGCCCAAGACCTGGTTTAGCAATGACTTCCCACTGCCCATTTAGGGATTGCAGGATACCTATCCCGGCTAGGCGCGCCAGTAATCTGTCCAGCAGCGGTTCATGGCGCCTGACGATCCCGAGCTGCTTCGCCAACCCGGCGGTCGAGAAACGCAGCTGTGGCTCCAGGACCAGGCCTAGCTGTCGCAAGGCCTTAAGAATGTAAGCTATGCTCAGGGCGTCCAGACGTCGCCCCAAAAGCCCGATGTCTCTCTTCGGCGCTGTATCGACAAGCAGCGATTCCAGCATCTCGGTCATCGCTTTCGGCGCGGGCAGATAGCCCCATGCGTTGGAGAGTTCGGTTTCTTGCGGTCGCCAGGCCAACTCGTACAGCCACTCCCACGAGGGCGCCTCGCCCAGGAGCACTCCACGGTCGGCAGACTTGAGCCGTAGTCCTTCGATTAAGGCCAGAACCCGTCCATCGTCAGTCAACAGCCGAAGATCGGCGACCACCGTCTCGGACTCCGCCGAGCGTAGCCGCACATCGCTCCAGAACGTGTCCTCTACAGGTTTGAGCAGCGTGAACCGTTCGACCGAAAGAGGCAGGTAAGTCCTTTGCACCTCTCCCAGGGCCGCCATCAATACTTGCAAAGCCCCGTCCAAAAGAACCGGGTGCAGCCGATACACGGAGGCTTCGCCGGCCAAGTCCGGCGGGATCCGCACCTTTCCGAGCGCCCGCTCCATTCCGCGCCATAATGCTTCGATGACCTGAAATCGGGGGCCATAGGCCAACCCCTGCCGGCACAACCGTTCATAATAGGCCGCCACCTCCAGCCGCTCGGGCAGTTCCTTCTGCAAGCGAGCCAATTCAACCTGCTCGGCCTGCGCCCTAGCGTCCCTTAGCCAGCCCTCGGCATGCAACATCCACGCCGGCCCCGCGAGCCCCTCCTCGCCGCTAAAAATCCGCCAGTGCTGTCCCTCACCCTCGGGCGTAAGCGTGCACTGCACCGTTCTGACGCCCTCCGCCGGCAGGCACAACAGCCGGTGAATCACAATGTCTTCCACGCTCAGACAGCGGCTGCCGAGGACCTGCACGCCGGCCGCCAAGGCCATCTCCAAATAGCCCGCCGCGGGAAGGACGACTTGTTGATAGACTCTATGGTCACCGAGATAGGCGGGCTGCCGCGCATCCAACGCGTGTTGGAACAGCGTGAAGACCGCCGTATCGATACGCTCTCCGAGCAAAGGGTGGAGCTTCCTTCCCCGAGGAAACCGCAAACTTTGCTCCGATGCTTCTATCCAATAGCGGCGGCGCTCAAAGGGATAGGTCGGCAGCGTCACCTTGCTGCGGGCATAGTCACGGTCAAAACCTTCCCAGTCCGGATTTACCCCACGGACGTACAGCGCCGCCAGGCTCTCCAGGATCTGCGGCCATTCCCGCTCCGGGCGAAGACTGGGTAGCCACAGCCCGGATTTTGCAGCGAGACAGTGCTGCCCCATCCCCAGCAGGATCGGCTGCGGCCCCAGCTCGACGAAAACTTCGCAGCCCATGCGGTGGAGCGCCGCCATCCCGTCCGAAAAGCGCACCGGCTGACGAATGTGTTCACACCAGTATCGCGCCTGTGTGATGTCCTCGCCAGCGACCTCTCCGCTGACGTTGGAGATCAGCGCAAGCCGAGGCATCGAGTAGTCGATTTGCGTGGCCACTTTCCGGAATTCATCCAAAATGGGTTCCATCAACGGGGAGTGAAAAGCATGGGAGACGTTCAGAGCTTTGGTACGCACGCCCTGCGATTCCAGTTCCGCAACCACCGCGCGAACAGCCGTATCCCTGCCCGATAGCACCACGCTCTCGGGACCATTGACTGCGGCGATCGCCACCTCGTCGGCATAGGTCCCGAACGTCGCCCGCACTCGCGTCTCCGGAGCCAATACGGCGACCATGGCGCCGTCCTGCGGCAGTGCCTGCATCAACTGCCCTCTCGCCGCCACCAGGCGCAGGCCGTCTTCCAGACTAAAAACGCCAGCCACATGGGCCGCCACGTACTCTCCGATGCTGTGGCCCAGAACTGCGACGGGTTCGATGCCCCAGCTGCGCCATAGCTCGGCCAGCCCATATTCCAAAGCGAACAGGGCCGGCTGGGTATAGGCCGTTTGTTCCATCAGCGCGGAATGCTCGCCAAAAAGCACATCCGTCAGCGGCACTTCGAGGCAAGGCCGGAGCAGTTCCGCGCAACGGTCCACCGCACGCCGAAATGTCGGCTGGCTCTCGTACAGCTCCCGACCCATGCCGATGTGCTGAGCCCCCTGCCCAGTGAATAGAAACGCCACCTTCGGCGGATACTCGGCCGCTTGATCCAACCACAATTGGGATGGCGTTTGTCCCGCTACAAAGGCCGCCAATTTGGCCTGCAGGTCTGAAGGCGACTCCGCCAGGACGGCAAGACGCTCGCCAAACCGTGTCCGTCCGCTATTGGCTGTAAAGCAAATATCACTCAGCGGTGCGGGATTACCGGCCTTAAGATAAGCTTCGTAGCGGCCGGCCAATGCCTTTAATGCCGGCTTGGTCCGCGCCGAAAGGGTCAAGAGATGCAGTGGCCGCTCCTGTTGCGTGCACACATTCTCCCGTTCCGGCGCCTGCTCCAGCAGTACGTGGGCGTTGGTTCCACCAAACCCGAAGGAGCTGACCCCGACCAGTGGCGGCGTGTTGGCTCGAGGCAAAGTGCGTCGTTCGGTGGCGATGAAGAACGACGAGTCGATCAAGGGGATATGAGGATTGATCTTTTTTAAGTGTAGATGAGGTGGTATCTCCTCGTGTTGTAACACCAGCACACCTTTTATCAACCCGGCGATCCCGGCTGCCGCCTCCAAATGCCCGATGTTGGTCTTAACCGAACCGACTGCGCAAGGCCGGTCCTGCGGTCGCCCATTCCCGAGTACCGCCGTTATTGCCCGAAACTCGATGGGATCGCCCAACGGCGTGCCGGTGCCATGGGCCTCCACGTAAGAAACCTGATCGGGAGCAACCCCGGCATCTTTCAAGGCCAGGCGGATAACCTCCTGCTGAGCAATGCCGTTGGGTGCGGTCAGACCGTTGCTGCGACCATCCTGGTTGACTGCCGAGCCACGAACCACCGCCAGGACTCGGTCGCCATCCTTCAGTGCATCAGAGAGGCGCTTTAGGACTATGACCCCACACCCTTCCCCGCGTACATAACCGTCAGCCTCTGCGTCGAAGGTCTTACAGTGTCCGTCGGAGGCCATCATGCGGGCCTGAGAATAAGTGACGGTCGGCTCCGGAGAAAGAATCAGATTCACGCCTCCCGCCAGGGCCATATCGCATTCACCGCTCCGAAGACTCCGGCAGGCATAGTGGACCGCAACCAGAGACGATGAGCAGGCTGTATCCACCGCAAGGCTGGGACCTCGCAGATCAAGCAGATAAGAGAGACGGTTGGCCGTAATGCTGTACGCATTACCGGTGCCGGCATAAGCGTCAGCCGCAGCCGGATCGCCGAATTGGCGTCGGGAATAGTCATTGCTGCAAACGCCCATGAACACACCGGTCCGACTGCCGGCCAGCTTGTCCGCTGCCTGACCGGCCCGCTCCAAGGCTTCCCAGCCTACCTCCAGAATCAGCCGCTGCTGAGGATCCATGCTAGCCGCCTCTCGGGGCGAGATGCCAAAGAAGTCGGCATCGAACAGATCCACGTGATCCAGAAACCCGCCCCAGCGCGTGTTCATTTTTCCCGGTGTCGCCGGATTCGTATCGTAGAAGGCATCGACATCCCATCTGTCCTTCGCAATCTCGGTGATGGCATCCACTCCGTTCTGCAAAAGACTCCAGAACGTCTCCGGCTCCTCGGCTTTCGGAAAACGACAAGCAAGGCCGATGATCGCAATGGGTTCCGAATCGAAACTTCGTGATGCATCCCTGTCAAGAAGTGCCGGACTGCCGATCTCTCCAGCCAGATGTTCCGACAGCGCGCTCACGCTCGGAAACTCCCACGCCAGGGTCGGAGACAACGGACGCTCGAGCCACGCTTCCAGGTCTCCGATCAGCCTCACGGTTTGGGCGGAATCCAGACCAAAGCCGGCAAACGGCTGCCGCCGCCCGATTTCGTCGGCTTTTATGCCCAGCACTTCGGCGAGCTGTGCAATCAACCACGCTTCGATGAGTCTCGCGCCTGGAGTCCTGCTGGGCTTGTGCGTTTCCGCCGCATTCCCGACAGC
Organism: Methylocaldum marinum; assembly: GCF_003584645.1. GTDB lineage: Bacteria > Pseudomonadota > Gammaproteobacteria > Methylococcales > Methylococcaceae > Methylocaldum > Methylocaldum marinum. Next base: position 1,200,701 of record NZ_AP017928.1, read on the forward strand.
GGTTCGCGCCTCATCCGGGATAGTCTTGTCCCCAGTGCTTCCCTGCGGCCTTGTCAAGCGCCACTCTTTAACGACTTGTAGATGACCTTCCTCAAAGGCTTTCCGGCAAGCGCTCCTTTGAATTTTCCCGCTGGAAGTCTTCGGGATAGTCCGAGGTTCGATAAGAACCACCGCATACACTTGAAGCTCATGCACTTCGGTGACGGCTTGGCGTATCGCGCCGATCACGGCGTCAAGATCCACGTCCTTGCGCGGATTGATCTCCTGCACCACGATCAACCGCTCTTCTCCTTCAAGGTCCATCGAGAAAGCAGCTACGCCACCGGGCCGCAATACCCTATGGCTTTCCTCCACCGTTACTTCGATATCCTGCGGGTAATGGTTACTGCCGCGAATGATGATCAAGTCTTTGAGCCGGCCGGTGATAAACAGCTCGCCGTCATGCAGATATCCGAGATCGCCGGTACGCAGGAAAGGGCCTTCGCCGGTGTCCGCCAAATGAGCCTGGAAGGTGTTCTCCGTTTCCGCGGCTCGATTCCAATATCCTTTTGCCACACTCGGACTGGACACCCAGATTTCCCCGATCCGACCGGGGGCGCATCGGGTTAAGGATGCGGGATCGACAATCGCGACGCTCTGATCGACCAGAGCCTGACCACAGCCCGCGAGAGTACAAGCGTTCTCATCATCCTTGCTTGCATCGACTATACGGTTGTTTGTGAAAGCCACCTTGTCAATTTCATGGATTACGGGAGGTTCCGTCTTATGTCCGCCCGACACGATCAAGGTGGCCTCGGCAAGTCCGTAACCTGGCCAAAATGCTTCCCAGCGAAAGCCGCACGGCTCAAAGGTCTTGGCAAATCGCTTTAGTGTTTCGACGCGGACGGGTTCGGCGGCATTAAGCGCTATGCACCAATTACTGAGATCGAGGCTCTCCCGCTGTTTGGCAGTCATCGTGCGGACACAGAGCTGATAGGCGAAATTGGGCGCGCAGCTGACGACAGGCCTGTCTTTCATGCCGGAAATGGCCCACAACCACCGAGGAGGCCATTTGACGAACGAGAAAGTCGACATCAATGTGCTGTGGTAACCCTCGCAGAAAGGAAACAGCACACCCGCAACCAGCCCTAAATCGTGGTGCAGCGGTAGCCAGCTGACCATTTCCCCATCGTGGGGCATTTGCCATTTTTCCTGTACCACTGCCGAGTTGTGTATCACGTTGCCATGGCTCACCATGACTCCCTTGGACATCCGTGTGGAACCGGAAGTGTATTGAAGGTAAGCCAGTGTTTCTCTTGTAATGGAGGGCATTCTCCATCCGTCTTCAAGACCGGCTTCCACGTCGTCGGTAGCGATCCAGCGCAGTGAAGCGAGCTGCCCGGCTTGGAATTCCTGCTGGCTCGATATGATGGATTCCATATGAGAACGGATGTCCCGTGTCGTCAGTGCCAGCGTTGCGCCTGCATCTTGTGCGATTGCCTCAAGACGAGGCAAGGTATATGTACGGTTAGTTTGAGTTGGATGGATGGGATACGCCGGAATGGCGATGATCTTCGCGTACAGGCATCCGAACAGAGCGGTAATGTAATCCAACCCCGGCGGATGCAGGAGCAATGCCCGCGCGCCTGGCGTCCCCAGACTTTGCAGCATCGCGGCGATGGATCGCGCCTTGCGATCCAGCTCCCCGTAGCTTAGATGAATTTCTTTTTGCTCCTCATGCATCAAGAAGGTATAGGCCGGCCGCTCGGGCTGATGAAGTGCTCGCCAGTGTAGGATTTCGACCAGTGTGGAAAACTGGTCAGGAATGCGTTTACTCATCTATTGTTGACCTCGACTCTCTTGACTCGACGATGGCTTTTTTCATCAAGGCGTGCTGAACCCGCGGGTCCGTTCCACTCATCGTGTTCTCCACTGACTTCAAGCGTCGTTGTTGTCGTTAAGTTGCGGGTGTTGCAGGTTGTCCGTTGCAGGATGGGCGACGTCACAAGCCCAATTGGCTCATTGCACTGGGCTTCCCGGCCGGGCGGCCGGAATAGCGTTGCCGAGCGTTTCCGGTGTTCTATTGGTTTCAGATGTTTTTCGAGTGGTTTATCAGCAAGCGTCCCCGTGGCCGGCAAGTCACGTTCATGTAACAGGCGGCTCGGTCGTTGCCCGAGCACGTGCATTTTCGGGGAATCGACCGAAAAAGGCCTGTCGGCGAAAACTGATTTTTGTGTAAGTCTTCGCTTACAAGAAGTAACGTGAAGGCGTTCTTCAAGACAATCAAGGCACTTTCAGCCGCAGGTATCACTTTTCCAAGTCAACTAGAGTCAAGGCAAAAAAGGAGAGCGAAGAACAATGTAGAGATGCTGATAATCAAGGGGGGGTTTGGAACACGAGTGTCAGTCGATCGTTTGGATGGATCCAAAAAGCCTGATCAATCGGAACATCCCGCCTTGAATCGATCTCGCCTCCTGAATCAAGCCGCTACATGGCCACGCTGCACGGCAGCCGAGTCGCCGGGTCGTGTTGCGTCCCAATCGCAAACAAGTCTTTAGCCGCCCTTGCCAGTCGCAAACGGTCGGCCCGGAGTCGCGAACCGATACTTCTAGGAGCGCGGGAGTCCACCTTCCTTGCAGGCGCCTACCCGCCCGCTGCACACTCGACCACATCCAACCGCAATTTCCAGGACTATCCGTACCTGTCGCTTGCGAAACACCGAATTGCCAGATGTAAGCGAAGACTTACACAAAAATCAGTTTTCGCCGACAGGCCTTTTTCGGTCGATTCCCCGAAAATGCACGTGCTCGGGCAACGACCGAGCCGCCTGTTACATGAACGTGACTTGCCGGCCACGGGGACGCTTGCTGATAAACCACTCGAAAAACATCTGAAACCAATAGAACACCGGAAACGCTCGGCAACGCTATTCCGGCCGCCCGGCCGGGAAGCCCAGTGCAATGAGCCAATTGGGCTTGTGACGTCGCCCATCCTGCAACGGACAACCTGCAACACCCGCAACTTAACGACAACAACGACGCTTGAAGTCAGTGGAGAACACGATGAGTGGAACGGACCCGCGGGTTCAGCACGCCTTGATGAAAAAAGCCATCGTCGAGCTGCGAGAGCTGAGGAACGAGCTCGACGCGATGAAGCGCGCTCGCTGCGAACCGATCGCGATTATCGGACTGAGCTGCCGATTTCCCGGCGCACCCGACCCTGAGGCGTTCTGGCAACTCTTGGCTGAAGGAGTGGATGCCATCGGCGAAGTACCTCGGGATCGCTGGAATGTGGATGCAAATTACGATCCCGAGCCCGGAATACCGGGCAAGATCTATGTGCGCGCTGGCGGTTTTATCGGGAGTCCGGACGGCTTCGATGCTGATTTCTTCGGCATCGCCCCGCGCGAGGCCATGAGCCTAGATCCACAGCAGAGGCTGTTGCTGGAACTGGGCTGGGAAGCATTGGAGCACGCCGGGCTGGTGCCCGAGCACCTGGCCGGCAGCTCCACCGGCGTGTTCGTGGGGGTCAGTACCGACGACTATCACGATAAGTTGCTGCAGCGGCCTCCCGAACAGATCGATGCCTATTTGGCCACCGGCACCGCCCACAGCACATCGGCGGGTCGCCTGTCCTATGTACTGGGCTTGCGAGGGCCGAATCTGGCCGTAGACACGGCCTGCTCCTCCTCGTTGGTGGCGGTGCACTTGGCGATCACCAGTCTGCGCAACGGCGAGTGTGATCTGGCGTTGGCGGCGGCTGCGAATGTGTTGCTGGGCCCGGAGCTTTTCATCAATTTCTGCCAGGCTCGGATGCTCTCGCCCACCGGTCGTTGCAGAACGTTCGACGCCGCGGCCGATGGCTACGTTCGGGCCGAGGGCTGCGGCGCGGTGGTACTCAAGCGCCTCACGGACGCTCAGCGTGACGGCAACAATATCCTGGCAGTGATCCGGGGCAGCGCGATCAATCACGATGGACGCAGCAGCGGACTGACGGTACCCAACGGACCGGCACAACAAGCGGTGATTCGAGCGGCGTTGAGGGACGCCCAACTCAGTCCTTCCGAGGTGCATTATCTGGAGGCGCACGGTACGGGAACATCGCTTGGCGATCCGATTGAAGTGGGGGCGCTCGGAGCGGTGTTCGGCGAACGACAGGAACCCTTGATCATCGGCTCGGTGAAAACCAACATCGGACATTTGGAAGCAGCGGCCGGCATGGCGGGGCTGATCAAGGTGGTGCTGGCACTACAGCACGGAGAGATCCCGCCGAGTTTGCACTTTCACGTCCCCAACCCGCACATCCCATGGTCGGAACTGCCCGTGTCAGTAGCATCCGAGCGGCGGAGATGGCCGCACGGCAGGCGAGTGGCGAGCGTAAGCTCCTTCGGTTTCAGCGGTACCAATGCCCACGTAGTGTTGGAAGAGGCGCCTATCGCCGAACCTGGCCGAGTGGAAATCGAGCGGCCTCTGCACCTGCTTACGCTTTCGGCGAAGACGGAGGAAGCGCTCCGGGAGTGTGCCGTTCGATATTCGGACCATCTGGCGACAGATCCGTGCGCGGAGCTCTCCGACATCTGTTATTCAGCCAATACGGGCCGGTCACAGTTCAACCATCGGCTGGCCATCGTGACGGATTCCGTTGCTCAGGCCCGAAGACAACTTGCGGATTTCGTCGCCGGCCGTGAATCGACACGGGTATTCACGGGACTGGTGTCCGGCACCCGCAAGCCCAAGGTCGCGTTCCTCTTCACGGGTCAAGGGTCCCAGTACATCGGCATGGGGCGCCAGCTGTACGAGATTCAACCCTATTTCCGCCAAGTGCTCGATCGCTGCGACGAAATCCTGCAACCCCGGCTGGATCGAAGCCTGATTGAAATCCTCTACCCGACTTCCGGAGAAATCTCACCGTTAGATCAGACGGCTTACGCTCAGCCCGCCCTGTTTGCCCTGGAATATGCCCTGGCTCAACTATGGAGGTCATGGGGCATCGAACCTTCGGTCGTCGTGGGCCACAGCCTCGGGGAATACGTCGCTGCCTGTGTGGCCGGTGTCTTCGGCCTGGAGGAAGGTCTGAAGCTGATTGCCGAGCGGGGCCGTTTGATGCAGAACCTTCCCGAAGGGGGAGAGATGACCGTGGTGTTCGCCGACGAAGCTCGCGTCTCTGCTGAGATTCGAACCCACGCCGGCGAGGTTTCGATTGCGGCCTTCAACGGCCCGCAGAATTCGGTGATTTCCGGGCGGCGAGGGGCAGTCGAGGCGATCGTCATGTCACTTGAGGCCAAGGGCATCAAGACTAGGAAATTGACGGTCTCCCACGCCTTCCATTCCGAATTGATGGAACCCATGCTCACGCCTTTCCTGCGGGCTGCCTCGAGAATCAGCTACTCGCCTCCTCAAATCAGCCTGATTTCGAATATCACGGGCAGACTCGTCTCACCGACTGAAATGGCAGCCCCGGAATATTGGTGCCGGCATACGAGAGAGCCGGTGAGATTTGCGGCAAGCATGGAGACGTTGCGTGAGTTGGGAATCGACGTGTTCCTGGAAATAGGTCCGAAGCCCATTTTATTGGAGATGGGCTGCCAATGCCTACCGGAAGCCACTGGAGTCTGGCTCCCCAGCCTGCGCCAGGAACAGTCGGATTGGCAGCCGCTGCTCTCGAGCTTGGGAGAATTGTATTGCCGCGGCGCGCCGGTCAACTGGTTGGGCTTCGATCGAGACTACACGCGGCGGCGAGTGGCTTTGCCCACCTATCCATGGCAGCGCTCGCGTTATTGGATGGAAACTCCCGAGACTGGGCGCAGCGAGACCGCTTCATCGCAGAAAGATGCTCATACTCCGATCGTTCGTCTTCTGGACCAGAGAGATACCCTAGGGCTGATACGGCTCCTGGAAAACGCCGGAAACTTCTCCGAGGAACAAAAAAAGCTGTTGCCTGATCTGGTTCAGTCATTGGTCGAGCAGCATCACCTACAGCAAGCGGCCGCCGGTGCTCAGGATTGGCTCTACCGTTTGGATTGGGATGTCGCGCCCCATGAGTCCGACGCAGGTCAGGCACAAACCGGATTCGGCCACCCCGGCCGTTGGCTCATTCTGGCAGACCGGACCGGAGTCGGAGAATCCCTGGCGAGGCTGCTTCAGGAACGCGGCCAACATTGTGTTCTGGTCTACGCCGGAGCGGCCGATGATGCGGCTGTAGAATCCGAAAGGCCCTGCATCGACCCCACTCGTTCGGCCGATTTTGAAGCACTCATCCAATCTCTTTTGGAAGATCCGGCCTCGCCTCAATTACAAGGGGTTGTCCATTTATGGAGTCTGGAGGCGGCACCGTCGCGTGCCTTGACGATCTCCTCCCTGGCGCAGGCCCGGAACCGGGGGTGCGTAAGCGTACTGCATCTGTTGCAAGCGCTCCTTAAACACGCCGTCTCGCCGCGCTTGTGGCTGGTGACTCGTGGCGCGGTATCGGCCGGGCACCGTCACCCGCTGGCGGTAGCCCAATCTCCTCTGTGGGGACTCGGCAAGGTCATCGGCCTGGAGCACCCCCAATTATGGAGTGGCATGGTCGACCTGAACCCCGATGCCGCAGCGGATGAAGCGACAAGGCTTTTAGGAGAGATCGGGGATTCGCGAGCGGAAAACTACATCGCTATTCGGAATGGACGACGTTATGTCGCTCGCTTGATCCGGACTCAGCTTCCGGCATCGCAAGAGTTGCAGTTAAAGCCGGATGGCACCTATCTGATTACCGGAGGTCTTGGAAGCCTGGGCCTGAGAGTAGCCGAGTGGATGGTGCAACAGGGAGCCCGGTATTTGGTTCTCGTCGGGCGCCATCCGGCTTCGATGGAGGCCGAAAGATTTCTAAGTCGACTGGAGCAGGCTGGAACAAAGATTTTTGTCGCGCAGGCGGATGTCGCCGATCCGGAGGATATGGCCAGAGTAGTCGAGGCGCTGCATTCCTCCGGGCCGCCGCTGCGAGGGATCATCCACGCCGCCGGTGTTCTTGATGATGGAGTCCTAGTGCAACAGAACGGCGAGCGTTTGACGCGAGTCATGGATCCAAAGGTCAACGGAGCCTGGAATCTCCATGTCTTGACCCAAAACCTGCCACTGGACTTCCTGGTTTTCTTCTCCTCGGCCGCTTCCCTCCTCGGTTCGCCGGGCCAGGCGAATTATGCGGCGGCCAACGCCTTTCTCGATGCACTTGCTCAACATCGCCGGTTCTTGGGTCAGCCGGGCTTGAGCCTGAATTGGGGGCCGTGGGCCGAGGTGGGAATGGCGGCGAACCTTGCCGGCCGCCACCAGACTCGTCTGAGCGCTCAGGGATTGAATTCGATTCCTCCCGAATTGGGATTGCAAATTCTCGGACAGGTACTCGGAGTGGACCAAGCCCAGATCGGCGTGCTGCCGGCCGATTGGACGGTATTCCGGAGGCAACTCCCCGCCGCTGAGTCACCACTGCTCTCGAAATTGATATCAGAACCGAATTCACCGGATGGCGGCGTTAAGCGAGCGTCCGAACAGGAGCTTCAGATCTTGCAACGGCTGGAGGAGGCGGACCCAGACGATCGTGAGGAATTGGTGATGGCTTACGTTCGGCAGAGAACCGCGGAAATCCTCGGGCTTGAGTCACCGTTTCGGATAACGCCGCAGCAATCGTTGAACGAACTGGGGTTTGACTCGCTCATGGGCACTCAATTGAAAAATCGGTTCATGAGCGATCTGAAAGTCGATGTCCCTATCGGGGAGTTCATTGGAAAGAGCAGCATTGCACACCTAACAGGGGTACTGCTCAACCATTTCGCGCTGTCGGACTTGGCCTTATCAAATTCGCCGTCTTCTGATGTGAGTGAGGATATAGAGGAAATAGCCTTGTGAATCTGAAGAAAATTTTAGCTGAGCTTTCTAATCTCGACGTAAAACTTTGGGCCGAGGACGAACGGCTGCGGGTTCGTGCTCCCGCGGGCATACTGACACCCGAGCTACGGAAGGGGCTGGCCGAGCACAAAGCAGAAATACTACTCCTGCTGCGCCAAAGAAGCCTGAGCGCTGATGGTTCCTCAGAGCCCATCGGTCCCGCCCCAAGAAACGAGAGTTTGCCTCTGTCGTTTGCCCAGGAACGACTGTGGGTTTTGGATCAACTGGAAGGCCCCAGTACCACTTATATCATTCCGGTGGGACTGAAACTTGAAGGTGTGCTGAAGACCGACGCACTGCAGCAAAGCCTAACCGAAATCGTGCGCCGCCACGAGAGCTTGCGCACCAGCTTCCCCGCGGTTGACGGCGTCGCCATCCAGCACATCGTCCCGCCCGGCCCGGTCCCCCTGCCGCTCATCGATCTCGCCGCCCTGCCCGACGCGGACCGCGCCGCGGAACTCGAACGGCTGACCGCCGCCGAGACCCGCCGGCCCTTCGATCTCGCCCACGGCCCCTTGCTGCGGGCGCGTTTGGTGCGCCTTGCGGCGCATGAACATGGCCTCCTCTTGACGCAGCACCACATTATTTCCGATCGCTGGTCAATGGACGTCTTGCTTCAGGAACTCTCGACGCTATATCGTGCCTATGCCCTGGGCCGGCGAGCGACCTTATCGCCGCTGCCGATCCAGTACGCCGACTACACCCTCTGGCAGCGTACCTGGCTTTCGGGCGAGGTGCTCGACCGCCAGCTCCGGTATTGGCAGCAGCAGCTGGCCGGTGCGCCCACCCGGCTGGAACTGCCCACCGACCATCCGCGGCCGCCGGTCCAGCGCTTCCACGGCGCCACCCGGACACTCGCCCTCGACCCCGCCCTGACCCAAGCCCTGCGCGCCTTGAGCCGGCGCCTCGGCGCCACCCTCTTCATGACCTTGCTGAGTGCCTTCCTCACCCTCCTGGCCCGCTACAGCCGCCAGGACGACCTGGTGGTCGGCACCCCGGTCGCCAACCGCAACCGCCGCGAGACCGAGGGCCTGATCGGCTTCTTCGTCAACACCCTGGTGTTGCGGGTCGACCTCGCCGGCAATCCCCCCTTCGAGGACCTGGTGGCGCGGGTCCGCCAGCGCGCCCTCGACGCCTATGCCCACCAGGAGGTGCCGTTCGAGCGCATCGTGGAAGCCGTCCAGCCCGAGCGGAGCCTCAGCCACAGCCCCTTGTTCCAGGTCATGTTCGTGCTGCATAGCAGTCTGTTGGGAGACCCTCTTGCAAAGCTTGAGCTGCCGGGACTCACATTAAGCCCATTACCACTTCAAGGTACGGCCGCGAAATTCGATCTTAGCCTATCGCTGAACGAGACGGCGCACGGTCTTCATGGAGAATGGGAATACAGCACGGACCTGTTCGAATCCGAGACGATCGACCGCATAGGGCGCCATTTCGAGTATTTGCTTCGGAGCATCGTGGCCGACCCGACGCAGCGCCTGAGCGAGTTGCCGCTATTGCCGGACGCCGAAGCCCACCAACTCCTGGTCGACTGGAACGCCACCGATACCGCCTATCCCAAGGACCGGTGTCTTCATCAGCTGGTCGAAACCCGGGCCGAGACAACCCCGGACGCCGTGGCGGTCGTGTTCGAGGACCAGGTGCTCACCTACCGAAGCCTTAACGCGCGTGCCAACCAATTGGCCCATCATCTCCGGGCCCTCGGCGTCGGTCCCGAACAACGGGTCGGGCTGTGCCTCGAACGCTCGCCCGAACTGGTGGTGGGGCTCTTGGGCGTGCTCAAGGCGGGGGCCGCCTATGTGCCCCTGGATCCCGCCTATCCCCGCGAGCGGCTGGCCTTCATGCTAGAGGACGCCGCCGTGTCGGTGCTGCTGACCCAGGCCCGGCTGGCCGACCTTCTGCCCTCGATCTCGGCCCCGGTGATCGCCCTGGATCGGAGCTGGGGCCGGATCGCCCAGCGGCCGGACAGCACGCCGTCGTCGACGGTCGGGCCCGAGAATCTCGCCTATGTCATCTACACCTCGGGCTCGACCGGCCGCCCCAAGGGCGTGCTGGTGTCGCACCGCGGTCTCCTCAATCTCGCCTTCTGGCACCGGGATGCATTCGAGGTCACCGCGGCCGACCGTGCCACGCAGCTGGCCGGAACCGCCTTCGATGCCTCGGTCTGGGAGATTTGGCCGTATCTCGCCACGGGGGCGAGCCTGTACCTCGTCCCCCCGGCGGTCCTCGGTTCCGCGGCCGAGCTGCAGGACTGGCTGGTGTCGCGGGCGATCACCGTCAGCTTTCTGCCGACGCCGCTGGCCGAGGTGGTGGTGCCCCTGAACTGGCCGCGGGCGACCGCGCTGCGTCTTCTCCTGACCGGCGGCGACCGGCTGCACCAGTATCCGCCGGCCACCCTGCCGTTCCTGCTCGTCAACAACTACGGGCCCACCGAGAACACCGTGGTCACCACCTCGGGGCGGGTGCCCCGGGAGGGCGAGGGGACGCTGGCGCCGGCCATCGGCCGGCCCATTGCGAATGCCCAGGTGTATCTTTTGGACAGTGCCCTGCGTCCGGTGCCGATCGGGGTCCCCGGAGAACTCTGCATCGGCGGCGCAAGCCTGGCGCGCGGCTATCTCCATCGCCCGGAGCTGACCGCCGAGCGATTCATCCCGCACCCGTTCAGCCGGGTTCCCGGCGCCCGGCTCTACCGCACCGGCGATCTCGCCCGCTGGCGGGCCGACGGCGAGCTCGAGTTCCTCGGCCGCATCGACCACCAGGTCAAGCTCCGAGGCTTCCGCATCGAGCTCGGCGAGATCGAGGCCGCCTTGCGCCAACAGCCCGGGATCCACGACGCCGTGGTGCTGCTCCGCGAAGACGCCCCGGGCGAGAAACGCCTGGTCGCCTACACCGTCGGGGCGGTCGACCCCGAGACCTTGCGCGCCGCGCTCAAGACCCAGCTGCCCGACTACATGGTCCCCACCGCCTGGGTCACCCTCGACGCCCTCCCCCTCACCCCCAACGGCAAGGTCGACCGCAAGGCCCTCCCCGCCCCCGAGCGAGGGGCGACCGGCACCCCCTATGCCCCGCCGCAAGGCCCCACCGAGGCGCGCCTCGCCGCGATCTGGGCCGAGGTCCTCCGCCTCGACCGGGTCGGCCGCCACGACAACTTCTTCGCCCTCGGCGGCGATTCCATCCTCAGCATCCAGATCGTCGCCCGCGCCACCCAGGCCGGGCTCCCGCTGACGCCCCGGCAACTGTTCCAGCACCAGAGCATCGCCGAACTCGCCGCCGTGGTCGGCACCGGCCCGGCCCGCGCCGCCGAGCAAGGCCCGGTCCAGGGTGACGCCCCGCTCACCCCCATCCAGCACTGGTTCTTCGACCAGGCCTGGACCGAGCCCCACCATTTCAACCAGGCCTTCCTGCTGAGCGTCGCTCCCGACCTCGCCCCGGACCGTCTGCGCCGGGTCCTGCACACCCTCCGGGCCCGGCACGATGCCTTGCGCCTGCGCTTTCACCGCGAACCGGACCACTGGCGGCAAACCCATGCCGCACCCGACACCCCCCTGCCATTCGGCGTGGTCGATCTCGCCGCCTTGCCGCCCGCCGCCCGGGCCGCGGCGATCGAGCAGGTGTCCGCCGCCCAGCAGGCGCGTCTCGATCTCGCGCACGGCCCGCTGTGGCGTTCTGTCCTCTTCACCCGCGGCGAAGGCCAGCCCGGCCGCTTGTTGCTGGTGATCCATCACCTTGCGGTCGACGGCGTCTCCTGGCGCATCCTGCTAGACGACCTCCAGCAGGCCTATGCCCGGCTCGGCCGCGGCGAGCCCCCGGCCCTGCCGCCCAAGACCACCGCCTTCAAGACCTGGGCCGAACAGCTCGACGCCTACGCCGCCTCCGAACGCCTGCGCCCGGAGCTCGATTACTGGCAAGGCCTGCGCGGCCCGGCCGCGCCCCTGCCGCGGGATGCCGACGCCCCGCCCGAGGCCAACACCGTCGCCGCCGCCGACCATGTGGCGGTGACCCTTGGCCGCGAGTCCACCCGCGCCCTGCTGCACGACGTGCCCCCGGTGTACCGCACCCGGATCAACGACGTCCTGCTCACCGCCTTGGCCCAGACGCTGGCGCGCTGGAGCGGGGTCCGGACCCTGTGGGTGAACCTGGAGGGCCACGGCCGCGAGGAGCTGTTCGAGGGCGTGGACCTGTCGCGCACGGTGGGCTGGTTCACCACGCTTTATCCGGTGCGGCTCGACCTCACCGCGGACGCTCCCGGTGAGGCGCTGAAGGCGATCAAGGAGCAGCTGCGGACGATCCCGCAGGGCGGCATCGGCTATGGCGTGCTGCGTTATCGCCATCCCGACCCGGCGGTGCGGGCGTCGCTGGCGGCACTGCCGGCGCCCGAGCTGAGCTTCAACTACCTGGGCCAGCTCGACACCCTCCTCGGTGGCGATCTCCTGCTCGGGCTGGCGCCGGAAGGGAGCGGTTTGCTCTACAGCCCCCGCGGACAGCGCCCGCACCTCCTGGACATCAACGGGTTTGTGATGGACGGCCAGCTGCGGCTGGACTGGGCCTACTGCCCGGCGGTGCATCGGCGGGCCACGGTCGAGGCGCTGGCGCAAGGCTTCCTGGACGCCCTGCAGGCCCTCATCGCCCATTGCCAATCCCCCGAGGCCGGCGGCTTCACCCCGTCCGACTTCCCGGAGGCCGAATTAAGCCTGGACGAACTTAAAAATCTTATCGCTGAATTTACTGAGGTTGAGGAGTACAAGAAATGAGCAAAGCCGAGAGGAACATCGAATCTATCTATCCTCTCTCCCCTCTGCAGCAGGGGATGCTCTTTCACACTCTTTATGCCCCTGACTCAGGGTTGTACTGTGAGCAGACGAGTTGGACGATAACCGGCCGGCTCGATGTCTCGGCCTTCAGACAGGCCTGGCACCAGGTAGTGGAGCGGCACGCTGTCCTGCGCACTCTTTTCGCGTGGCGGAACACCAAGAAGCCGTTGCAAATCGTCCGCAAATCGGTTGATGTTCCATGGGTGCAGGAAGACTGGCGGGCGATGCCCCCGGATGAGCACGCGGAGCGCCTGGAGGCGTTTCTGGCTTCAGACCGTGCCCGCGGCTTCGAACTGAGCCAGGCCCCTTTGATGCGCTGTGCCCTGATCCAGGTGGCCGAAGACCGACACGAATTCGTCTGGAGCTACCATCATCTCTTGCTCGACGGCTGGAGTCTGCCGCGGGTCCTCAAGGACGTGATGGATTACTATGATGCTTACGGCAGCGGACGCGAACCCCAATTGGCCTATACCCGGCCCTACCGGGACTACATCGCCTGGCTGCAACGCCAGGATCTCGGCCGGGCGGAACGTTTCTGGCGCGAGACCCTCCAGGGCTTCACCGCCCCCACGCCGCTTCCGATCGGCCGAAGCGAAACCGGCCGCCGGCCGGACGCGACCGCGTACGACGAGCAAAGCCTCAGGCTCTCGCCGGAGCTGACCGGACGTCTGCAGGCCCTGGCTCGCACCCACCGGCTGACCTTTAACACCCTGGTCCAGGGCGTCTGGGCTCTCCTGCTCGCCCGCTACAGCGGCGAGACCGACGTTCTGTTCGGCGCCACCGTCTCGGGCCGTCCGGCTGACCTGGCTGGGGTCGAGGATATGGTGGGGCTGTTCATCAACACCTTGCCGGTGCGCGTCCGCGTCCCGGCCGAGGCGACCGTGCTGCCTTGGCTGGAACAGCTGCAGGCCCAACAGGCGGAGCGGGATCAATACGCCTACAGTCCGCTGGTGGACATCCAGGGCTGGAGCGAAGTCCCGCGCGGCGTGCCCTTGTTCGAGAGCCTGGTGGTGTTCGAGAACTACCCGGTGGATGCCGCGCTCACCGAGCAGAGGCAAAGCCTTCAGTTCCACAATATTCGGGCGATCGAGCAGACCAACTATGCGCTCACGCTCATTGCGATTCCGGGCTCGGCCTTGTCGCTCAAGGTGTTGTATGACGCGGGCCGTTTCGATACAGCGACCGTCGCACGGCTGCTGGCGCATGTCGAGACCGTACTGGACGGGATCGCCGCGAATCCGTCGCAGCGTCTGAGCGCGCTGCCGCTGGTGCCGGAGGCCGAAGCCCACCGGCTCCTGGTCGACTGGAACGCCACCGACACCGAGTACCCCAAGGACCGCTGCATTCATCAGCTGTTCGAAGCCCAGGCCGAGAAGACCCCGGACGCCGTGGCGGTCGTGTTCGAGGACCAGGTGCTGACCTACCGGGCACTCGACACCCGCGCCAACCAGCTGGCCCATCATCTCCGGGCCCTCGGCGTCGGGCCCGAACAGCGGGTCGGGCTGTGCCTCGAACGCGCCCCGGAGCTGGTGGTGGGCCTCCTGGGCGTGCTCAAGGCCGGTGCCGCCTACGTGCCCCTCGATCCCGCCTATCCCCGCGAGCGCCTGGCCTTCATGCTCGAGGACGCCGCCGTATCGGTGCTGCTGACCCAGGCCCGGCTGCGCGCAAGCCTGCCCGAGACGAGCGCCCCGGTGATCGCCCTGGACCGGAGCTGGGACCGGATCGCCCAACGGCCGGACACCCCGCCGCCGACGACGGTCGCGCCCGACCACCTCGCCTATGTCATCTACACCTCCGGCTCCACCGGCACACCCAAAGGCGTGCTGGTGTCGCACCGCGCTCTCCTCAATCTCGTCTTCTGGCACCGGGACGCGTTCGAGGTCACCGCGGCCGATCGCGCCACGCAGTTGGCCGGAACCGCCTTCGATGCCTCGGTCTGGGAGATCTGGCCGTATCTCGCCACGGGCGCGAGCCTGTACCTCGTCCCCCCGGCGGTTCTCGGTTCCGCGGCCGAGCTGCAGGACTGGCTGGTGTCCCGGGCGATTACCGTCAGCTTTCTGCCGACGCCGCTGGCCGAGGTGGTGGTGCCCCTCAACTGGCCGCAGGCGACCGCGCTGCGTCTTCTCCTGACCGGCGGCGACCGGCTGCACCAGTATCCGCCGGCCGCCCTGCCGTTTCCGCTCGTCAACAACTACGGGCCCACCGAGAACACCGTGGTCACCACCTCGGGGCGGGTGCCCCGTGAGGGCGAGGCGGCGCTGTCGCCGGCCATCGGCCGCCCCATCGCGAATGCCCAGGTGTATCTTTTGGACGGTGCCCTGCGTCCGGTGCCGATCGGCGTCCCCGGCGAACTCTGCATCGGCGGTACGAGCCTCGCGCGCGGCTATCTCCATCGGCCGGAGCTGACCGCCGAGAAATTCATCCCGCACCCGTTCAGCCGGCATCCCGGCGCCCGTCTCTACCGCACCGGCGATCTCGCCCGCCGGCGGGCCGACGGCGAGCTCGAGTTCCTCGGCCGCATCGACCACCAGGTCAAGCTCCGCGGCTTCCGCATCGAGCTCGGCGAGATCGAGGCCGCCCTCAGCCAACAGCCCGGTGTCCACGACGCCGTGGTGCTGCTCCGCGAAGACGCCCCCGGCGAGAAACGCCTGGTCGCCTACACCGTCGGGGCGGTCGACCCCGAGACCTTGCGCGCCGCGCTCAAGACCCAGCTGCCCGACTACATGGTCCCCACCGCCTGGGTCACCCTCGACGCCCTCCCCCTCACCCCCAACGGCAAGGTCGACCGCAAGGCCCTCCCCGCCCCCGAGCGAGGGGCGACCGGCACCCCCTATGCCCCGCCGCAAGGCCCCACCGAGGCGCGCCTCGCCGAGATCTGGGCCGACGTCCTCCGGCTCGAACGGGTCGGCCGCCACGACAACTTCTTCGCCCTCGGCGGCGATTCCATCCTCAGCATCCAGATCGTCGCCCGCGCCACCCAGGCCGGGCTCCCGCTGACGCCCCGGCAACTGTTCCAGCACCAGAGCATCGCCGAACTCGCCGCCGTGGTCGGCACCGGCCCGGCCCGCGCCGCCGAGCAAGGCCCGGTCCAGGGTGACGCCCCGCTCACCCCCATCCAGCACTGGTTCTTCGACCAGGCCTGGACCGAGCCCCACCATTTCAACCAGGCCTTCCTGCTGAGCGTCGCTCCCGACCTCGCCCCGGATCGCCTGCGCCGGGTCCTGCACACCCTCCTGATCCAGCACGATGCCTTGCACCTGCGCTTTCGCCGCGACCAGGACCACTGGCGGCAAACCCATGCCGCACCCGACACCCCCCTGCCGTTCGGCGTGGTCGATCTCGCCGCCCTGTCGCCCGCCGCCCAGGCCGCGGTGATCGAGCAGGTGTCCGCCGCACAGCAGGCCCGCCTCGATCTCGCGCACGGCCCGCTGTGGCGCAGCGTCCTCTTCACCCGCGGCGAAGGCCAGCCCGGCCGCTTGCTGCTGGTGATCCATCACCTGGCGGTCGACGGCGTCTCCTGGCGCATCCTGCTCGACGACCTTCAGCAGGCCTATGCCCGGCTCGGCCGCGGCGAGCCCCCGGCCCTGCCGCCCAAGACCACCGCCTTCAAGACCTGGGCCGAACAGCTCGACGCCTACGCCGCCTCCGAACGCCTGCGCCCGGAGCTCGACTACTGGCAAGGCCTGCGCGGCCCGGCCGCGCCCCTGCCGCGGGATGCCGACGCCCCGCCCGAGGCCAACACCGTTGCCGCCGCCGACCATGTGGCGGTGACCCTCGGCCGCGAGCCCACCCGCGCCCTGCTGCACGACGTGCCCCCGGTGTACCGCACCCGGATCAACGACGTCCTGCTCACCGCCCTGGCCCAGACGCTGGCGCGCTGGAGCGGGGTCCGGACCCTGTGGGTGAACCTGGAGGGCCATGGCCGCGAGGAGCTGTTCGAGGGTGTGGACCTGGCGCGCACGGTCGGCTGGTTCACCACGCTTTATCCGGTCCGGCTCGACCTCGCCACGGACGCCCCCGGCGAGGCGCTGAAGGCGGTCAAGGAGCAGCTGCGGACGATCCCGCAGGGCGGCATCGGCTATGGCGTGCTGCGCTATCGCCATCCCGACCCGGCGGTACGGGCGTCCCTCGCGGCGCTGCCGGCGCCCGAGCTGAGCTTCAACTACCTGGGCCAGCTCGACACCCTCATCGGCGGCGATCTCCTGCTCGGCCTGGCGCCGGAAGGCAGCGGTTTGCTCTACAGCCCCCGCGGACAGCGCCCGCACCTCCTGGACATCAACGGGTTTGTGATGGATGGCCAACTGCGGCTGGACTGGGCTTATTGCCCGGCGGTGCATCGGCGGGCCACGGTCGAGGCGCTGGCGCAAGGCTTCCTGGACGCCCTGCAGGCCCTCATCGCCCATTGCCAATCCCCCGAGGCCGGCGGCTTCACCCCGTCCGACTTCCCCCTGGCACGGCTCGACGCGCCCACTTTGGCGCGCCTACCGAGCCGACAGGTGGAGGATATCTATCCGCTCTCGTCCATGCAGCAGGGCATGCTCTTCCATACCCTGCATGCTCCGGAATCCAGAATGTACTGCGAACAGACAAGCTGGACCTTCGTCGGACAGATCAATGCATCCGCTTTAAGGGAAGCCTGGCGGCACGCGGTGCAACGGCATCCGATCCTGCGAACATCCTTTTATTGGGAGGAACTCAGCGACCCCCTTCAAGTGGTGTATCGGCAGGTGGATCTTCCCTGGAACCAGGAAGACTGGCGAGCGATTCCCCCGGATGAGCAAGCGGAGCGCCTGGAGGCGTTCCTGGCCGCGGACCGCGCCCGCGGCTTCGAACTGGGCCAGGCTCCCCTGATGCGCTTTGTCTTGATCCAGGTGGCCGAAGACCGACACGAATTCGTCTGGAGCTATCATCACCTGCTGCTCGACGGCTGGAGTCTGCCGCGGGTCCTCAAGGATGTGATGGATTACTATGACGCCCACGGCAGCGGACGCGAGCCGCAACTAGCCTACGCCCGACCCTACCGGGACTACATCGCCTGGCTGCAACGCCAGGACCTGGAACAGGCCGAGCGCTTCTGGCGCGAGACCCTCCAGGGCTTCACCGCCCCCACGCCGCTTCCGATCGGCCGGAGCGAAAGCGGACGCCGGCCGGACGCGACCGCGTACGAAGAACAAACCCTCAGGCTCTCGGCGGAACTGACCGGGCGCCTGCAAGCCCTGGCCCGCGCCCACAGGCTGACCTTCAACACCCTGGTCCAGGGCGTCTGGTCCCTGCTGCTCGCCCGCTACAGCGGCGAGGCCGACGTCCTGTTCGGCACGACCGTCTCGGGCCGTCCGGCCGAGTTGCCCGGGGTCGAGAACATGGTCGGGCTGTTCATCAACACCTTGCCGGTGCGCGTCCGTGTCCCGGCCGAGGCGAACGTGCTGCCCTGGCTGGCACAGCTGCAGGCCCAACAGGCGGAGCGGGATCAATACGCCTACAGTCCGCTGGTGGACATCCAGGGCTGGAGCGAAGTCCCGCGCGGCCTGCCCTTGTTCGAGAGCCTGGTGGTGTTCGAGAACTACCCGGTGGACGCCGCGCTCACCGAGCAGAGGCACAGCCTTCAGTTCCACAATATTCGGGCGGTGGAGCGGACCAACTATGCGCTCACGCTCATTGCGATTCCGGGCTCGGCCCTGTCGCTCAAGGTGCTGTATGACGCGGGCCGTTTCGATACGGCGACCGTCGCACGGCTGCTGGCGCATGTCGAGACCGTACTGGACGGGATCACCGCGAATCCGGCGCAGCGCCTGAGCGCGCTGCCGCTGGTGCCGGACGCCGAAGCCCGCCAGCTCCTGGTCGACTGGAACGCCACCGACACCGAGTACCCGAAGGACCGCTGCATTCATCAGCTGTTCGAAGCCCAGGCCGAGACAACCCCGGACGCCGTGGCGGTCGTGTTCGAGGACCAGGTGCTCACCTACCAAACCCTTAACGCGCGTGCCAACCAGCTGGCCCATCATCTCCGGGCCCTCGGCGTCGGGCCCGAACAGCGGGTCGGGCTGTGCCTCGAACGCGCCCCGGAGCTGGTGGTGGGCCTCCTGGGCGTGCTCAAGGCCGGTGCCGCCTACGTGCCCCTCGATCCCGCCTATCCCCGCGAGCGCCTGGCCTTCATGCTCGAGGACGCCGCCGTATCGGTGCTGCTGACCCAGGCCCGGCTGCGCGCAAGCCTGCCCGAGACGAGCGCCCCGGTGATCGCCCTGGACCGGAGCTGGGACCGGATCGCCCAACGGCCGGACACCCCGCCGCCGACGACGGTCGCGCCCGACCACCTCGCCTACATCATCTACACCTCCGGCTCCACCGGCACACCCAAAGGCGTGCTGGTGTCGCACCGCGCTCTCCTCAATCTCGTCTTCTGGCACCGGGACGCGTTCGAGGTCACCGCGGCCGATCGCGCCACGCAGTTGGCCGGAACCGCCTTCGATGCCTCGGTCTGGGAGATCTGGCCGTATCTCGCCACGGGCGCGAGCCTGTACCTCGTCCCCCCGGCGGTTCTCGGTTCCGCGGCCGAGCTGCAGGACTGGCTGGTGTCCCGGGCGATTACCGTCAGCTTTCTGCCGACGCCGCTGGCCGAGGTGGTGGTGCCCCTCAACTGGCCGCAGGCGACCGCGCTGCGTCTTCTCCTGACCGGCGGCGACCGGCTGCACCAGTATCCGCCGGCCGCCCTGCCGTTTCCGCTCGTCAACAACTACGGGCCCACCGAGAACACCGTGGTCACCACCTCGGGGCGGGTGCCCCGTGAGGGCGAGGCGGCGCTGTCGCCGGCCATCGGCCGCCCCATCGCGAATGCCCAGGTGTATCTTTTGGACGGTGCCCTGCGTCCGGTGCCGATCGGCGTCCCCGGCGAACTCTGCATCGGCGGTACGAGCCTCGCGCGCGGCTATCTCCATCGGCCGGACCTGACCGCCGAGCGATTCATCCCGCACCCGTTCAGCCGGCATCCCGGCGCCCGTCTCTACCGCACCGGCGATCTCGCCCGCCGGCGGGCCGACGGCGAGCTCGAGTTCCTCGGCCGCATCGACCACCAGGTCAAGCTCCGCGGCTTCCGCATCGAGCTCGGCGAGATCGAGGCCGCCTTGAGCCAACAGCCCGGTGTCCACGACGCCGTGGTGCTGCTCCGCGAAGACGCCCCCGGCGAGAAACGCCTGGTCGCCTACACCGTGGGGGCGGTTGACCCCGAGACCTTGCGCGCGGCACTCAAATCCCAGCTGCCCGACTACATGGTCCCCACCGCCTGGGTCACCCTCGACGCCCTCCCCCTCACCCCCAACGGCAAGGTCGACCGCAAGGCCCTGCCCGCGCCCGAGCGGGACGGCGCCGGCGCCGCCTACGTCCCGCCGCAGACCCCCACCGAGGAGCTCCTCGCCGGGATCTGGGCCGAGCTATTCGGACACGAAAGGGTCGGCCGCCACGACGACTTCTTCGCCCTCGGCGGCCATTCCCTCCGCGCCATCCAGGTGGTGTCGCGGGTGCGCGAGACCCTCGGCCTCGAACTCCCCGTGCGCCGGCTGTTCGAACACCCCACCCTCGCCGATCTCGCCGCCGCGCTCGACGCCACCCGTGACACGCCCACCGCCGCCCTGCCGCCCTTGACGCCGGTCTCCCGCCACCAGCCCCTGCGCCTGGCCTTCGCCCAGGAACGGCTGTGGTTCCTGGATCAGCTGGAAGGCCCCAGCGCCACCTACACCATTCCCGGCGGCCTCGAGCTCCACGGCCCTCTCGATGTCGCCGCCCTCCGCCGCAGCCTCGCCGAGATCGTGCGCCGCCACGAGAGCCTCAGGACCACCTTCCCCACCGTCGACGGCGTCGCCGTCCAGCACATCGCCCCGTCCGGTCCGGTCCCCCTGCCGCTCATCGATCTCGCCGCCCTGCCCGAGGCCGACCGCGCCGCGGCGTTCGAACGCCGGATCGCCGACGAGACCCGCCGGCCCTTCGACCTCGCCCACGGCCCCTTGCTGCGGGCGAGCCTGGTGCGCCTCGCGCCCGACCACCACGGCTTGCTGCTGAACCTGCACCATATCGTCTCCGACGGCTGGTCCATGGCGGTCCTGGTCCGCGAGCTGTCGAGCCTGTACGCGGCCTACGCGCTCCACCAGCCCGCCGACCTGCCGCCGCTGCCGATCCAGTACGCCGACTACGCCCAGTGGCAGCGCACCTGGCTGTCGGGCGAGGTGCTCGACCGCCAGCTCCAGTATTGGCAGCAGCAGCTGGCCAGTGCGCCGACCCTACTGGAACTGCCCACCGACCATCCGCGGCCGCCGGTCCAGCGCTTCCACGGCGCCACCCGGCCCCTCGCCCTCGACCCCGCCCTGACCCAGGCCCTGCGCGCCTTGAGCCGGCGCCTCGGCGCCACCCTCTTCATGACCTTGCTGAGTGCCTTCCTCACCCTCCTCGCCCGCTACAGCCGCCAGGACGACCTGGTGGTCGGCACCCCGGTCGCCAACCGCAACCGCCGCGAGACCGAGGGCCTGATCGGCTTCTTCGTCAACACCCTGGTGTTGCGGGTCGACCTCGCCGGCAACCCCGCCTTCGAGGAGGTGGTGGCGCGGGTCCGCCAGCGCGCCCTCGACGCCTATGCCCACCAGGAGGTGCCGTTCGAGCGCATCGTGGAAGCGGTCCAGCCCGAGCGGAGCCTCAGCCACAGCCCCTTGTTCCAGGTCATGTTCGTGCTGCAGAACACGCCCGAAGCCACCCTGACGCTGCCGGGGCTGACCCTGAGTCCCCTGCCGCTGCACGGGGTCGCGGCCAAGTTCGACCTCACCCTGGTGCTGAGCGACAGCGAGGCCGGGCTGCACGGCGTGTGGGAGTACAGCACGGACCTGTTCGAAGCCGAGACGATCGACCGCCTGGGCCGGCATTTCGACTGCCTGCTGCGTGGGATCGTGGCCGACCCGACGCAGCGCCTGAGCGAGCTGCCGCTATTGCCGGAGGCCGAAGCCCGCCAGCTCCTGGTCGCCTGGAACGCCACCGACACCGACTATCCCAAGGATCGCTGTATTCATCAGCTGTTCGAAGCCCGGGCCGAGGAGACCCCGGACGCCGTGGCGGTCGTGTTCGAGGACCAGGTACTGACCTATCGGGATCTCAACGCCCGCGCCAACCGGCTGGCCCACGACCTGCGCCGCTTGGGCGTCGGACCGGACCGCCGGGTAGCGCTCTGCGTGGAGCGAAGCTGCGAAATGGTCATCGGCCTCCTCGCCGTCCTCAAAGCGGGCGGGGCCTATGTGCCCCTGGACCCGGGCTATCCCGAGGAACGCCTCGCTTACATGCTGACCGATGCCGCTCCACGGGTCCTGCTGACCCACGGTGGGCTGGCGTCCCGCAGCCTGGCGACGGCGCCGGCCGTGCCCGTGATCGATCTCGGCGACCCGACGCCGTGGGCGCATCAGCCCACCCACAATCCCGACCCCTCGGCCGTCGGCCTGACCGCCGAGAATCTCGCCTATGTCATCTATACCTCGGGTTCGACCGGCACACCCAAGGGCACCCTGTTACCGCACCGCGGGCTGTGCAATGTTGCAGACGCCCAGAGACACCGTTTTGGCGTCGGACCGGGCGACCGGGTCTTGCAGTTTGCCTCCCTCAGCTTTGATGCCTCGACCTTCGAGATCGTCATGGCCCTCGGCGCCGGGGCTACCCTCTGCCTGGGGCAGCGCGAGGACCTGCTGCCCGGACCATCCCTGATCCGGCTGTTGCGGGAGAAGGCCGTCAGCCTGGTGACCTTGCCGCCCTCGGCGCTGGCGCTGCTGCCGCATGAAGGCTTGCCGGCGCTGCGGGTCGTCACGGTGGCGGGCGAAGCCTGCTCGCCGGAGCTGGCCGCGCGCTGGGGCCGGAATCGCCGCTTTTTCAACCTGTACGGCCCTACCGAGGCCACCATCTGGACCACGATCGGCACCTACCGCGAACGGGATGACACCCTCTCCATCGGCCGGCCGATTGCCAATACCGAAATTTATATTCTGGATGCTCAACGCCGGCCGGTGCCGATCGGCGTCCCCGGCGAACTCTGCATCGGCGGGGTCGGTCTCGCCCGCGGCTATCTCCATCGCCCGGAGCTGACCGCCGAGAAGTTCATCCCGCACCCGTTCAGCCGGGTTCCCGGCGCCCGCCTCTACCGCACCGGCGATCTCGCCCGCCGGCGGGCCGACGGCGAGCTCGAATTCCTCGGCCGCATCGACCACCAGGTCAAGCTCCGCGGCTTCCGCATCGAACTCGGCGAGATCGAGGCCGCCCTCAGCCAACAGCCCGGTATCCGGGACGCCGTGGTGCTGCTCCGCGAAGACGCCCCCGGCGAGAAACGCCTGGTCGCGTACTGCGTGGGGGCGGTTGACCCCGAGACCTTGCGCGCGGCGCTCAAGGCCCAACTGCCCGACTACATGGTCCCCACCGCCTGGGTCACCCTCGACGCCCTCCCCCTTACCCCCAACGGCAAGGTCGACCGCAAGGCCCTGCCCGCGCCCGAGCGGGGCGATACCGGCACCCCCCATGTCCCGCCGCAAGGCCCCACCGAGGCGCGCCTCGCCGAGATCTGGGCCGAGGTCCTCCGCCTCGACCGGGTCGGCCGCCACGACAACTTCTTCGCCCTCGGCGGCGATTCCATCCTCAGCATCCAGATCGTCGCCCGCGCCACCCAGGCCGGGCTCCCGCTGACGCCCCGGCAACTGTTCCAGCACCAGAGCATCGCCGAACTCGCCGCCGGGGTCGGCACCGGCCCCGCCCGCACCGCCGAGCAAGGCCCGGTCCAGGGTGACGCCCCGCTCACCCCCATCCAGCACTGGTTCTTCGACCAGGCCTGGACCGAGCCCCACCATTTCAACCAGGCCTTCCTGCTGAGCGTCGCCCCCGACCTCGCCCCCGACCGCCTGCGCCGGGTCCTGCACACCCTCCGGGCCCGGCACGATGCCTTGCGGTTGCGCTTTCACCGTGAGGAGGACCACTGGCGGCAGACCCATGCCGCCCCCGACGCTCCCCTGCCGTTCGGCGTGGTCGATCTCGCCGCCTTGCCGCCTGACGCCCGGGCCGCGGCGATCGAGCAGGTGTCCGCCGCCCAGCAGGCGCGCCTCGATCTCGCGCACGGCCCGCTGTGGCGCTGTGTCCTTTTCACCCGCGGCGAAGGCCAGCCCGGCCGCTTGCTGCTGGTGATCCATCACCTCGCGGTCGACGGCGTCTCCTGGCGCATCCTGCTCGACGACCTCCAGCAGGCCTATGCCCGGCTCGGCCGCGGCGCGCCCCCGGCCCTGCCGCCCAAGACCACCGCCTTCAAGACCTGGGCCGAACAGCTCGACGCCTATGCCGCCTCCGAACGCCTGCGCCCGGAGCTCGCTTACTGGCAACGCCTGCGCGGCCCGGCCGCGCCCCTGCCGCGGGATGCCGACGCCCCGCCCGAGGCCAACACCGTCGCCGCCGCCGACCATGTGGCGGTGACCCTTGGCCGCGAGCCCACCCGCGCCCTGCTGCACGACGTGCCCCCGGTGTACCGCACCCGGATCAACGACGTCCTGCTCACCGCCCTGGCCCAGACGCTGGCGCGCTGGAGCGGGGTCCGGACCCTGTGGGTGAACCTGGAGGGCCATGGCCGCGAGGAGCTGTTCGAGGGTGTGGACCTGGCGCGCACGGTCGGCTGGTTCACCACGCTCTACCCGGTCCGGCTCGACCTCACCGCGGACGCCCCCGGCGAGGCGCTGAAGGCGGTCAAGGAGCAGCTGCGGACGATCCCGCAGGGCGGCATCGGCTATGGCGTGCTGCGTTATCGCCATCCCGACCCGGCGGTACGGGCGTCCCTCGCGGCACTGCCGGCGCCCGAGCTGAGCTTCAACTACCTGGGCCAGCTCGACACCCTCATCGGCGGCGATCTCCTGCTCGGCCTGGCGCCGGAAGGCAGCGGTTTGCTCTACAGCCCCCGCGGACAGCGCCCGCACCTCCTGGACATCAACGGGTTTGTGATGGATGGCCAACTGCGGCTGGACTGGGCTTATTGCCCGGCGGTGCATCGGCGGGCCACGGTCGAGGCGCTGGCGCAAGGCTTCCTGGACGCCCTGCAGGCCCTCATCGCCCATTGCCAATCCCCCGAGGCCGGCGGCTTCACCCCGTCCGACTTCCCCCTGGCCCGGCTCGACGCACCCACCCTGGCACGTCTCCCGAGCCGACAGGTGGAGGATATCTATCCGCTCTCCTCCATGCAGCAGGGCATGCTGTTCCATACCCTGCACGTGCCGGAGTCCGGACTGTATTTCGAACAACTGAGCGGCATTCTGGACGGCGATCTCGACGTCGCCGCCTTCGAACGGGCCTGGCAGTACGTGCTGGAGCGGCATCCCAGCTTGAGAACCGGATTTCTATGGGAGGGTTTGGATGAACCGCTGCAAGTGGTACGCTCGAATGTCACGCTGTCCTGGCACCACGAGGATTGGCGGGAGATTTCCCCGAGCGAGCAACCGGAGCGCCTGGAGGCGTTTCTGGCCGCGGACCGCGCCCGCGGCTTCGAGCTCGGCCAGGCTCCCCTGATGCGCTGCGCCTTGCTGCGCATCGCGGAACGGCAGCATTACTTCGTCTGGAGTCATCATCATCTCTTGCTCGACGGCTGGAGTCTGCCGCGGGTCCTCAAGGATGTGATGGATTACTATGACGCCCACGGCAGCGGACGCGAGCCCCAATTGGCCTACGCCCGACCCTACCGGGACTACATCGCCTGGCTGCAACGCCAGGACCTGGAACAGGCCGAACGCTTCTGGCGCGAGACCCTCCAGGGCTTCACGGCCCCCACGCCGCTTCCGATCGGCCGGAGCGAAACCGGACGCCGGCTGGACGCGACCGCGTACGACGAACAAACCCTCAGGCTCTCGGCGGCGCTGACCGGGCGCCTGCAAGCCCTGGCCCGCGCCCACAGGCTGACCTTCAACACCCTGGTGCAGGGCGTCTGGGCCCTCCTGCTCGCCCGCTACAGCGGCGAGGCCGACGTCCTGTTCGGCGCCACCGTCTCGGGCCGACCCGCCGAACTGGCCGGGGTCGAGGACATGGTGGGGCTGTTCATCAACACCTTGCCGGTGCGCGTCCGCGTCCCGGCCGAGGCGAACGTGCTGCCCTGGCTGGCACAGCTGCAGGCCCAACAGGCGGAGCGGGATCAATACGCCTACAGTCCGCTGGTGGACATCCAGGGCTGGAGCGAAGTCCCGCGCGGCCTGCCCTTGTTCGAGAGCCTGGTGGTGTTCGAGAACTACCCGGTGGACGCCGCGCTCACCGAGCAGAGGCACAGCCTTCAGTTCCACAATATTCGGGCGGTGGAGCGGACCAACTACGCTCTCACCGCAGCCGCGGCCCTGCTAGGAGCCGAGCTTTCGCTCAAGGTGGTCTACGACGCCCAGCGCTTCGAAGCAACCGCCATTACGCGACTGCTGGCGCATGTCGAGACCGTGCTCGGCGGCATGGCTGCGAATCCGGAGCAGCGCCTGAGCGAACTGCCGCTGTTGCCGGACGCCGAAGCCCACCGGCTCCTGGTCGACTGGAACGCCACCGACACCGAGTACCCCAAGGACCGCTGCATTCATCAGCTGTTCGAAGCCCAGGCCGAGAAGACCCCGGACGCCGTGGCGGTCGTGTTCGAGGACCAGGTGCTGACCTACCGGGCACTCGACACCCGCGCCAACCAGCTGGCCCATCATCTCCGGACCCTCGGTGTCGGCCCGGAAAGCCGGACTGGGTTATGCCTGGAGCGGTCGCCCGAAATGCTGGTAGGGCTGCTCGCCGTGCTCAAGGCCGGTGCCGCCTACGTGCCCCTGGATCCCGGCTATCCCCGCGAGCGCCTGGCCTTCATGCTCGAGGATGCCGCCGTGTCGGTGCTGCTGACCCAGGCTCGGCTGCGCGAAAGCCTGCCCGAGACGAGCGCCCCGGTACTCTGCCTGGACCAAGCCTGGGCCACGATGGCCCAGCGGCCGGACAGTGCGCCCGTCAGCGGGGCCGGGCCCGAGAATCTCGCCTATATCATCTATACCTCCGGTTCGACCGGCAAACCCAAGGGCGTGATGATCTCACACCGATCGCTTTGCAATCACATGCTGTGGATGCAGGATGCATTCCCATTAACCGAATCGGATAAAGTCCTGCAGAAGACGCCTTTCGGGTTCGATGCTTCGGTCTGGGAGTTCTACGCGCCGCTGTTGTCGGGAGCCCAGCTGATCCTGGCCCGTCCCGGCGGGCATCAGGACGCGCTTTATCTCATCGACGTGCTGGGCGAGCGGCAGGTGACGACCCTGCAACTAGTGCCCTCCATGCTGCAAATTCTCCTCGAGGTGGGCGGTCTCGAGCGCTGTCATG
Source organism: Methylocaldum marinum (assembly GCF_003584645.1). Lineage (GTDB taxonomy): Bacteria > Pseudomonadota > Gammaproteobacteria > Methylococcales > Methylococcaceae > Methylocaldum > Methylocaldum marinum. The sequence goes on from NZ_AP017928.1 coordinate 1,227,759, forward strand.
CTCTGCGACGCCTGTTTTGCGGCGGTGAAGCCCTGCCTCTGGCGCTCCAGGAACGTTTCCGGGCCTGTCATGGGGCGGAGCTGCACAATCTTTACGGCCCCACCGAGGCCACCATCGACGTCGGCGCCTGGCGCTGTGAACCCCACAACTCGCTGCCGATCGCGCCGATTGGGCGTCCCATCGCCAACACCAGGTTCTATCTGCTCGACGAGCAGCTGCGCCCGGCCCCGATCGGCGTGCCGGGCGAGCTCCATATCGGTGGAGACGGCGTAGCACGCGGCTATCTCCATCGGCCGGAGCTGACCGCCGAGAAGTTCATCCCGCACCCGTTCAGCCGGGTCCCCGGGGCCCGTCTCTACCGCACCGGCGATCTCGCCCGCTGGCGGGCCGACGGCGAGCTCGAATTCCTCGGCCGCATCGACCACCAGGTCAAGCTCCGCGGCTTCCGCATCGAACTCGGCGAGATCGAGGCCGCCCTCAGCCAACAGCCCGGTATCCGGGACGCCGTGGTGCTGCTCCGCGAAGACCGCCCCGGCGAGAAACGCCTGGTCGCTTACTGCGTGGGGGCGGTTGACCCCGAGACCCTGCGCGCGGCGCTCAAGGCCCAACTGCCAGACTACATGGTCCCCACCGCCTGGGTCACCCTCGACGCCCTCCCCCTCACCCCCAACGGCAAGGTCGACCGCAAGGCCCTGCCCGTGCCCGAGCGGGGCGATACCGGCACCCCCTATGCCCCGCCGCAAGGCCCCACCGAGGCGCGCCTCGCCGCGATCTGGGCCGAGGTCCTCCGGCTCGAACGGGTCGGCCGCCACGACAACTTCTTCGCCCTCGGCGGCGATTCCATCCTCAGCATCCAGATCGTCGCCCGCGCCACCCAAGCCGGTTTGCAACTGACATTTAAACAACTGTTCCAGCACCAGAGCATCGCCGAACTCGCCGCCGCGGTCGGCACCAGCCCCGCCCGCGCCGCCGAGCAGGGCCCGGTCCAGGGCGACGCCCCGCTCACCCCTATCCAGCACTGGTTCTTCGACCAGGCCTGGACCGAGCCCCACCATTTCAACCAGGCCTTCCTGCTGAGCGTCGCCCCCGACCTCGCCCCCGACCGCCTGCGCCGGGTCCTGCACACCCTCCGGGCCCGGCACGATGCCTTGCGCCTGCGCTTTCACCGTGAGGAGGACCACTGGCGGCAAACCCATGCCGCACCCGACACCCCCCTGCCGTTCGGCGTGGTCGATCTCGCCGCCTTGCCGCCCGCCGCCCGGGCCGCGGCGATCGAGCAGGTGTCCGCCGCCCAGCAGGCGCGTCTCGATCTCGCGCACGGCCCGCTGTGGCGTTCTGTCCTCTTCACCCGCGGCAAAGGCCAGCCCGGCCGCTTGTTGCTGGTGATCCATCACCTGGCGGTCGACGGCGTCTCCTGGCGCATCCTGCTCGACGACCTCCAGCAGGCCTATGTCCGGCTCGGCCGCGGCGAGCCCCCGGCCCTGCCGCCCAAGACCACCGCCTTCAAGACCTGGGCCGAACAGCTCGACGCCTATGCCGCCTCCGAACGCCTGCGCCCGGAGCTCGATTACTGGCAACGCCTGCGGGGCCCGGCCGCGCCCCTGCCGCGGGATGCCGACGCCCCGCCCGAGGCCAACACCGTCGCCGCCGCCGACCATGTGGCGGTGACCCTTGGCCGCGAGTCCACCCGCGCCCTGCTGCACGACGTGCCCCCGGTGTACCGCACCCGGATCAACGACGTCCTGCTCACCGCCTTGGCGCAGACGCTGGCGCGCTGGAGCGGCGTTCGGACCCTGTGGGTGAACGTGGAGGGCCATGGCCGCGAGGAGCTGTTCGAGGGCGTGGACCTGGCGCGCACGGTCGGCTGGTTCACCACGCTTTATCCGGTCCGGCTCGACCTCACCGCGGACGCCCCCGGCGAGGCGCTGAAGGCGGTCAAGGAGCAGCTGCGGACAATCCCGCAGGGCGGCATCGGCTATGGCGTGCTGCGCTATCGCCATCCCGACCCGGCGGTGCGGGCGTCCCTGGCGGCGCTGCCGGCACCCGAGCTGAGCTTCAACTACCTGGGCCAGCTCGACAGCCTCCTCGGCGGCGATCTCCTGCTCGGCCCCGCCCCCGAGGCGATCGGCCCGCCGCAAAGCCTTCGTGCGCGGCGCGCCCATCTGCTGGACATCAACGGCTTCATTGCGGACGGCCAGCTGCGGCTGGACTGGGCCTACTGCCCGGCGGTGCATCGGCGGGCCACGGTCGAGGCGCTGGCGCAAGGCTTCCTGGACACCCTGCAGGCCCTCATCGCCCATTGCCAATCCCCCGAGGCCGGCGGCTTCACCCCGTCCGACTTCCCCCTGGCCCGGCTGAAGGCTCAGACCCTCAGCAAACTGTCAGCGCTCCTGGATCAGGATTGAGATCACCGGCAGCTTTTAGCTTTTATTAGGTTTATTAAGCATGAAGATGAAAAACGTTGAGGATATCTATCCTCTCTCGTCTATGCAGCAGGGCATGCTCTTCCATACGCTGAGCGCCCCTGGGTCAGAGGTGTATTTCGAGCAGCTAAGCGGCATTTTGGAAGGCAATCTCGACATAACGGCCTTTCAGTGGGCCTGGCAGAAAGTGCTGGAGCGGCATCCCAGCTTGAGAACCGGATTTCTATGGGAGGGTTTGGATGAACCGCTGCAAGTGGTACGCTCGAATGTCACGCTGCCATGGATTCAGGAGGATTGGCGGGAGATTTCCCCGAGCGAGCAACCGGAGCGCCTGGAGGCGTTTCTGGCCGCGGACCGCGCCCGCGGCTTCGAACTGAGCCAGGCGCCTTTGATGCGCTGCGCCTTGCTGCGCATCGCGGAACGGCAGCATTACTTCGTCTGGAGCCGTCATCATCTCTTGCTCGACGGCTGGAGTCTGCCGCGGGTCCTCAAGGACGTGATGGATTACTATGCTGCCCATGGCAGCGGACGCGAACCCCGACTGGCCTACACCCGCCCCTACCGGGATTACATCGCCTGGCTCTTGCAGCAGGACCTGGAACAGGCCGAACGGTTCTGGCGCGAGACCCTCCAGGGCTTCACCGCCCCCACGCCGCTCCCGATCGGCCGGACCGAAACCGGCCGCCGGCCGGACGCGACCGCATACGAAGAGCAAAGCCTCAGGCTCTCGGCGGAACTGACCGGGCGCCTGCAAGCCCTGGCCCGCGCCCACAGGCTGACCTTCAACACCCTGGTCCAGGGCGTCTGGGCCCTCCTGCTCGCCCGCTATAGCGGCGAGGCCGACGTCCTGTTCGGCGCCACCGTCTCGGGCCGTCCCGCCGAACTGGCCGGGGTCGAGAACATGGTCGGGCTGTTCATCAACACCTTGCCGGTGCGCGTCCGCGTCCCGGCCGAGGCGAACGTGCTGCCCTGGCTGGAACAGCTGCAAGCCCAGCACGTCGAGCGGGATCAATACGCCTACAGTCCGCTGGTGGATATCCAGGGCTGGAGCGAAGTCCCGCGCGGCCTGCCCCTGTTCGAGAGCCTGGTGGTGTTCGAGAACTACCCGGTGGATGCCGCGCTCACCGAGCAGAGTCAGAGTCTTCAGTTCCGTGATATCCGAGCACTTGACCGGACCAACTATCCGCTCACCTTACTGGCTGTGCCGGGCTCCGAGTTATCTTTGGTGGTCGTTTATGACGCCCACCGTTTCGAGGCAGCCACCATTGCACGGCTGCTGACGCATGTCGAGACCGTGCTGGGCGGGATCGCGGCCGACCCCGGGCAGCGCCTGAGCGCGCTGCCGCTGGTGCCGGAGCCTGAAGCCCGGCAACTCCTGGTCGAATGGAACGCCACCGCCGCCGACTATCCTAATGATCAATGCCTCCCTGCGCTGTTCGAAAAGCAAGTCGAGATCCGCCCGGACGCGGTGGCGGTCGTGTTTGAGGACCAGGTGCTCACCTACCGGGCCCTCAATGCCCGCGTCAACCGGCTGGCCCATCATCTCCGGGCACTCGGCGTCGGCCCGGAAAGCCGGATTGGGTTATGCCTGGAGCGGTCGCCCGAGATGCTGGTAGGACTGCTCGCCGTGCTCAAAGCCGGGGGCGCTTATGTACCGCTGGATCCGGCTTATCCTCAAGAACGGCTGGCCTTCATGCTCGAGGATGCCGCCGTGTCGGTGCTGCTGACCCAGGCCCATCTGACGGAGAGTCTCCCGAAGACGGGGAACGCCCCGGTGATTTGTCTCGATCAGCTCTGGGGGAGAATCAGCCAAAGGAGTGACAGCAATCCTATCAGCAACGTTCTTCCGGAGAACCTTGCCTATATCATTTACACGTCCGGTTCGACCGGAAGACCCAAGGGAATTCAAATTTCCCACCAATCCTTAATCAACTTCCTACATTCTATCCACCAGCCGCTAGGCCTGTTCGAACACGATATTTTCCTCGCCGTTACAACCTTATCTTTTGATATTGCGGCCCTGGAACTTTACCTCCCGTTAGTCGTCGGGGCGCAAATGGTACTGGTCGGTCGGGAAGCCGCCGTCGACGGTACTCAGTTGTTGGAGAAGCTGAAGCGTAGCGGTGCTACGGTCATGCAAGCTACCCCGGCGACATGGCGTTTGCTCTTGGCCGCCGGCTGGGAGGACGGCAAGCAACTGAAAATACTCTGCGGCGGTGAGGCATTGCCTCGAGAACTCGCCCAGCAGTTGCTGAAGAAAGGTCGTTCTGTCTGGAATCTGTACGGGCCGACCGAAGCCACGATCTGGTCCGCTATCCGTCAGGTCAGCAGCGATACGGACTTTCCGATCGAAGAAGCCTATGAGTCCATTGGTCGTCCCATTGCCAATACCGAAATTTATATTCTGGACGCTCAACGCCGGCCGGTGCCGATCGGCGTCCCCGGCGAACTCTGCATCGGCGGGGTCGGTCTCGCCCGCGGCTATCTCCATCGGCCGGAGCTGACCGCCGAGAAGTTCATCCCGCACCCGTTCAGCCGGGTTCCCGGCGCCCGCCTCTACCGCACCGGCGATCTCGCCCGCTGGCGGGCCGACGGCACCCTCGAATTCCTCGGCCGCATCGACCACCAGGTCAAGCTCCGCGGCTTCCGCATCGAACTCGGCGAGATCGAGGCCGCCCTCAGCCAACAGCCCGGCGTCCGGGACGCCGTGGTGCTGCTCCGCGAAGACGCCCCCGGCGAGAAACGCCTGGTCGCCTACGCCGTGGGCGCGGTTGACCCCGAGACCTTGCGCACGGCGCTCAAGGCCCAACTGCCCGACTACATGGTCCCCACCGCCTGGGTCACCCTCGACGCCCTCCCCCTCACCCCCAACGGCAAGGTCGACCGCAAGGCCCTGCCCGCGCCCGAGCGCGACGGCGCCAGCGCCGCCTACGTCCCGCCCCAGACCCCCACCGAAGAGCTCCTCGCCGGTATCTGGGCCGAGCTGTTCGGACACGAAAGGGTCGGCCGCCACGACGACTTCTTCGCCCTCGGCGGCCATTCCCTCCGCGCCATCCAGGTGGTGTCGCGGGTGCGCGAGACCCTCGGCCTCGAACTCCCCGTGCGCCACCTGTTCGAACACCCCACCCTCGCCGATCTCGCCGCCGCGCTCGACGCCACCCGCCACACGCCCACCACCGCCCTGCCGCCCTTGACGCCGGTCTCCCGCCACCAGCCCCTGCGCCTCGCCTTCGCCCAGGAACGGCTGTGGTTCCTGGATCAGCTGGAAGGCCCCAGCGCCACCTACACCATTCCCGGCGGCCTCGAGCTCCACGGCCCCCTCGAGGTCGCCGCCCTCCGCCGCAGCCTCGCCGAGATCGTGCGCCGCCACGAGAGCCTCAGGACCACCTTCCCCACCGTCGACGGCGTCGCCGTCCAGCACATCGCCCCGTCCGGTCCGGTCCCCCTGCCGCTCATCGATCTCGCCGCCCTGCCCGATGCCGACCGCGCCGCGGCGTTCGAACGCCGGATCGCCGACGAGACCCGCCGGCCCTTCGACCTCGCCCACGGCCCCTTGCTGCGGGCGAGCCTGGTGCGCCTCGCGCCCGACCGCCACGGCTTGCTGCTGAACCTGCACCATATCGTCTCCGACGGCTGGTCCATGGCGGTCCTGGTCCGCGAGCTGTCGACCCTGTACGCGGCCTACGCACTCCACCAGCCCGCCGCCCTGCCGCCGCTGCCGATCCAGTACGCCGACTACGCCCAGTGGCAGCGCACCCGGCTGTCGGGCGAGGTGCTCGACCGCCAGCTCCGGTATTGGCAGCAGCAGCTGGCCGGTGCGCCGACCCTACTGGAACTGCCCACCGACCATCCGCGGCCGCCGGTCCAGCGCTTCCACGGCGCCACCCGGCCCCTCGCCCTCGACCCCGCCCTGACCCAGGCCCTGCGCGCCTTGAGCCGGCGCCTCGGCGCCACCCTCTTCATGACCCTGCTGAGTGCCTTCCTCACCCTCCTGGCCCGCTACAGCCGCCAGGACGACCTGGTGGTCGGCACCCCGGTCGCCAACCGCAACCGCCGCGAGACCGAGGGCCTGATCGGCTTCTTCGTCAACACCCTGGTGTTGCGGGTCGACCTCGCCGGCAACCCCGCCTTCGAGGAGGTGGTGGCGCGGGTCCGCCAGCGCGCCCTGGACGCCTATGCCCACCAGGAGGTCCCGTTCGAGCGCATCGTGGAAGCCGTCCAGCCCGAGCGGAGCCTCAGCCACAGCCCCTTGTTCCAGGTCATGTTCGTGCTGCAGAACACACCCGAGGCCACCCTGACGCTGCCGGGGCTGACCCTGAGTCCCCTGCCGCTGCAGGGGGTGGCGGCCAAGTTCGACCTCACCCTGGTGCTGAGCGACAGCGAGGCCGGGCTGCACGGCGTGTGGGAGTACAGCACCGATCTGTTCGAAGCCGAGACGATCGACCGTCTGGGCCGGCATTTCGACTGCCTGCTGCGCGGGATCGTGGCCGACCCGACGCAGCGCCTGAGCGCGCTGCCGCTATTGCCGGACGCCGAAGCCCACCAGCTCCTGGTCGCCTGGAACGCCACCGACACCGACTATCCGAAGGACCGCTGTATTCATCAGCTGTTCGAAGCCCGGGCCGAGACAACCCCGGACGCCGTGGCGGTCGTGTTCGAGGACCAGGTGCTCACCTACCGGGCCCTCGACGCCCGCGCCAACCAACTGGCCCATCATCTCCAGGCTCTCGGCGTCGGACCGGAAAGCCGGATTGGGTTATGCCTCGAACGCGCCCCGGAGCTGGTGGTGGGCCTCCTGGGCGTGCTCAAGGCCGGTGCCGCCTACGTGCCCCTGGATCCCGCTTATCCCCGCGAGCGCCTGGCCTTCATGCTCGAGGATGCCGCCGTGTCGGTGCTGCTGACCCAGGCCCGGCTGCGCGAAAGCCTGCCCGAGACGAGTGTTCCGGTGCTCTGCCTGGACCAGGCCTGGGCCACGATGGCCCAGCGGCCGGACAGTGCGCCCGTCAGCGGGGTCGGTCCCGAGAATCTCGCCTATGTCATCTACACCTCGGGCTCCACCGGCAAACCCAAGGGCGTGATGATCGTCCACCAGGGCCTGATCAATTATCTCAGCTGGTGTACAGAAGCCTATGCGGTCGCCGACGGCAACGGTACACCGGTGCAATCCTCGATCGGATTCGATGCCACCATCACCAGCATTTTCCCCGCGCTGCTGGTGGGACGGCCGGTGATCCTGCTGCCCGAGAAGCAGGAAATCGAAGGGCTCAGTGCCTTGCTCCAGGCCCAGCGCGACTTGAGTCTGGTGAAAATCACCCCGGCCCATCTGGATGCCCTGGGCCCCTTGTTATCCCCGAAAGCCTTGAGCGGACAGGCACGCGCCCTGATCCTCGGCGGCGAGGCGTTGACGATGAAGAGCCTCGCGGTGTGGCGGACTTACGCGCCCGAAACCCGCTTGATCAACGAATACGGACCGACCGAGACGGTGGTGGGGTGCTGCGTTTACGAAGTGCCGCCCGAGGCGTCCTCATCCGGTGCCGTACCCATCGGCCGGCCGATTGCCAATACCCAGCTCTATGTCCTGGACGAGCGTTTCCGGCCGGTCCCGATCGGCGTGCCCGGCGAGCTCCATATCGGTGGCGACGGCGTAGCGCGCGGCTATTTGTATCGCCCGGAGCTGACCGCCGAGAAGTTCATCCCGCACCCGTTCAGCCGGGTTCCCGGCGCCCGTCTCTACCGCACCGGCGATCTCGCCCGCTGGCGGGCCGACGGCGAGCTCGAATTCCTCGGCCGCATCGACCACCAGGTCAAGCTCCGCGGCTTCCGCATCGAACTCGGCGAGATCGAAGCCGCCCTCAGCCAACAGCCCGGTATCCGGGACGCCGTGGTGCTGCTCCGCGAAGACGCCCCCGGCGAGAAACGCCTGGTCGCGTACTGCGTGGGGGCGGTTGACCCCGAGACCTTGCGCGCGGCGCTCAAGGCCCAACTGCCCGACTACATGGTCCCCGCCGCCTGGGTCACCCTCGACGCCCTCCCCCTTACCCCCAACGGCAAGGTCGACCGCAAGGCCCTCCCCGCCCCCGAGCGGGGCGCTACCGGCACCCCCCATGTCCCGCCGCAAGGCCCCACCGAGGCGCGCCTCGCCGAGATCTGGGCCGAGGTCCTCCGCCTCGACCGGGTCGGCCGCCACGACAACTTCTTCGCCCTCGGCGGCGATTCCATCCTCAGCATCCAGATCGTCGCCCGCGCCACCCAGGCCGGGCTCCCGCTGACGCCCCGGCAACTGTTCCAACACCAGAGCATCGCCGAACTCGCCGCCGGGGTCGGCACCAGCCCCGCCCGCACCGCCGAGCAAGGCCCGGTCCAGGGTGACGCCCCGCTCACCCCCATCCAGCACTGGTTCTTCGACCAGGCCTGGACCGAGCCCCACCATTTCAACCAGGCCTTCCTGCTGAGCGTCGCCCCCGACCTCGCCCCCGACCGCCTGCGCCAGGTCCTGCACACCCTCCGGGCCCAGCACGATGCCTTGCGGTTGCGCTTTCACCGTGAGGCGGCCCACTGGCGGCAGACCCATGCCGCCCCCGACGCTCCCCTGCCGTTCGGCGTGGTCGATCTCGCCGCCTTGCCGCCTGACGCCCAGGCCGCGGCGATCGAGCAGGTGTCCGCCGCCCAGCAGGCGCGCCTCGATCTCGCGCACGGCCCGCTGTGGCGCTGTGTCCTTTTCACCCGCGGCGAAGGCCAGCCCGGCCGCTTGCTGCTGGTGATCCATCACCTCGCGGTCGACGGCGTCTCCTGGCGCATCCTGCTCGACGACCTCCAGCAGGCCTATGCCCGGCTCGGCCGCGGCGCGCCCCCGGCCCTGCCGCCCAAGACCACCGCCTTCAAGACCTGGGCCGAACAGCTCGACGCCTATGCCGCCTCCGAACGCCTGCGCCCGGAGCTCGCTTACTGGCAACGCCTGCGCGGCCCGGCCGCGCCCCTGCCGCGGGATGCCGACGCCCCGCCCGAGGCCAACACCGTCGCCGCCGCCGACCATGTGGCGGTGACCCTTGGCCGCGAGCCCACCCGCGCCCTGCTGCACGACGTGCCCCCGGTGTACCGCACCCGGATCAACGACGTCCTGCTCACCGCCCTGGCCCAGACGCTGGCGCGCTGGAGCGGGGTCCGGACCCTGTGGGTGAACCTGGAGGGCCATGGCCGCGAGGAGCTGTTCGAGGGTGTGGACCTGGCGCGCACGGTCGGCTGGTTCACCACGCTCTACCCGGTCCGGCTCGACCTCACCGCGGACGCCCCCGGCGAGGCGCTGAAGGCGGTCAAGGAGCAGCTGCGGACGATCCCGCAGGGCGGCATCGGCTATGGCGTGCTGCGTTATCGCCATCCCGACCCGGCGGTACGGGCGTCCCTCGCGGCGCTGCCGGCGCCCGAGCTGAGCTTCAACTACCTGGGCCAGCTCGACACCCTCATCGGCGGCGATCTCCTGCTCGGCCTGGCGCCGGAAGGCAGCGGTTTGCTCTACAGCCCCCGCGGACAGCGCCCGCACCTCCTGGACATCAACGGGTTTGTGATGGATGGCCAACTGCGGCTGGACTGGGCTTATTGCCCGGCGGTGCATCGGCGGGCCACGGTCGAGGCGCTGGCGCAAGGCTTCCTGGACGCCCTGCAGGCCCTCATCGCCCATTGCCAATCCCCCGAGGCCGGCGGCTTCACCCCGTCCGACTTCCCCCTGGCCCGGCTCGACGCACCCACCCTGGCACGTCTCCCGAGCCGACAGGTGGAGGATATCTATCCGCTCTCGTCCATGCAGCAGGGCATGCTCTTCCATACCCTGCACGTGCCGGAGTCCGGACTGTATTTCGAACAACTGAGCGGCATTCTGGACGGCGATCTCGACGTCGCCGCCTTCGAACGGGCCTGGCAGTACGTGCTGGAGCGGCATCCCAGCTTGAGAACCGGATTTCTATGGGAGGGTTTGGATGAACCGCTGCAAGTGGTACGCTCGAATGTCACGCTGTCCTGGCACCACGAGGATTGGCGGGAGATTTCCCCGAGCGAGCAACCGGAGCGCCTGGAGGCGTTTCTGGCCGCGGACCGCGCCCGCGGCTTCGAGCTCGGCCAGGCTCCCCTGATGCGCTGCGCCTTGCTGCGCATCGCGGAGGCCAAGTACTACTTCGTCTGGAGCTACCATCACCTGTTGCTGGACGGCTGGAGCCTGCCGCGGGTCCTGGGAGAAATCTCCGCTTGCTATGCCGCCTATAGCCGGGGGCAAGCGCCTCAGCTGAGCTACGCCCGCCCCTACCGGGACTACATCGCCTGGCTGCAACGCCAGGACCTGGAACAGGCCGAACGCTTCTGGCGCGAGACCCTCCAGGGCTTCACGGCCCCCACGCCGCTTCCGATCGGCCGGAGCGAAACCGGACGCCGGCTGGACGCGACCGCGTACGACGAACAAACCCTCAAGCTCTCGGCGGCGCTGACCGGGCGCCTGCAAGCCCTGGCCCGCGCCCACAGGCTGACCTTCAACACCCTGGTGCAGGGCGTCTGGGCCCTCCTGCTCGCCCGCTACAGCGGCGAGGCCGACGTCCTGTTCGGCGCCACCGTCTCGGGCCGACCCGCCGAACTGGCCGGGGTCGAGGACATGGTGGGGCTGTTCATCAACACCTTGCCGGTGCGCGTCCGCGTCCCGGCCGAGGCGGACGTGCTGCCCTGGCTGGCACAGCTGCAGGCCCAACAGGCGGAGCGGGATCAATACGCCTACAGTCCGCTGGTGGAGATCCAGGGCTGGAGTGACGTCCCACGCGGCATCCCCTTGTTCGAGAGCCTCGTGGTGTTCGAGAACTACCCGATCGAAGCGGCTTTGGCCGAACAGGCCCATGAGGTCCAAACGCGAGAGGTGCGGACCGTCGAGCGGACGAACTATCCGTTAACCCTGGTAGCCGCCCTGGTCGGGTCTGAATTGTCCTTGAAAGTGGTGCATGACGCCGAACGTTTCGAGGCCGCGACCATTATCCGGCTACTGACACATGCCGAGACCGTGCTCGGCGGCATGGCTGCGAATCCGGAGCAGCGCCTGAGCGAGCTGCCGCTGGTGCCGGACGCCGAAGCCCACCAGCTCCTGGTCGCCTGGAACGCCACCGACACCGAGTACCCGAAGGACCGCTGCATTCATCAGCTGTTCGAAGCCCGGGCCGAGACAACCCCGGACGCCGTGGCGGTCGTGTTCGAGGACCAGGTATTGACCTACCGGGCCCTCGACGCCCGCGCCAACCAACTGGCCCATCATCTCCGGACCCTCGGCGTCGGCCCCGAACAGCGGGTCGGGCTGTGCCTCGAACGCGCCCCGGACCTGGTGGTGGGCCTCCTGGGCGTGCTCAAGGCCGGTGCCGCCTACGTGCCCCTCGATCCCGCCTATCCCCGCGAGCGGCTGGCCTTCATGCTCGAGGATGCCGCCGTATCAGTGCTGCTGACCCAGGCCCGGCTGCGCGAAAGCCTGCCGGAGACGAGCGTTCCGGTGCTCTGCCTGGACCAGGCCTGGGCCACGATGGCCCAGCGGCCGGACAGTGCGCCCGTCAGCGGGGTCGGGCCCGAGAATCTCGCCTACATCATCTATACCTCGGGTTCGACCGGCAAACCCAAGGGCACTTTGATCGAACACCGCCAGGTAACGCGTCTATTCGACGCTACCGAGGCCTGGTTCGGATTCGACGGCAATGATGTCTGGAGCTTGTTCCATTCCTACGCTTTCGACTTTTCGGTATGGGAGATCTGGGGTGCGCTGTTCCATGGCGGACGCCTGGTCGTGGTTCCGTTTTATACCGCCCGCTCTCCCGGAGATTTCTATCACTTGGTCTGTCGAGAACGGGTTACGGTTCTCAACCAGACCCCGAGCGCGTTCAGACAGTTGATTGCAGCGCAGGCCGAGAGCCGGGAAGTCCACTGCCTGCGATATGTCATCTTTGGTGGCGAAGCTCTGGAGGTCGCAACGCTCAGGCCCTGGTACCGACAGAATGAGAGCAGGAATACCCGTCTCATCAACATGTACGGCATCACGGAAACCACGGTCCATGTCACTTTCCGGCCGCTGGATCCGTCCGATACCGAACGTTCCGGGGGCAGTCCGATCGGTTGCCGCATCCCGGATCTGCGCGTTTATATTCTCGACCCCTACGGCCAGCCGGTGCCGATTGGGGTGGCAGGCGAACTGTATGTCGGCGGTGCCGGCGTGGGACGAGGCTATCTGAATCGACCCGAGCTGACTGTCGAGCGGTTCGTACCGGATCCCTTCGGCACGGTTCCCGGCGCCCGCCTCTACCGCACCGGCGATCTCGCCCGCCGGCGGGCCGACGGCGAGCTCGAATTCCTCGGCCGCATCGACCACCAGGTCAAGCTCCGCGGCTTCCGCATCGAACTCGGCGAGATCGAAGCCGCCCTCAGTCAACAGCCCGGTATCCGGGACGCCGTGGTGCTGCTCCGCGAAGACGCCCCCGGCGAGAAACGCCTGGTCGCCTACACCGTGGGCGCGGTTGACCCCGAGACCTTGCGCACGGCGCTCAAGGCCCAACTGCCCGACTACATGGTCCCCACCGCCTGGGTCACCCTCGACGCCCTCCCCCTCACCCCCAACGGCAAGGTCGACCGCAAGACCCTGCCCGCGCCCGAGCGCGACGGCGCCAGCGCCGCCTACGTCCCGCCCCAGACCCCCACCGAAGAGCTCCTCGCCGGTATCTGGGCCGAGCTGTTCGGACACGAAAGGGTCGGCCGCCACGACGACTTCTTCGCCCTCGGCGGCCATTCCCTCCGCGCCATCCAGGTGGTGTCGCGGGTGCGCGAGACCCTCGGCCTCGAACTCCCCGTGCGCCACCTGTTCGAACACCCCACCCTCGCCGATCTCGCCGCCGCGCTCGACGCCACCCGCCACACGCCCACCACCGCCCTGCCGCCCTTGACGCCGGTCTCCCGCCACCAGCCCCTGCGCCTCGCCTTCGCCCAGGAACGGCTGTGGTTCCTGGATCAGCTGGAAGGCCCCAGCGCCACCTACACCATTCCCGGCGGCCTCGAGCTCCACGGCCCCCTCGAGGTCGCCGCCCTCCGCCGCAGCCTCGCCGAGATCGTGCGCCGCCACGAGAGCCTCAGGACCACCTTCCCCACCGTCGACGGCGTCGCCGTCCAGCACATCGCTCCGCCCGGTCCGGTCCCCTTGTCGCTCATCGATCTCACCGCCCTGCCCGACGCCGGCCGCGCCGCGGCGTTCGAACGCCGGATCGCCGACGAGACCCGCCGGCCCTTCGACCTCGCCCACGGCCCCTTGCTGCGGGCGAGCCTGGTGCGCCTCGCGCCCGACCGCCACGGCTTGCTGCTGAACCTGCACCATATCGTCTCCGACGGCTGGTCCATGGCGGTCCTGGTCCGCGAGCTGTCGAGCCTGTACGCGGCCTACGCGCTGAACCAGCCCGCCGCCCTGCCGCCGCTGCCGATCCAGTACGCCGACTACGCCCAGTGGCAGCGCACCTGGCTGGCGGGCGAGGTGCTCGACCGCCAGCTCCGGTATTGGCAGCAGCAGCTGGCCGGTGCGCCCACCCGGCTGGAACTGCCCACCGACCATCCGCGGCCGCCGGTCCAGCGCTTCCACGGCGCCACCCGGACACTCGCCCTCGACCCCGCCCTGACCCAGGCCCTGCGCGCCTTGAGCCGGCGCCTCGGCGCCACCCTCTTCATGACCCTGCTGAGTGCCTTCCTCACCCTCCTGGCCCGCTACAGCCGCCAGGACGACCTGGTGGTCGGCACCCCGGTCGCCAACCGCAACCGCCGCGAGACCGAGGGCCTGATCGGCTTCTTCGTCAACACCCTGGTGTTGCGGGTCGACCTCGCCGGCAACCCCGCCTTCGAGGAGGTGGTGGCGCGGGTCCGCCAGCGCGCCCTCGACGCCTATGCCCACCAGGAGGTCCCGTTCGAGCGCATCGTGGAAGCCGTCCAGCCCGAGCGGAGCCTCAGCCACAGCCCCTTGTTCCAGGTCATGTTCGTGCTGCAGAACACACCCGCCGCCACCCTGACGCTGCCGGGGCTCACCCTGAGTCCCCTGCCGCTGCACGGGGTCGCGGCCAAGTTCGACCTCACCCTGGTGCTGAGCGACAGCGAGGCCGGGCTGCACGGCGTGTGGGAGTACAGCACCGATCTGTTCGAAGCCGAGACGATCGACCGCCTGGGCCGGCATTTCGACTGCCTGCTGCGCGGGATCGTGGCCGACCCGACGCAGCGCCTGAGCGCGCTGCCGCTATTGCCGGACGCCGAAGCCCACCAGCTCCTGGTCGACTGGAACGCCACCGACACCGAGTACCCCAAGGACCGCTGCCTTCATCAGCTGTTCGAAGCCCGGGCCGAGGAGACCCCGGACGCCGTGGCGGTCGTGTTCGAGGACCAGGTATTGACCTACCGGGATCTCGACACCCGCGCCAACCAGCTGGCCCATCATCTCCGGGCCCTCGGCGTCGGACCGGACAGCCGGGTAGCGCTCTGCGTGGAGCGAAGCTGCGAAATGGTCATCGGCCTCCTCGCCGTCCTCAAAGCGGGCGGGGCCTATGTGCCCCTGGACCCGGGCTATCCCGAGGAACGCCTCGCTTACATGCTGACCGATGCCGCTCCACGGGTCCTGCTGACCCACGGTGGGCTGGCGTCCCGCAGCCTGGCGACGGCGCCGGCCGTGCCCGTGATCGATCTCGGCGACCCGACGCCGTGGGCGCATCAGCCCACCCACAATCCCGACCCCTCGGCCGTCGGCCTGACCGCCGAGAATCTCGCCTATGTCATCTATACCTCCGGCTCCACCGGCAAACCCAAGGGCGCGATGAACGAACATCGCGGGGTAGTGAACCGGCTCCTATGGAAACAACAGGCTTATGGCCTGGAATCCAGCGACGCGGTATTGCAGAAAACCCCGTTCAGTTTTGATGTTTCGGTATGGGAGTTCTTCTGGCCCTTGATCACCGGAGCGCGGTTGGTAATGGCTCGTCCCGAGGGGCATAAGGACCCCGCTTATCTCACGGACGTGATCCGGCGCGAGAAAATCACGACGCTACATTTCGTGCCCTCCATGCTGCAGGCGTTTCTCGATGATCGAGAGACATCGACCTGTACCGGTTTGCGGCGCGTGATGTGCAGCGGCGAAGCCTTGCCGGAATCCCTCGCACGCCGATTCCACGACCGCTTGCCCCAAGTGGATTTGCACAACCTATACGGGCCGACGGAAGCGGCCGTGGACGTTACCGCCTGGACCTATACCCCGGATTTCTCGGGACTGGGCATTCCGCTCGGCCGACCGATTTCGAACACCCGAATTTATATCCTGGACAATCGGGGTCAGCCCGCTCCGATCGGTGTCCCCGGAGAACTGTGCATCGGCGGCGTACAGGTAGGCCGGGGTTATCTGAACCGCCCCGAGCTGACCGCCGAGAAATTCATCCCCAACCCGTTCAGCCGGAATCCCGGCGCCCGCCTCTACCGCACCGGCGATCTCGCCCGCCGGCAGGCCGACGGCGAGCTCGAGTTCCTCGGCCGCATCGACCACCAGGTCAAGCTCCGCGGCTTCCGCATCGAGCTCGGCGAGATCGAGGCCGCCCTCTGCCAACAGCCCGGCGTCCACGACGCCGTGGTGCTGCTCCGCGAAGACGCCCCCGGCGAGAAACGCCTGGTCGCCTACACCGTCGGGGCGGTCGACCCCGAGACCTTGCGCGCGGCACTCAAAGCCCAGCTGCCCGACTACATGGTCCCCACCGCCTGGGTCGCCCTCGACGCCCTCCCCCTCACCCCCAACGGCAAGGTCGACCGCAAGGCCCTCCCCGCCCCCGAGCGGGGCGATACCGGCACCCCCTATGCCCCGCCGCAAGGCCCCACCGAGGCGCGCCTCGCCGAGATCTGGGCCGACGTCCTCCGGCTCGAACGGGTCGGCCGCCACGACAACTTCTTCGCCCTCGGCGGCGATTCCATCCTCAGCATCCAGATCGTCGCCCGCGCCACCCAGGCCGGTCTCCCGCTGACGCCCCGGCAACTGTTCCAGCACCAGAGCATCGCCGAACTCGCCACCGTGGTCGGCACCGGCCCCGCCCGCGCCGCCGAGCAGGGGCCGGTCCAGGGCGAAGCCCCGCTCACCCCCATCCAGCACTGGTTCTTCGACCAAGCTTGGGCCGAACCCCACCATTTCAACCAGGCCTTCCTGCTGAGCGTCGCCCCCGACCTCGCCCCGGATCGCCTGCGCCGGGTCCTGCACACCCTCCTGATCCAGCACGATGCCTTGCGCCTGCGCTTTCGCCGCGACCAGGACCACTGGCGGCAAACCCATGCCGCACCCGACACCCCCCTGCCGTTCGGCGTGGTCGATCTCGCCGCCCTGTCGCCCGCCGCCCAGGCCGCGGTGATCGAGCAGGTGTCCGCCGCCCAGCAGGCCCGCCTCGATCTCGCGCACGGCCCGCTGTGGCGCTCTGTCCTCTTCACCCGCGGCGAAGGCCAGCCCGGCCGCTTGCTGCTGGTGATCCATCACCTGGCGGTCGACGGCGTCTCCTGGCGCATCCTGCTCGACGACCTCCAGCAGGCCTATGCCCGGCTCGGCCGCGGCGAGCCCCCGGCCCTGCCGCCCAAGACCACCGCCTTCAAGACCTGGGCCGAACAGCTCGACGCCTACGCCGCCTCCGAACGCCTGCGCCCGGAACTCGACTACTGGCAACGCCTGCGCGGCCCGGCCGCGCCCCTGCCGCGGGATGCCGACGCCCCGCCCGAGGCCAACACCGTCGCCGCCGCCGACCATGTGGCGGTGACCCTCGACCGCGCGTCCACCCGCGCCCTGCTGCACGACGTGCCCCCGGTGTACCGCACCCGGATCAACGACGTCCTGCTCACCGCCCTGGCCCAGACGCTGGCGCGCTGGAGCGGCGTTCGGACCCTGTGGGTGAACCTGGAGGGCCATGGCCGCGAGGAGCTGTTCGAGGGCGTGGACCTAGCGCGCACGGTCGGCTGGTTCACCACGCTCTACCCGGTCCGGCTCGACCTCACCGCGGACGCCCCCGGCGAGGCGCTGAAGGCGGTCAAGGAGCAGCTGCGGACGATCCCGCAGGGCGGCATCGGCTATGGCGTGCTGCGCTATCGCCATCCCGACCCGGCGGTGCGGGCGTCCCTCGCGGCGCTGCCGGCGCCCGAGCTGAGCTTCAACTACCTGGGCCAGCTCGACACCCTCATCGGCGGCGATCTCCTGCTCGGACCCGCCCCCGAGGCGCTCGGTCCGCTCCATAGCCCCCGCGGACAGCGCCCGCACCTCCTGGACATCAACGGCTTCATCGCAGATGGCCGGCTACAGCTGGACTGGGCCTACTGCCCGGCGGTGCATCGGCGGGCCACGGTCGAGGCGCTGGCGCAAGGCTTCCTGGACGCCCTGCAGGCCCTCATCGCCCATTGCCAATCCCCCGAGGCCGGCGGCTTCACCCCGTCCGACTTCCCGGAGGCAACACTGAGCCAAGAAAACCTGAACAAGTTCCTTAACAAGATCAAGCAGGCTCGCCGAGGCTAGCTCAATGGAAGAAATGAACAATATTGAAGATATCTACAATCTGTCCCCGATGCAGCAAGGGATGCTCTTCCATACTCTTGAAGCCCCCACCTCAGGGATGTATTGCGAGCAGACGAGCTGGAGCTTGACGGGATTCCTCGATCTCTCCGCTTTTAAACAGGCGTGGCAGCAAGCCGTGCACCGGCATACGAGCCTGCGAACCGCATTTTATTGGGAAGAGCTTGATGCACCGCTTCAAGTCGTGTATCGGCAAATCGAGCTTCCCTGGATTCAGGAAGATTGGCGGGAGATTCCCCCGGCTGAGCAAGCGGAGCGCCTGGAGGCGTTCCTGGCCGCGGACCGCGCCTACGGCTTCGAGCTCGGCCAGGCGCCTTTGATGCGCTGTGCCTTGTTGAGGATCGCGGAGGCAAAATACTACTTCGTCTGGAGCTACCATCACCTGTTGCTCGACGGCTGGAGTCTGCCACGGGTCTTGGGAGAAATCTCCGCTTGCTATGCCGCCTATAGCCGGGGGCAAGCGCCTCAGCTGAGCTACGCCCGCCCCTACCGGGACTACATCGCCTGGCTGCAACGCCAGGACCTGGAACAGGCCGAACGCTTCTGGCGCGAGACCCTCCAGGGCTTCACCGCCCCCACGCCGCTTCCGATCGGCCGGAGCGAAACCGGACGCCGGCCGGACGCGACCGCGTACGAAGAACAAACCCTCAGGCTCTCGGCGGCGCTGACCGGGCGCCTGCAAGCCCTGGCCCGCGCCCACAGGCTGACCTTCAACACCCTGGTCCAGGGCGTCTGGGCCCTCCTGCTCGCCCGCTACAGCGGCGAGGCCGACGTCCTGTTCGGCACGACCGTCTCGGGCCGTCCGGCCGAGTTGCCCGGGGTCGAGAACATGGTCGGGCTGTTCATCAACACCTTGCCGGTGCGCGTCCGCGTCCCGGCCGAGGCGGACGTGCTGCCCTGGCTGGCACAGCTGCAGGCCCAACAGGCGGAGCGGGATCAATACGCCTACAGTCCGCTGGTGGACATCCAGGGCTGGAGCGAAGTCCCGCGCGGCCTGCCCCTGTTCGAGAGCCTCGTGGTGTTCGAGAACTACCCGATCGAAGCGGCTTTGGCCGAACAGGCCCATGAGATCCACACACGAGAGGTGCGGACCGTCGAGCGGACGAACTATCCGTTAACTCTGGTAGCCGCCCTGGTCGGGTCTGAATTGTCCTTGAAAGTGGTGCATGACGCCGAACGTTTCGAGGCCGCGACCATTACCCGGCTACTGACACATGCCGAGACCGCGCTCGGCGGCATGGCCGCGAATCCGGCGCAGCGTCTGAGCGAGCTGCCGCTGGTGCCGGAGGCCGAAGCCCGCCAGCTCCTGGTCGACTGGAACGCCACCGACACCGAGTACCCGAAGGACCGCTGTATTCATCAGCTGTTCGAAGCCCAGGCCGACAAGACCCCGGACGCCGTGGCGGTCGTGTTCGAGGACCAGGTATTGACCTACCGGGCCCTCGACGCCCGCGCCAACCAACTGGCCCATCATCTCCGGGCCCTCGGCGTCGGCCCGGAAAGCCGGATTGGGTTATGCCTGGAGCGGTCGCCCGAGATGCTGGTGGCGCTGCTCGCCGTGCTCAAGGCCGGTGCCGCCTATGTGCCCCTCGATCCCGCCTATCCCCGCGAGCGGCTGGCCTTCATGCTCGAGGATGCCGCCGTATCGGTGCTGCTGACCCAGGCCCGGCTGCGCGAAAGCCTGCCCGAGACGAGTGTTCCGGTGCTCTGCCTGGACCAGGCCTGGGCCACGATGGCCCAGCGGCCGGACAGTGCGCCCGTCAGCGGGGTCGGGCCCGAGAATCTCGCCTACATCATCTATACCTCGGGCTCCACCGGCAAACCCAAGGGCGTGATGATCGTCCACCAGGGCCTGATCAATTATCTCAGCTGGTGTACAGAGGCCTATGCGGTCGCCGACGGCAACGGCACACCGGTGCAGTCCTCGATCGGATTCGATGCCACCATCACCAGCATTTTCCCCGCGCTGCTGGTGGGACGGCCGGTGATCCTGCTGCCCGAGAAGCAGGAAATCGAAGGGCTCAGTGCCTTGCTCCAGGCCCAGCGCGACTTGAGTCTGGTGAAAATCACCCCGGCCCATCTGGATGCCCTGGGCCCCTTGTTATCCCCGGAAGCCTTGAGCGGACAGGCGCGCGCCCTGATCCTCGGCGGCGAGGCGTTGACGATGAAGAGCCTCGCGGTGTGGCGGACTTACGCGCCAGAGACCCGCTTGATCAACGAATACGGACCGACCGAGACGGTGGTGGGGTGCTGCGTTTACGAAGTGCCGCCCGAGGCGTCCTCATCCGGTGCCGTACCCATCGGCCGGCCGATTGCCAATACCCAGCTCTATGTCCTGGACGAGCGTTTCCGGCCGGTGCCGATCGGGGTGCCGGGCGAGCTCCATATCGGTGGCGACGGCGTAGCACGCGGCTATTTGTATCGGCCGGACCTGACCGCCGAGCGATTCATCCCGCACCCGTTCAGCCGGAATCCCGGCGCCCGTCTCTACCGCACCGGCGATCTCGCCCGCCGGCGGGCCGACGGCGAGCTCGAGTTCCTCGGCCGCATCGACCACCAGGTCAAGCTCCGCGGCTTCCGCATCGAGCTCGGCGAGATCGAGGCCGCCTTGAGCCAACAGCCCGGGATCCACGACGCCGTGGTGCTGCTCCGCGAAGACGCCCCCGGCGAAAAACGCCTGGTCGCTTACACCGTGGGGGCGGTTGACCCCGAGACCTTGCGCGCGGCACTCAAATCCCAGCTGCCCGACTACATGGTCCCCACCGCCTGGGTCACCCTCGACGCCCTCCCCCTCACCCCCAACGGCAAGGTCGACCGCAAGGCCCTGCCCGCGCCCGAGCGGGACGGCGCCGGCGCCGCCTACGTCCCGCCGCAGACCCCCACCGAGGAGCTCCTCGCCGGGATCTGGGCCGAGCTGTTCGGACACGAAAGGGTCGGCCGCCACGACGACTTCTTCGCCCTCGGCGGCCATTCCCTCCGCGCCATCCAGGTGGTGTCGCGGGTGCGCGAGACCCTCGGCCTCGAACTCCCCGTGCGCCGGCTGTTCGAACACCCCACCCTCGCCGATCTCGCCGCCGCGCTCGACGCCACCCGTGACACGCCCACCGCCGCCCTGCCGCCCTTGACGCCGGTCTCCCGCCACCAGCCCCTGCGCCTGGCCTTCGCCCAGGAACGGCTGTGGTTCCTGGATCAGCTGGAAGGCCCCAGCGCCACCTACACCATTCCCGGCGGCCTCGAGCTCCACGGCCCTCTCGATGTCGCCGCCCTCCGCCGCAGCCTCGCCGAGATCGTGCGCCGCCACGAGAGCCTCAGGACCACCTTCCCCACCGTCGACGGCGTCGCCGTCCAGCACATCGCCCCGCCCGGTCCGGTCCCCTTGTCGCTCATCGATCTCACCGCCCTGCCCGACGCCGGCCGCGCCGCGGCGTTCGAACGCCGGATCGCCGACGAGACCCGCCGGCCCTTCGACCTCGCCCACGGCCCCTTGCTGCGGGCGAGCCTGGTGCGCCTCGCGCCCGACCGCCACGGCTTGCTGCTGAACCTGCACCATATCGTCTCCGACGGCTGGTCCATGGCGGTCCTGGTCCGCGAGCTGTCGAGCCTGTACGCGGCCTACGCGCTGAACCAGCCCGCCGCCCTGCCGCCGCTGCCGATCCAGTACGCCGACTACGCCCAGTGGCAGCGCACCTGGCTGGCGGGCGAGGTGCTCGACCGCCAGCTCCGGTATTGGCAGCAGCAGCTGGCCGGTGCGCCCACCCGGCTGGAACTGCCCACCGACCATCCGCGGCCGCCGGTCCAGCGCTTCCACGGCGCCACCCGGACACTCGCCCTCGACCCCGCCCTGACCCAGGCCCTGCGCGCCTTGAGCCGGCGCCTCGGCGCCACCCTCTTCATGACCCTGCTGAGTGCCTTCCTCACCCTCCTGGCCCGCTACAGCCGCCAGGACGACCTGGTGGTCGGCACCCCGGTCGCCAACCGCAACCGCCGCGAGACCGAGGGCCTGATCGGCTTCTTCGTCAACACCCTGGTGTTGCGGGTCGACCTCGCCGGCAACCCCGCCTTCGAGGAGGTGGTGGCGCGGGTCCGCCAGCGCGCCCTCGACGCCTATGCCCACCAGGAGGTCCCGTTCGAGCGCATCGTGGAAGCCGTCCAGCCCGAGCGGAGCCTCAGCCACAGCCCCTTGTTCCAGGTCATGTTCGTGCTGCAGAACACACCCGCCGCCACCCTGACGCTGCCGGGGCTCACCCTGAGTCCCCTGCCGCTGCACGGGGTCGCGGCCAAGTTCGACCTCACCCTGGTGCTGAGCGACAGCGAGGCCGGGCTGCACGGCGTGTGGGAGTACAGCACCGATCTGTTCGAAGCCGAGACGATCGACCGCCTGGGCCGGCATTTCGACTGCCTGCTGCGCGGGATCGTGGCCGACCCGACGCAGCGCCTGAGCGCGCTGCCGCTATTGCCGGACGCCGAAGCCCACCAGCTCCTGGTCGACTGGAACGCCACCGACACCGAGTACCCCAAGGACCGCTGCCTTCATCAGCTGTTCGAAGCCCGGGCCGAGGAGACCCCGGACGCCGTGGCGGTCGTGTTCGAGGACCAGGTATTGACCTACCGGGATCTCGACACCCGCGCCAACCAGCTGGCCCATCATCTCCGGGCCCTCGGCGTCGGACCGGACAGCCGGGTAGCGCTCTGCGTGGAGCGAAGCTGCGAAATGGTCATCGGCCTCCTCGCCGTCCTCAAAGCGGGCGGGGCCTATGTGCCCCTGGACCCGGGCTATCCCGAGGAACGCCTCGCTTACATGCTGACCGATGCCGCTCCACGGGTCCTGCTGACCCACGGTGGGCTGGCGTCCCGCAGCCTGGCGACGGCGCCGGCCGTGCCCGTGATCGATCTCGGCGACCCGACGCCGTGGGCGCATCAGCCCACCCACAATCCCGACCCCTCGGCCGTCGGCCTGACCGCCGAGAATCTCGCCTATGTCATCTATACCTCGGGTTCGACCGGCACACCCAAGGGCACCCTGTTACCGCACCGCGGGCTGTGCAATGTGGCGGACGCCCAGAGACACCGTTTTGGCGTCGGATCGGGCGACCGGGTCTTGCAGTTTGCCTCCTTCAGCTTTGATGCCTCGACCTTCGAGATCGTCATGGCCCTCGGCGCCGGGGCTACCCTCTGCCTGGGGCAGCGCGAGGACCTGCTGCCCGGACCGTCCCTGATCCGGCTGTTGCGGGAGAAGGCCGTCAGCCTGGTGACCTTGCCGCCCTCGGCGCTGGCGCTGCTGCCGCATGAAGGCTTGCCGGCGCTGCGGGTCGTCACGGTGGCGGGCGAAGCCTGCTCGCCGGAGCTGGCCGCGCGCTGGGGCCGGAATCGCCGCTTTTTCAACCTGTACGGCCCTACCGAGGCCACCATCTGGACCACGATCGGCACCTACCGCGAACGGGATGACACCCTCTCCATCGGCCGGCCGATTGCCAATACCGAAATTTATATTCTGGATGCTCAACGCCGGCCGGTGCCGATCGGCGTCCCCGGCGAACTCTGCATCGGCGGGGTCGGTCTCGCCCGCGGCTATCTCCATCGGCCGGACCTGACCGCCGAGCGATTCATCCCGCACCCGTTCAGCCGGGTTCCCGGCGCCCGTCTCTACCGCACCGGCGATCTCGCCCGCCGGCGGGCCGACGGCACCCTCGAATTCCTCGGCCGCATCGACCACCAGGTCAAGCTCCGCGGCTTCCGCATCGAACTCGGCGAGATCGAGGCCGCCCTCAGCCAACAGCCCGGCGTCCGGGACGCCGTGGTGCTGCTCCGCGAAGACGCCCCCGGCGAGAAACGCCTGGTCGCCTACACCGTGGGCGCGGTTGACCCCGAGACCTTGCGCACGGCGCTCAAGGCCCAACTGCCCGACTACATGGTCCCCACCGCCTGGGTCACCCTCGACGCCCTCCCCCTCACCCCCAACGGCAAGGTCGACCGCAAGGCCCTGCCCGCGCCCGAGCGCGACGGCGCCAGCGCCGCCTACGTCCCGCCCCAGACCCCCACCGAAGAGCTCCTCGCCGGTATCTGGGCCGAGCTGTTCGGACACGAAAGGGTCGGCCGCCACGACGACTTCTTCGCCCTCGGCGGCCATTCCCTCCGCGCCATCCAGGTGGTGTCGCGGGTGCGCGAGACCCTCGGCCTCGAACTCCCCGTGCGCCACCTGTTCGAACACCCCACCCTCGCCGATCTCGCCGCCGCGCTCGACGCCACCCGCCACACGCCCACCACCGCCCTGCCGCCCTTGACGCCGGTCTCCCGCCACCAGCCCCTGCGCCTCGCCTTCGCCCAGGAACGGCTGTGGTTCCTGGATCAGCTGGAAGGCCCCAGCGCCACCTACACCATTCCCGGCGGCCTCGAGCTCCACGGCCCCCTCGAGGTCGCCGCCCTCCGCCGCAGCCTCGCCGAGATCGTGCGCCGCCACGAGAGCCTCAGGACCACCTTCCCCACCGTCGACGGCGTCGCCGTCCAGCACATCGCCCCGCCCGGTCCGGTCCCCTTGTCGCTCATCGATCTCACCGCCCTGCCCGACGCCGGCCGCGCCGCGGCGTTCGAACGCCGGATCGCCGACGAGACCCGCCGGCCCTTCGACCTCGCCCACGGCCCCTTGCTGCGGGCGAGCCTGGTGCGCCTCGCGCCCGACCGCCACGGCTTGCTGCTGAACCTGCACCATATCGTCTCCGACGGCTGGTCCATGGCGGTCCTGGTCCGCGAGCTGTCGAGCCTGTACGCGGCCTACGCGCTGAACCAGCCCGCCGCCCTGCCGCCGCTGCCGATCCAGTACGCCGACTACGCCCAGTGGCAGCGCACCTGGCTGGCGGGCGAGGTGCTCGACCGCCAGCTCCGGTATTGGCAGCAGCAGCTGGCCGGTGCGCCCACCCGGCTGGAACTGCCCACCGACCATCCGCGGCCGCCGGTCCAGCGCTTCCACGGCGCCACCCGGACACTCGCCCTCGACCCCGCCCTGACCCAGGCCCTGCGCGCCTTGAGCCGGCGCCTCGGCGCCACCCTCTTCATGACCCTGCTGAGTGCCTTCCTCACCCTCCTGGCCCGCTACAGCCGCCAGGACGACCTGGTGGTCGGCACCCCGGTCGCCAACCGCAACCGCCGCGAGACCGAGGGCCTGATCGGCTTCTTCGTCAACACCCTGGTGTTGCGGGTCGACCTCGCCGGCAACCCCGCCTTCGAGGAGGTGGTGGCGCGGGTCCGCCAGCGCGCCCTCGACGCCTATGCCCACCAGGAGGTCCCGTTCGAGCGCATCGTGGAAGCCGTCCAGCCCGAGCGGAGCCTCAGCCACAGCCCCTTGTTCCAGGTCATGTTCGTGCTGCAGAACACACCCGCCGCCACCCTGACGCTGCCGGGGCTCACCCTGAGTCCCCTGCCGCTGCACGGGGTCGCGGCCAAGTTCGACCTCACCCTGGTGCTGAGCGACAGCGAGGCCGGGCTGCACGGCGTGTGGGAGTACAGCACCGATCTGTTCGAAGCCGAGACGATCGACCGCCTGGGCCGGCATTTCGACTGCCTGCTGCGCGGGATCGTGGCCGACCCGACGCAGCGCCTGAGCGCGCTGCCGCTATTGCCGGACGCCGAAGCCCACCAGCTCCTGGTCGACTGGAACGCCACCGACACCGAGTACCCCAAGGACCGCTGCCTTCATCAGCTGTTCGAAGCCCGGGCCGAGGAGACCCCGGACGCCGTGGCGGTCGTGTTCGAGGACCAGGTATTGACCTACCGGGATCTCGACACCCGCGCCAACCAGCTGGCCCATCATCTCCGGGCCCTCGGCGTCGGACCGGACAGCCGGGTAGCGCTCTGCGTGGAGCGAAGCTGCGAAATGGTCATCGGCCTCCTCGCCGTCCTCAAAGCGGGCGGGGCCTATGTGCCCCTGGACCCGGGCTATCCCGAGGAACGCCTCGCTTACATGCTGACCGATGCCGCTCCACGGGTCCTGCTGACCCACGGTGGGCTGGCGTCCCGCAGCCTGGCGACGGCGCCGGCCGTGCCCGTGATCGATCTCGGCGACCCGACGCCGTGGGCGCATCAGCCCACCCACAATCCCGACCCCTCGGCCGTCGGCCTGACCGCCGAGAATCTCGCCTATGTCATCTATACCTCGGGTTCGACCGGCACACCCAAGGGCGCGATGATCTCGCACCGATCGATTTGCAATCACATGCTGTGGATGCAGGATGCATTCCCATTAACCGAATCGGATAAAGTCCTGCAGAAGACGCCTTTCGGGTTCGATGCTTCGGTCTGGGAGTTCTACGCGCCGCTGTTGTCGGGAGCCCAGCTGATCCTGGCCCGTCCCGGCGGGCATCAGGACGCGCTTTATCTCATCGACGTGCTGGGCGAGCGGCAGGTGACGACCCTGCAACTAGTGCCCTCCATGCTGCAAATTCTCCTCGAGGTGGGCGGTCTCGAGCGCTGTCATGCTCTGCGACGCCTGTTTTGCGGCGGTGAAGCCCTGCCTCTGGCGCTCCAGGAACGTTTCCGGGCCTGTCATGGGGCGGAGCTGCACAATCTTTACGGCCCCACCGAGGCTACCATCGACGTCGGCGCCTGGCGCTGTGAACCCGGCAGCTCGCTGCCGATCGCGCCGATTGGGCGTCCCATCGCCAACACCAGGTTCTATCTGCTCGACGAGCAGCTGCGCCCGGCCCCGATCGGCGTGCCGGGCGAGCTCCATATCGGTGGAGACGGCGTAGCACGCGGCTATCTCCATCGGCCGGAGCTGACCGCCGAGCGATTCATCCCGCACCCGTTCAGCCGGGTCCCCGGCGCCCGCCTCTACCGCACCGGTGATCTCGCCCGCCGGCGGGCCGACGGCACCCTCGAATTCCTCGGCCGCATCGACCACCAGGTCAAGCTCCGCGGCTTCCGCATCGAACTCGGCGAGATCGAAGCCACCCTCAGTCAACAGCCCGGTATCCGGGACGCCGTGGTGCTGCTCCGCGAAGACGCCCCCGGCGAGAAACGCCTGGTCGCGTACTGCGTGGGCGCGGTTGACCCCGAGACCTTGCGCGCGGCACTCAAGGCCCAACTGCCCGACTACATGGTCCCCACCGCCTGGGTCACCCTAGACGCCCTCCCCCTTACCCCCAACGGCAAGCTCGACCGTAAGGCCCTGCCCGCGCCCGACGCAAGCCTAGGGGTTCCCGCGGAAGGCTTCATGGCGCCGCGGGATACGTTGGAGCTGGAACTGGCCCAAATATGGGAAAACGTATTGGATATCCGCCCTATCGGCGTAAAGGACAACTTTTTCGAGATCGGTGGACATTCTCTGATTGCGGTACGCCTGATGGCGCAGATCCAGCACGCTTTTGGCAAAAATCTACCGCTAGCGACACTTTTCCAAGCTCCGACCATCGAGCAGCTTGCCGAAATACTTCGCAGCCGGACCGGCGCCTTGCGCTGGTCTCCTCTGGTAGCGATTCAGCCGAAAGGTTCTTCGAAGGCATTTTTCTGTGTCCCCGGAGCCGGCGGAACCGTTCTCTATCTTCACCCCTTAGCTCGTCATCTCGGTTTGGATCAGCCGTTTTATGGATTGCAGGCCCGGGGGCTCGACGGCGAATCGGCGCCACACACCCGAGTCGAGGATATGGCTGCCGAGTATATCGACGCGCTCCAGTCGGTTCAGCCGGAAGGTCCCTATTTTCTCGGAGGTCATTCTTTCGGCGCCTGGGTTGCGTTCGAGATGGCTCGCCAGTTGCTGATCCAGGGACACGATGTGGCCCGTCTCGTGGTTCTGGACACCTATGCACCGCTACCCCCGGCAGCCGTCGACACGCCGGTCACCCCACCCGACAATGCTTGGCTGATCGCCAATGTAGCCACGATCCTGGAACGCTTATTCGGAAAGAAACTCGGGGTCACCAGCGATGCACTCCGTCCTCTGGCTCCTGATGAGCAACTGGATGACCTGAGAGATCGCTTGCAAAAGGCCCAGGTATTGCCGCCCGGGGCGGGGACAGAGCAGGTTCGCGGTCTGGTCCGGGTTTTTAAGGCAAGCAGCCAGGTGAATTATTTCCCCCAGAAGCCCCTCCCGACACGGATTACGCTCTTCCTCGCCAGCGAAGATGAACCTGAACAGGCCCTCGCCGGCGATCGGCCTTCCGAGATCCCGCAACGCGAAGGAGCCTGGGGTTGGGATAGGTTTTCCGAGCAACCGGTGGAAGTTCAGGTCGTGCCGGGCAACCACCTGAGCATGATGAGCGAGCCCCATGTCCAGGCCCTGGCTGACCAGCTGAAGCCCTGCTTCAGTCGGGTCTCCGATCTGAGGTCAAACTGCGACACTCGAAACACAACCAACTCCGGAACGGAAGAAAACTGAGATGAAAGAACGTGTGGCAGTCCCCGGGATGCGGCCTCTCCTCATCGTTTGGCTGGGGCAGATGGTTTCCCTCATCGGCTCCGGAATCACCGGTTTTGCGCTGGGGGTTTGGGTCTACCAGCAGACCGGTTCGGCGACCCAGTTCGCCCTGATTGCCGTATCCAGCGTGCTTCCCAGTGTCCTGCTTTCTCCCGTGGCGGGCGCCCTGGTGGATCGCTGGAATCACCGTCGGACCATGATTTTGAGCAGTATCGGGGCAGCTTTGAACGCTTCGATGCTCGCTTCCCTATTGGCCGTCGGATGGCTGGACATCTGGCATATCTACGTGGTCGCCGCTATCGCTTCCACCCTCACTGCCTTCCAATGGCCCGCTTATATCGCGGCCACCACCCTGCTGGTTCCCAAACAGCACTTGGGGCGCGCCGGCGGTATGCTGCAGATGGGCCAAGCCATTGCCCAACTGGCCGCGCCCGCAATTGGGAGCCTGCTGCTGGAGTTTATCCAGCTTCAAGGTGTTGTCTTGTTCGAGCTTGCCGCCTACTTCTTCGCCATTACAGCCCTGCTGAGCGTTCGCTTCCCGATCACCAAGCCTTCTCCGTCAGGCAAAACCGAAAAGAGTTCGCTGCTACGAGAGGTTGCCTATGGTTGGTCCTATTTGACCTCCCAGTCCGGACTCCTGGGATTGCTCATATTCTTCGCGGCCAGCAACTTTCTTTCGGGCATCGTCGGAATTCTGTTCGGGCCACTCGTGCTGTCATTCAGTTCATCCGTCGTCCTTGGCGTCCTCCTATCGATCGCCGGCGCAGGGACCCTGATCGGCAGCGTGGTGATGAGCATCTGGGGAGGACCGCAGCGCCGCATGCATGCGGTGTTCACCGCCATGCTGCTGTGCGGAGTGTGCATATTGGTTACCGGTTCGGGTACTTATATTCCCATGCTCGGCGCCGCGATTTTCCTGTTTTTCTTCTGTAGCTCGGTTCTCAACATCTGCACACAGGTCATTTTCCAAAAGAAAGTCGAACCCAGTGTCCAGGGAAGAATCTTTGCTTTAAGAGGGACGATCACAAGCGCATCTCTGCCCTTCGCCTACTTGATAGCCGGACCGCTGGCCGACTTCGTGTTCGAACCCCTGATGCTGCCCGATGGCCCCCTGGCCGAAACCCTAGGGCAATTCATCGGTGTCGGCCGCGGGCGCGGCATCGGCTTGATGTTCATGATCGTAGGTGCACTCACGATAATGGTGACGGCTATCGCTTACCAATATCCCAGGCTGCGCCTGGTGGAAGACGAGCTACCCGATGCGATTCCGGATGATTTGGCGCCCAGTTTATCGGAATGACCCATGCTCCAGGTCTCCGTAGCGCCTGATTGAGCGAGGCTCAGCAGGTGCCAGGCATATGGACTGAGGTTCATGTTCCTTATTTCGAATCGCTTTCAATAAGGCATTCATTTCTTGTAGGGTGAGTTAGGCGCACGTCAACACTAACCAATGGCCCATCACTGCGCTTCGCGTGCGCCGTAACCCACCGAGCGACCTCGGACCTGTCCTGAGCCAAGTCGAAGGGTCGGCGGCTTACGCGGAGCCTGTCGAAGGGCCTGTCCCGAGCTCCGTCGAAGGGCTAACCCACCATCGATGGGTTTCGCTTCGCTCTACCCAACCTCGATGAATGTTCACTGGAATCGATTGCGTCGCCATTTTTTGCGAAACCTTTTGGGACCTCCAAGTCACCAAAAGGAGCAAAAAATTGGCGACGAGTTATTGCCTTCGGCGCCCCGGCCGTCCCCGCTCGTCTGGTCCGGACCCAACAAGGGGTCCGGACACCGCTCGCAGATGACTCGACGCCCGGTCGCGATGCCTTGTGTGAGACCTCCGACCGCCGCTATCGCGTCGACCTTCGGTCTCACACCCGGCGCTCGGGCTTCCGGGGACTACTCGACTCGCTCGCTCACTCGCTCCATGTCTCGCAGCGGCCGAATGGAATTAGCGGGAAGCACGCGGCCCGGGCAAAGCTCAATCCACGTCCAACTCACGACTAACCGGTAAACCGCCGCCACGGCGGCGGATAGCCCGTGCGCCGGGACTACGTCTGGTTCCGAGTCTGGTTGCCTGCCGCAGGGATGGACGACGTGGCCGCACAGCATCGGTAAAAGGCCGATAGGTGCTCGATGACCTCGGAAGGTCGATCGAGAGGCAGGAAGTGGCCCCCGCCATCGACGGTAAGCATTTCAACGCCCGATATGAGCCGGCGATCCCGTTCCCTTTCGATAGGCGTGGACCAGTCCCGGCTCCCCCACAGAAGGAGGACCGGAACCCTGATATTGGCATAATCCTTTGTCGCGGCTTCCCAGCTCCGAGCATTTCTCAGCAGACGCAGAAACGCTCGGTAATGGCCAGGGCGATTTCCGCTCCGATACATCTCCTTTAATAAGGCTGGCGGAATGCTGCTCGGATTCGCCACGCCACCTCCCAGGATATTCTTCATGATGATGAAATTCCGCAGCCGCATGACGGTTTCACCCAAGACGGGAATGTCGGAGACGAAAACGACCCACCGGGCCAGCCACGAGCTGCGCGCCATGCCGCGACCCTCCGCATAATCATAAGGATTGATCGCGACTACACGTCCGACTCTAGGCCGACGTCGGCTGGCGATGATCAATGGTATCGAACCGCCGATGGATACTCCGGCGAGCGTGACATCATGCAAGTCCATGGCTTCGAGAAAGCCGTCCACCGCATCCGCAAAAAAGTTCGCGTCATACGGGGCATCGGGAATGTCCGAATAACCGTGCCCCGGAAGATCCAAGGCGTAGACGGAAAAATTTTCGCTCAGCCCGGGCACGATCTTTTCGAACAGATCGAGCTGGGTTCGCAGGGTATGCAGCAGAACCAGAACAGGACCTTCGCCGGCCTTGATGTACCGGAGCCGGAGTCCCTTGACCTCCGCGTAGTCGATCAGGATGTTCGGCGCCCAGCGCAATTGTTTCGGCGGTGAGGGCGCCGGGCGCAGAGCCTCGATGGCCAGGGACAGAACCGGTAAGCCGGCACCAGCGGCGATAAGAACCACAAGGGCAATCAGGATGTCGTTCATGATGGATGACTCCGTCTCAGGCATCGATTTCCACGTCGGCTTCGATCTCGGCCTGACAAGCCAGAATATAGCCGTCGGTCTTCTCCTCTTCCGTCAGCGCCTCGTCGACCGCCATATGCACTTGGCCGGAAACCAGCTTCACGCTGCATAGGCCGCAGGTACCGGAACGGCACGCGCTTTCGATGTGCACTTCCGCTGCGTCCGCCGCATCGAGGACCGTCGCGCCGACCGGCACGGGGACATCGACCTGCGATCGCTGAAAATAGACGTGTCCGCCGGCGGCCCCTGAACCTGGAACCTTGGCGCTCGGATCACGCCTGACGGTCCCAAACGCTTCCGTCTTGATACGTGTTTTCGGAACGCCGAGTTCGATCAGCGCGACTTTGATGGCATCCATCATCGGCGGTGGGCCGCAGACATGAACGGTTCGGGCGGGAATATTCGGAACTGCGTCTTGTAGAAACGCCTTGTCGATGCGGCCGGTAGGTCCCGACCAGACTTCCCCTTTGGGATCGGTCATGGAAACCCTGACTTCCAGTCTTGGGTTCCTCGACTGCAGTAAATCAATTTCATCTCTGAAGATATAGTCGCTCGGTTTCCGAAAACTCAGGATCAGATAAATTTCTCCCGGCCACCGGCGCTCGCTGAGATAGCGCACAACGCTCATCAGCGGAGTAATGCCGACGCCGCCTCCTATCAATACGATGGACTCCGCTTCGCTACCGGTGAATACGAAGTTGCCGTTCGGTGCCAGAAGCTTGAGCGAATCCCCCGGTTTCAGTTCGTCATGCAGCCAGCGCGACGCAAGTCCGTGCTCCTCGCGTTTAACGGTGATCTCGATACGGTCCCGCCAGGTCGGCGTGGAAGCGATGGTATACGAACGGCGGGTCGGTATGCTCCAAGGTTCGATATCCAAGCTCAGAAACTGTCCTGGCAGATAATCAAACGGAATCGGACCGCCATCCGGATTGACCAACCGGAAGGTCTTGACGTGGCGCGCGACGTCGATGATCTCGCTGACGGTCAGCGCACCCTGCCATTTGATTTTTCCGGTGGCGGCGTCATTCTGCCGATACGGCGTAAGCTTTGCCTGCATCTTCGACGGCTGCGGAAGAATCGGCACGCGCTCGTGGCGAATACCGGGGCTAGGGAAGCACTTGCCGAAGGCAACCAGAAGCCTGGGCGGACCCTTGAGACGAATCTTTCTGCGAACCAGCGCCCAAACGAGGCTGCGCTCCTTCGCCAGGAAGCCGAGCCAGCTACGGCTGTCCGCCGTCACCTGCAAATCCGCCACTCCAACATGGCCGTCTTCCACATGAACGATACGATCCCGGATAACTACCGTGGCTTCACGCCTTTCATCGCCCGTGAACATAAAGTGGTAAGTGGCGCTCAAGCCCCTCGATTGATTGGGCTGAAACACGAAGGGCATCATGTTCAAAAGTCCATCGATGGTGCGCGGGCGCAATGCGTTCCCGACAGGCTTGACGGTCTTGTTCTTCCATTTTTTCCGGGCGTAAACCTCCGCGTCGGAACCCTTGACGACATAGACGGGTTCCGGTTTGTCCTGCAGCGGCTTGACAACCTCGTGGACATGCCGTTTACGATCGGCAAGATAGGGGCCGATGACATCTTCTCCCGCCGGACAGACCGCCATGCAATAGGCCGCTTTGTAATCAGCGCCGTGCGAAAGGCTTTGCCACATGGACGCAGTTTCCGGTTCGCTGACGCGCCTTCGATAATCTCGACCGTTCCTGCTGTCCGCTACTTGCTCGATCCAGTCGGTAAACCCGCCCATGAATTCCCGGTAGTTGTGGGTAAAGCACGCCGAAAAGTTGAATCCGCCATCGGGCGCAATGGCGCCGACCGGGCAAGCGGCGACACAGAGTCTGCACCCGAGGCAGGGGTTGTAATCGAGGGGCTTATCGTATGCGGTGACGTCAGCCTCGATGAGCACGGTCCCGAGCAGAATGAAATTGCCGAACCGGGGATGGATGACATTGCGATGAATGCCCATGTGCCCCAGTCCGGCTGCCACGGCCACCGGCTTATGCGAAACCACCCAGACCGCAGCGTCCGGAAACCGGCCCATTTCCATCGGAAAACCCATGGATGGATTGACGGCTCGAACGCCGATTTCCTCCAGGCGCCGAACGACTCGACATCCCACCTCGTCGACCCGGTCGCCCGCATGATGAAATTCGAGATTCGCCACGGATCGAGCCGTGCTTCGTATCGGTTCGCGCGACATCCGCACGACGTAGCTCAGCAAGGTTTTGGTCCAGGGATAATGCTGAAAGATCTCGGCCCGCTGAGGGGCCATGGCGTCCCGGTCGATGTCGACCAGACCCGCATCGTCGGCACCACACTCCAGCGCTAGGCTCTTGAGCCAATCGCCCTGTAGAACGGGCATAACGATTGCCCCGATCTCACCTTGTCGGGAGCGCAATTGCTTGACGGTAGAATGCTCTTCGAGGTTCATAGCATGGTCCTCTGTGAAAGTCGGAGGTTTTTTCCAAAATAGGCATCGCTTCAAGTCGTCACCAGGACGAATCGGGCAGCCACTCCCGTGACGCTCGGAAGATTTCGACTGAATTGAGGTTGCCGCCATAGTGTATATACACATAATTTCGCGAAAAAAGACTCTTCTTCAATTCCGAGTCTAGTCGCCAGGGTACAGCATTATTAAGTAGCCCTTAAATTCCCGACAGTCTGGCCCCTTGAGAACCATGGCTTGGGCCGTGATCAGGTCCGTGGATTTAAAGGGCCGGGTTAATAGTATCGTCTCCGCTCCGAGTTTGTCGGCGCGATCCATTGCTTTCGTTCGTGCTGGCCTGCCGAAGGGCGTAAACGATAACCAACTGTTCGGAGTTCACTAAAAATATCTACAGCAAATTACTCCAAAACAGCCTTATCCGGGTCGGCAACCGCAACTACTCGCGAAAGATGCTCTTGTAGAGTCCGCCATCGGGACTCGCCGAGTGCGTTCACCACACGTGACTGGGCTTCTTTCCAGAGAGGCAATGCCTTTGACAGCGCTTCTTGCCCTTTCCCGGTGATATCGACCACGCGAGTACGGCGGTCTTTACCGGGAGCAATTTCAATTAGATCCAGTTTCTCCAGTATCTCGAGATTTCGCGTCAGTGTCGTCCGGTCCATGACAGCAATTTCGGCAAGCCGCGAGACAGTTGTAGGTCCCGCCAGGCTAGCAGCGACCAAGAGTGAAAACTGAGTGACACGAATTCCGGCCGGCCGCAGCGTGTCATCGTAAAGCTGAGTCACCGCGCGGCTAGCCTTGCGCAGATTAAAACAGGCGCAACATGTACATTGCATCAATTCCGACAGATCGGCCGACAAAGAGCCTGCAGGCATTGCTTCGTTCTCTTCACTTGATAGGCTAATTAAGTGTATATACTCCTATTATTGGAATGTCAATCGCGCTCTGTACATTTCTGCGTTTTTACGGAGCCGGCCATCATCCCGGCTTGTACCTAGTGCTTAATTACGTAAATTAACGATAGTATTTTTGAGTTGACTGCCGTGCACTTCGCGTTTGCGCCATTTGAATGGGCGTGGATTTTGGGAATAGTTGGCAATGAACGCTTCAATAGCGTTCCGTAACTCAGCGATGCTGGAGAAACTGGCCCCGCGCAAGGCTTTCCGACTCAGGATACCGAACCAGATTTCCACTTGGCTCAACCAACTGGCCGAGGTTGGCGTAAAGTGAAAATGAACCCTGGGATTCTTGGCCAACCAGTCCTCGTTGCGCTTGTGCGTGCAATAGTTGTCCAAAATCACATGTAATTCCTGGTCCGCCGGGGTCTCGGCGACGACTTGGTCCATGAAGGCCAAGAAATCCTCGCGGGTTTTCGTGGCGGTAGTTGCGCTGTGAACGTGCCCGGTGGCTACTTGCAGCGCCGCAAATAAGTTGAGTGTGCCATGGCGCTTGTAGGTACTTTTGAAGCCCCGGACGATTTTTCCGCTGTCGGTCTCCACGTAACCGCTCGCCCGCTCCAACGCCTGAATGCTCGGTTTCTCGTCCACGCAAATTACGAGCGCGTTGGTCGGTGGCGCCAAATAGAGCCCGACAATATCGGCGGCTTTGGCCACGAACTCCGGATCGGTGCTAACGCACCAGGAACGTTGCCGTTGCAGGCAAATCCCCTCCTGCCGCAAAACCCGCCATACCGCGTGTGGCGAAACGCCCAAGCGCCGGGCCACGGCACCACCATCCCACACCGCCTGTCCAGGGGGCGGCGATTCTTCCAAAACGCCCAGAATTTGCTCGCGCAAATCGGGCGGCAACTGCCGAGGCGCGCCGGGCCGTGGCCGATCTTCCAGCCCCGCCAGTCCTCCCGCGGCAAAGCGATCGCGCCACTTGATGACGGTGTTGGGACGGGTGTTGAGTGCCCGCGCCAATTCCATGACACCTCGTCCGTCCAGGCACCCCAAGATAATGCGTGCCCGAAACACGTTTCTGTGCAATTCCGTTTGGCTGCTCCTCCGCTGTTCCAGAATCCTTCGGGTCTTCTCATCACATGTCAGTTGCTGCATCTGAGTCATATCACCAAGATGCAGCATATCGGTGTTTAATGCAAGTAAGCACTAGATTATCCTCAGGCCACTGCGTCGTACCTTCGATGCAGCTTTATTCAAACCGCCAACAAAAATCCCGCTGGCGGGACGAAGCCTATGCAGGGAAATCAAACCGCAGTCAGTCCGGCCCTAGTGGCGTCGGCTAAGTCACTATAGACAAAGCATCCACGGAATATTTGCAATTACCCGAGGAACCCGACAAATGGCCTCGGAACTTAAGGCTTCAAGCAACATAAGGCAACTCTGGACCGATGATCTCAGCACCGGAGGCTGATTGCCTGACAAAACTTCCAACCGATCGTGCTTCGCCCGGATCAGATAATCCGCCGGGTGGTCCAAATCCGCCGCACGGTCCAGCAACTCCCGCAGGTCGCTCTCCCGGTCCGCGACATACACCAGGCGGGTGTCCGGCAGACGCTCCGCGAATTCGGCGATCCGTTCGTAGCCTTCCGTCCAGCGCCGGCTTTCCCGGATAGCCGCCTTGCCCTTGGGCTTCCGCGCCCACATCCAGGCGTCGAGGACGCCCAAGGCCACGCCACCCTCGCTCACCGCCAGGGTCGGATGCAGGTACATCCCGTGTTGCCGCTCGTAGCTCAAGCGCCCCAGCCCGGCAATGCTGCCCGGCTGGCTGCTGAAATCCAGTTCGGTGGTGTCCTGGAGACACAGCACCCGCGCTTCCCGGCCCATTCGGGCCACCGTCGGTTCGCCGTGCGCCGCCAGCAGCGCCCGCCACTCCACCGCCTCGTTATCCAGCAGGCGATAGGCCGCTTTGGTTTCCGCCAGCCCGCCGCAGGCCAGGGGAATACTCTTCGTCAGGTGAGCCGAGGGTCGTCCACCAACCGAATCAGTCGTTTTGTCAAACGCGCGTCGCCCAGCGCCGCCCCCGAAAATTCTTCCATCGCCAAAGCCATAATAACTTTAAATTCAATAACTTCTTCTATCGAAGAACTTGTGGGTAATAGGGTGCATTCAAACGCGATTAACCCTGCTCAGTTATCTCGGGTATCGCTATATCAAGCACACCGAGGAGCGTGAAAACATTCGCAAGGCTTTCTGCAGAAGCTCATCGAGCAAAGAAGCCTCCAAGACCTTTGCCAAACCAGCCGGCTTATGTATGGCGTTTGCCTTGGACGGATGCCGGAAAATATACGACTCTTGCCGAATCCACCGATCCCCTAGCGCTCGGCAATCTGATGAACGAGCATATCGATAGCAATCTCCGGATCGACGCCTGCCGAGCCGCTCTGGATATCCAGAAAGCCGTCACCCGATTCAACGATGCGCGTGGGCAATGTCGGCTCGGCGAAACATTATGAATTTCACGCATTCGGCGACATCGTGAATACGACAACCCGTATCGAAAGACTGAACAAGGCATTGGGTACGCATATACTAGAGTTGTTTCAGATGCTAAACAATTGTAAATCAATAGATTTTGTAGTTCCAAAGCCCGGCGGAAAGTGAGAAAAAATAATCCACGAAGTGACCCAGATGATTTCTAATCCGATGCATCAAGCAGTGGAAGAACTTCATGCCACCGATGGCATGCTCAACGATGACCCGCGTGGCGGCTTGTTTTCTGTTCTGTTTCTTCTGCTCAGGCGTCAATGTCGGATTAGGGTTTTTCTTGGATTTTCTAGGTTTCTTGGGCACCTCGAAAAACCTCCTTGGTCTGCGCGCGCCCGGTAAAATAGGACCTGTAGCCAATCAGTGTGTTGAGTCCCAGACATGACCAAACCGAAGATGCCAAAGTCTCCGAAGAGCGCGATCAAACCCGATCTGTTTGCGGCCGATTTGCGCAAGCAGAAGATCGACCGGATGGGCGATCCGCTGGTGGCCTTCGAGACCCACATCGACTTTGCGGCGCTTGCCGCGGACGTGGATCAGGCGGCGCCCCGACCGGTCAGCCCGCAAGGCGGTCGTCCGCCGTTTCCCACCGAAACGATGGTGCGCATCCTGTTTCTCAAGCGGGTCAACAATCTCTCGGACGAGCAGATGGAATACCAGTTGCTTGATCGGATGAGTTACCAGCGCTTCTGCGGGCTGATGGACTCGGCCAGCATCCCGGACCGCACCACGATGTGGACCTTCGAGAACCGCATCGGCGAGGTCGGCGCCCAGGCGCTGTTCGACGGCATCGAGCGGCAGTTGCTCAAGCATGGCTACATCGCCCGCGGGGGGCATATCATCGACGCCACCCTGGTGCCTGCGCCAAAGCAGCACTTCAGCAAGGACGATAAGGAGATGCTGAAGGAAGGCGCGATGCCGGCGGACTGGAGCCCGGCCAAGCGGCGGCAAAAAGACCTGGACGCCACCTGGACCAAGAAGCACGGCAAGAGCCACCACGGCTACAAGCTCTCCATCAACGTGGACAAGCGCTACAAGGTTATCCGCAAGATCGAGACCGGCACCGCCGCTACTCATGACAGCCAGCACTTTGAGGCGGTGTTGAACACTAGCAACACCAGCCGGGACGTCTATGCCGACAAGGGCTATCCGAGTGCGGAACGGGAAGCCCAGCTCCAGGAAGCGGGTTATCGCAACCACATCCAGCGCAAGGGCCAGCGCAACCATCCGCTGTCCGAACGGCAGAAACAACGTAATCAACGCATCGCCCGGGTCCGAGCACGGGTCGAGCATCCCTTCGCCGCCATCGCACAAATGGGCGGCAAGTTTATTCGCACCATCGGCCAGGCGAGGGCGAACTTTGCCATGACGATGATGGCGGCCAGCTATAACCTGAAGCGGCTGGTTTACCTGAAACAGGCGGGTGTCG
Organism: Methylocaldum marinum; assembly: GCF_003584645.1. Taxonomy (GTDB): domain Bacteria; phylum Pseudomonadota; class Gammaproteobacteria; order Methylococcales; family Methylococcaceae; genus Methylocaldum; species Methylocaldum marinum. Next base: position 1,266,613 of record NZ_AP017928.1, read on the forward strand.
TGGCCTTTTGAGGCCCACCCTCGCCCGAAAGGCCCCCAACGCGGGCGATTCGGGGAAAATGAAAAGTGAAATGGCGACAAGAGCGTGAGGGAGTCGGCTCGTGTGCCCGCCCGGTCAAAAAATTAGAGCCGGGTTTTCATCAAAATTCAGGGTTTTTCGAGGTGCCCTCTTGTGGGGTAGATATATTTGGGTACTTTGATAATCTTTGTCCGCGCCCAGAAATCCTAAGTCAAGCCATAAATTGACCTTCTCGAACCACGCTGAACCCGGTGTGAAGACGTCTTTCATGAGTGTGTAGTCATGTACGCTGCCTGCCACAATGCAACACAAAAACAATATCCTTCGATTAAAGTCGGAGATTACGAGGGATTTGAGCGTATGTCTTTTTTTTTCCGCTGTAATGCTTTTCCTGTTCAGTTTCATCTTGGGGTCGAACGCAAGCGACCTCCACGCCATCGATCGCTATGTTCTTATATTGATCAATGAGTTGAGAGAATTCTTCTGGGGTTGTTAGCGTGCGCTCCGGCATGACGTTGAGGCTTGTCAACGCTCGCACTAAAACCGGCAGCAAGCGGTCGATGTGGGCATGGGCATGTCCGCCACTAAAACCGAAATGAAAGCCCAGAACGTCAAAAGTGGGATAGGTTTTCAGATAGTACAAAACGAAAAACAGCTTTTTCTCGTAAGAATCAAGATAACCTTTAGGGCCGCCCTGTTTAACGTGTTTTATCTCGCCCTTTTCGACACGCTCTCGATCGATGGCTTGAGCGGCCGACTCAAATACTTTGACGAGGGCTGTGAACTTCGCCTTGGGCATTCCAATCAACGATGCCACGATGCGGTCATCGGTTATTTGGCTAAATTTGTCGTAGATCATGGAAGGTTTTTATATTCGGATTTATTTGAGAAACAAGTGGGCTATCAATACCATGCATTAGCATCAGGTACAACTCTACTGATATTCACCAAGACTTTGGCTCAGCTCGACGAATTCCATGCCAGAACTGCCTATATATTTTATGCAAAGCAATGCCGGCAGTATCGCGATAATCCAGCGGCTGTGTTAAACCCCCTGTTATCAGCATCTCCAAGAACGCCTCACCTCAAGTCTCGTCCTATTCCGATATCAGTTTTCCTCGAGAAAATACGGAGGCAAAGATTCAAGCGGCGGACCGGTACTGCGGCGGACGACCAGATCCCTGCAGATATTAGCCCCACAATTTTCTCGACAAGTCAAGCTTCTTTATGCCCACAGCCGGGTTCTCGAAGCGACAGTATATAGCGACGCGATACTTTGTAAGCTAACAAACACCATGGTGCCGACAACCGGCGCAGCGCACATGAGGCTCTTCCCTGGCCTGAAGAGCTTATTTTCCGGTTCGCCTGATAAAGAACCGAATCAAAGATCAAGCAGCCAAAGCGCCTACTGAAACTGTTATGTTGCTTCCGTCGCTGACGGAGGATTATGATTCCGAAGGGCGGATGAAGAGACCTTAAGCCGGACGACCGGGTTTACCTCGAATCGTGCTGGAGTGAATATTTCACAGAATTTCGGGAGTCGAGTTTTGTAATATGGTGTCAGGTGTGATGGAGCGCACATTTCGGCACTCCCTGGCCACGCTCCGACTCCGGGACAGGTTCCAGCAAAGAAGAATTACGATAAATCATTAATAAAAAGCAACAATGACAATTTCGTTTCAGAGCTTGAATGTGTTTTAAACGCCGAATGATACCTGCATTTCCATCCGTCACTATCGAATCCGGCTAGCAAGTACGGGGCGATTTCGAGCCCAATGCTACTAAAGAATTAAGCGACAACAAGCCAGCCTGGCGAGTTATAAGGGGTCTTGCAATGTCTTCAGAAACGGCCGAAAACGGGCCGAACCACGTTTTCGACGTCGGGAATACCGATGTATCGCAAAACAAAGTCGCGTACCGTTCGGCTAGTAGCATATCTCCGCGGAATACCGAAGGATTTTGCCGGGCAACCCCCGCTCTTGGTGTCTCCGTGCTGCTGACTGCCACTGTGCTGATCTGTCTTCCCGTCCGTGCGTTCGCCCAATGCGAGCCGTGGCTTGCTCGGCTGGTTTCCGCACAAGGCCAGGTCGAGCTGCAGGGTCCACGGGAAAGCGGCTGGCGCCCCGCCGAGCTGAATCAGCATTTCTGCCTGGGGGATAAGGTTCGCACTCTCGACCGGAGCCGAGCCAGCCTGCAACTGGCCAACGACAGCTACCTCTCGCTTGACCAAACCACGACGATCGTTTTTTCCCAGTCCGCCGAGCAGCTACCCTCCTGGCTTGATCTTCTGAAAGGTGTCATTTATCTGCGTAGCCGTACACCCAGGGCCTTCGGTGTACGCACGCCGTTTGTAAACGCCGCTATCAAGGGCACTGAATTCGCGGTTAAAGCCACGGACGATAGCGGTTCCATCGACGTTTACGAGGGCATCGTGGAAGCATCCAACCGCCAGGGAACATTGAACGTCCACAGCGGGGAAACCGTCGCAGCCACGGCCGGCAAGGCACCGCAACCGGCCTTGCATCTAAGACCCACCGATGCCGTCGCCTGGGCACTGTATTACCCGCCGATCATCGACTATGCCACCCTCGGCCGAAAACCAATGCACCCGCTCGTCCGAAAGGCCCTAAGGGCCTATTCATCCGGTCAGATACGGGCCTCTCTTGTAATCCTCGATGCCGTTCCGGAAATCGAACGAAATCCTTCCTACCTCCATCTCAAAGCCGGCCTTTTGTTGACGCTGGGCCGCTCGGATGAAGCGGAGCCGTTGATTGCGACCCTGCTGGCAGCCCAGCCGGAAGACGCCACGGCGCTTGCGTTGCACTCCGTTGTAGTGCTCGCAAAGAACGACAAAAACACCGCTCTCGCCCTTGCAGAGAGAGCAGTCGCTGCCGAACGGAACAATCCGATTCCACTGATCGCCCTTTCCTACGCCGAGCAAGCCGAGTTCAAGCTTGAACGCGCTCTGCGTAGCGTGGATGCCGCCGTAAGTCTTTCGCCCGAAAATGGGCTCGCTCATGCTCGTCGCGCCGAGTTGCTCGCATCCCTCGGCCGCACCTCCGAAGCCCGCGCTTCCGCTGAAAAAGCCGCCCGTCTCAACCCGGGCTTTGCGCGGAGTTACACCGTACTCGGCTTCATCCAACTCATGGAAATCGATCTAAAGGAGGCGAAGGGCAACTTTCAGGAAGCGATCTTTATCGATTCCACCGATCCTCTCGCCCGCTTCGGTCTGGGGCTAGCGAAGATCCGCCGGGGTGAACTCGAAGAGGGCACCGAGGAGATCGAGATTGCCGCCAGCCTCGATCCGACCGACTCCTTGACTCGAAGCTATCTGGGCAAGGCCTATTACGAGCAGAAGCGGGGAAAATTAGCCGAGACCGAATACAAGCTTGCCAAGCAATTCGATCCCAAGGATTCCACGCCATGGTTTTACGAGGCCATTAAGAAACAAACAGAAAATCGGCCGGTCGAGGCCTTGCATGACATGCACAAAGCCATCGAGCTTAACGATAACCGCGCAGTTTATCGCTCGAGACAGGCATTGGATAACGATCTCGCCGCACGCAGCGCCGCAGTCGGACGCATTTACCAAGATTTGAATTTTCAGCAGCGCGGTTTGCTCGAAGGCTGGCGGTCAGTTATCCAAGCGCCTACGGATTACTCCGGACATCGAATGCTCGCTGACACCTACGCGAAGCTGCCCGGACAGCAGATTGCGCGAGTAAGCGAATTGTTGCAGTCGCAACTGCTTCAACCCTTGAACGTCACCCCTGTTCAACCCTCTTTGGGAACTCGAAATCTACTGATATTGGACCAGTCCGGACCATCGCTGCCTTCGTTCAGAGAGTTCAATCCCGCATTCCAACGCAATCGCTTTTCCTTGCAGGCTTACGGATTAGTCGGAAGTTTAGACAGTTATGGCGATGAAGTAATCCACTCAGGCGTATACGATCGCCTTTCCTACAGTCTCGGACAATATCATTTTCAAAGCCGTGGATACCGGCCGAACAACGATTTACAGCAGAACATCTACAACGCTTTCATCCAAGCTCAAGTTACGCCGGAGTTAGGCATACAGACCGAATTTCGTTATACCGAATCCGACTTCGGTGACCTTTCGCAGCGCTTCGATCTAGGTGCATTCGACCGGAATGCTAGAAACGCCAATCGGTTGAGTACGGCCCGTCTCGGTGGAACGTTCAACTTCACTGCGAACCAGACACTATTAGCCAATTTCATCTATGGCAAATCGAACAATGAGAGACATCGACGGAACGAACTACCGTTTAGCCGCCTGGATGTTTCAGCCGAGTCGGATCAAGATGCCCTGAGTGCAGAATTGGAGTATCTGGGACGGTGGGAGCATCTGGATTCCATAATCGGGGTCGGCTATTACACGGAAGAGCGAAAGGACCGTATTCAAACCACCACCACCATCGATTTCCCGCCTGTTCCAATCGTAGACAAACAAATCGAATCGGTTCAGCATCAAATTCAGCATGCCAACGCTTATATTTATAATCATATCCGCCTACCCTATTCGATCACAGGTATTATTGGACTAAGCGCCGATAGTTTTAACCAACAAACGTACGATAGGCAGCAGATCAATCCGAAGTTCGGCATAGTCTGGAATCTCACCAGGGACACGACCTTGCGTGCCGCCTGGTTTTCCGTCCTGAAAAGGCCTTTTGTCCTGGATCAGACGGTGGAACCGACCCAGGTAGCAGGATTCAATCAGTTTTTCGATGACATCAACGGCTCAAAGAGCACTCGATATGGATTCGGACTTGACCATAAATTCTCGAGAACAATCTATTCCGGGCTCGAATTTAGCTGGCGCCACATATCGACGCCTTACTTCGAGGAGGACAAACCCGTTATAAGCAAATCATCCGAACAACTGCATAGAGCGTATTTGTACTGGACTCCGATCTCCAACATATCGCTTAGCGCGGAATATTTTCTCCAAAGATGGAATCAAACTAATGACAATACCATAGTTGATTTTGATAACTTAACTACTCATACCGTCCCTGCTTCGATTAATTTCTTCTTCAATAACGGTCTTTTTGCCCATACAACTGCAAGTTTCGTCCGGCAGATCATGCAAGAGTCGGCAGAAGACAAGGACAGGATTTCGGATAGTTTTGTCTTGTTGGATCTAACTATGGGATATCGCCTTCCGAAAAGACTTGGTATATTCAGCTTTTCCGTAAAAAACGTTTTAGATGAGCGCTTCAATTATTTCGACGTCTATTCGACCCGGCAAGATTTCCCATCCGCGTCGCCATTAATACCGGAGCGGACGTTTTGGGCTCAATTACTGATTAATTTTTAATTTTTCCAACATTTTAAGGAGAACGCCGATGAACACCAACGTTTCAACAAGTATAATGCGCAACCGCACACAGTTACTTCTTTTGGTTCTGATCGCACTCGTTTCGACCGATCTTTTTTTACGCCTTAAGACGCCTCCTGAAGTTCCCAAAAGAGAAACCGTTGGAGTAACCGTTCCGGAAGGGGTTGACATTAGAAATACAAGAAAATGCAACAACCCGGAAGAGTGTGATAACGAATTAAGACAACAAGGCTTTGTTACAACGGATGAAAAATCCGTATCCGTCAGTGTGCAGACATTGCAGAAAGACGCCAATAGCGTGTACTGCGTCTGGCGGATCGATATGGGTGGTCAGATTTATCTCGTACCCAAGCCCCCGATTTACTATCCGAACACCAATGTATGCCCAGCGGGTATGATTAAGGTGCCAGGCTAAGTACGGCACGAAAACTACGGCCGTTCGAGCCGGACGGAGGAAAGCCGGATTCACGCGGTTCCCATCGCGTGCGGAATCAAATTTTCCAAAAACTGCCGAGAACAGGTCTCCCACGAGAATTCCTGCGCGTAGCGACGACAGTCCTGTGGATCCAACGACAAGGCTTTGAGAGCGGCCTGTCGGAGATCGTCCTCCAGGACGCCGACGCGATCATTCCGAATGACATCCCGGATTCCCGACAACGGATAAGCGGCGACCGGGACGCCGCAAGCCAGCGCTTCCAGCATAACCAAGCCGAAGGTATCGGTCCGGCTGGGAAAGACCAGAATGTCCGCCGCCGCCATGTAGCGAGCTAAAGACTCTCCCGACTGATAGCCCACGAAACGGGCCTGCGGATATTTGAGTTCCAGCTCCTGTCGTTGTGGTCCGTCGCCGACCAGGTATCGGGTACCGGGCAGGTCGAGCCGAAGAAAGGCCTCGACGTTCTTTTCGATGGCGATGCGCCCGGCGTACAGAAATATCGGGCGTTCGTCCCGGAGAAACGCCTTTCCCCAAGGCCGAAACAGTTCGGTGTCGACGCCGCGCGACCACCGAACCAGCCTGCGAAACCCCTTGAACGCAAGCTCGTCGGCCAGCGATTCCGTGGACACCATGACCCGATGGCTGCGGCTGTGGAACCAGCGGAGATAGGTCCAGCTCACGCTATAGGGTACCCCGGCCCGGAGCTTCAGATAGTGGTGAAAATGACTGTGGTACGAGGTCGTGTAGGGAATACCTTTTTCGCGGCAGTAACGGCGAGCCGCGAAGCCGATCGGTCCTTCGGTAGCCAGGTGGATCGCATCCGACTTGAAGTCCTCGATGAGAGGCCGCAGGCGGGGCCCGCACAGGAAGGACAGACCCACGGCGGGGTAGCCGGGGCACGGCCAGGTTCGAAACCGATCGGGCGTGATGATCTGGACCGTGTGTCCCGACTTTTCCAGCGCGCGACGGGTGTTGGTCAAAGTCGTGACGACCCCGTTGATTTGAGGATGCCAGGCATCGCTGATCACGATAATACGCAACGCTTCCTCCTGTGCACGACCGGTGTGATGCGCCGTCGGCTTTTCGGAAGCTGCCGGCGGGCACACGACCTCCGTCCGCCTGAAACCGGCGCTTGAATCCGGCGATTGAAATCGTCGGCCAGCGCCGTAGACTCGAAGATTATTGTCTTTTCGCAGTCCCATGGAAAGACCGCAGCTTCCCCGCAAGATCATGCTGTATTATGCGTCGCCGCACCTCACTCATGCGGTGGCGACCTTGCCGGTAGCGCTGTTCGTCCCGGCGTTCTACGCCGCCGACATGGGCTTGCCGCTCGCGGGCGTAGGCATGGCGATTGCCGCGTCGCGGGCGCTGGACATGGTCAGCGATCCCCTCATCGGCATTTTGAGCGATCGTCTCAAAACACGGTGGGGCCGACGCAAACCCTGGATCGGCATGGGTACGCCGCTTCTGATGCTGTCCGCCTGGATGGTGTTCGCACCTCGCGGCGAGGTTTCACTTCTTTATCTCTTTGTCTGGGCAAGCCTGTTGTTTTTCGCCTTCACCCTCGTGGATTTGCCCCACAAGGCTTGGGGTGCCGAGCTTTCCACAGATTACACCGAGCGCACGCGGGTCGCGGCTTGGCGCGAGGGACTGGGCGCGCTGGGCCAGATTTTGTTCCTGGGCGTGTTGTCCGTCATGGATTTTCTCGGCTACGTGGAGAACCGCGACCAGCTCCGGATCATCGCCCTCGTCATCGTGATCAGCTTGCCGCCGCTGGTCGCCATGGCGCTCGCCAAGGTACCTGAATTTCCCGCCGAAGAACTGGCGGGCGAGTACCACGATGGCGGGGCGGGTATCCGGCTGGTACTGCGCAACCACGCGTTCATGCGGACCTTGATCACGCTGCTCTTGTTGGGTACGGCGGTCCTGATTCAAGCAACGCTTCATCGATTGGTGTTAACCCATGTGGTCGGACGTCCCGACATCTTCGCCACGATGATTCTCACCGAGAACCTCGTTTCGCTGGCCATGGTGCCGGTTTGGATGGGTATCGCCAATCGCATCGGCAAACATCGGGCGATCATTCTCGCCGCACTCTGGATCGGTCTGTCGAGCCTCGGGTTTCCCTGGGTCGATCGAGGCGATACGGTGCTGTATGTGTCCCTGATCATCTTAAGGGGCTCGAGTTTGGCGTCGATTTTCATGCTGGCGAATTCGATCGCTGCGGACGTGGTGGATCATGACATCGTCGCGTCGGGCCGGCAGCGCACCGGGCTCTTTTTCGCGGTGTGGAGCATGGCCATCAAGCTGGCCGTCGCCCTGGGCGTTCTCCTGGGTACCGCTTTGCCCGCCGCCTTCGGTTTCGAGCCGTCCGCACCCGTGCAAGCTCCCGAAGCGAAGCAGTGGCTATTGATGATCTACGGCTGGCTGCCCTGTCTCATCATTGCCCTGGGACTTCCGATCATGTGGAACTTTCCGATCGATCGCACGCGACAGCAGGCCTTGCGGAACGAAATTTCCGCTCGGCGGGGTAGCGTTTTCAAGGCGGATGCCGGAGGGCCGGCGTGAGTGGCATATGCGGGATCATCGCGCATCCGCCCTCTTGACGGAAACTTCGCCCATGGACTTTAGGCGACGGTCCAGCCAGGCTTCGATTTTCCCGAGCAGTTCGTCACGCAGAGGCGGGGCGGAAAAAAGGTGTTCGTGATGAACCTTGTCGATGATCGGCAGGATCAGATTGTCTCGATGCTTTTCGGAGGTTTTTGCGGCGAAATCCTGATTGCCCCAGGCCGGTGTGATCGGATCGCCGGCGGAATAAATGAGGAAATACGGCATGGCAAACTCGGCCATGCGCCGTCTGAAACGAACGATCTCTTCCTCGACGCCTTTGACGTAGCGCAGGATACTGCGGCGAATGATATAGCCGTCGACTCGGTGGCGCGCCCTCTCCTCTTCCCAGTCGCTGAGGTATTCCGGCACCCAGCCCGGTGTCGTTGGGGAAAAGACGCGCCGAAGGCCCGGCCATGAAAGCAGCTCGAAGAGTCCGTCCAGCACGGGGACGGTCGAGAGGGCCAGAGCTTGATTGGCGATCAGCAACGGAAGCGGCTCGCCGTGAGAGCGGAGAAAATGCTCCTCGGCATAAAACGACAGCTTCACTATCGGAGTTTGAAAATACCCTCGCCAGCCCGGAACCTCGGTCACCGAAAAGGCGGGGCCGGAGAATATGATGCCTTGTATCCGCCCGCGCGGATCGTCTCCCGGCGTCCGTTCGAGCAGATAAGATGCGGCGATGAGTGAACCCAGGCTATGGGAAAGGATGAATATGGGGAGATCGGGTCTGCCGCGCCGGTCGCAGATTTCGATCAGGCGGCGCAACACCTGATCCAGATCCCGCCGCATCGGGTCGAGGTTGCGCAAACCCGATTGCGCCAGGAAGGCGCCGCTCACGTCGAACTCGGAAGCCCCACCGGCTATGGCGCGGTCCGCAGCCAGCAAAGTCGGGTTGGACAAGCCGTGCGCATAAAGATCGAAGCCGGCAACGATAAAACGGTTGGCGAAATGGGCTGCGATTTCGTGGTAGCGACCGATATATTCATTCATGCCATGAACGATCAGCAGGCAGGCCGGAGCGGCAGCGGGCCGTGCCGGCATCCGAACGCGCATCGGCAACGGCGCATCGCGGTCAGTTCTGGACAGCCATAGCTCCTCGCCCCAGCGAGGATAGGGTTGGGTAACGAACTGCTGGTGAGCGCAACCGCACAACATGGATAAGACCAAAAAGAGCGCCGGCTTTGCAGGGTACATCCGAAGTGTAGCCGATGGTAGATCTAATCGCTGAACCCCGCTTCGGTTGTGACGGAAGCCTCTTGCACGCATGGATCGTTTACCGTTCGCTTCGCTTTTCCGTTCGGGAGATCAAATCATGACCGAAAACGTTCGCCTCCGCATCCTTGCAGTCAGCGTCTTTTTCCTGGCCGTTTGGATCAGCCTCTTCTGTTCGGTATCTCTGGCGGGTTCCGCCAGGACGCTGATTCGCAACGCCGACCTTGTCCTGACCATGGATCCTTCGGTCGGCACAGGTGATCTCGGCATCATCGAGCGTGCCGATATTCTGATCGAAAACGACAAGATCGCGGCCGTCGGCAGACACCTGCGAAGCCCCGGAGCTCGGGTCGTGGACGCCACCGGTAAGATCGTAATGCCGGGCTTCGTCGATGGGCACAATCATCTGTGGCAATCGCTCATTAGAGGCTGCGGTACGGACCAGGACCTTTTGGGTTGGTTCGATACGTGTGTACGTCCTTTATTCGACCCGAAGATTGCCTTAACCCGCTCAGTAACATGCGCTTGGCTTCCGGGGTGATCCGTCTTCCGGAGCTGCAGAGTGCCGGTGTTCAGGTGGGTCTTGGCCTGGACGGCGGAACCAACGATACCAGCGACATGTTCAATGATATACGGGCAGCCGTGGGCCTGCAGCGAGCCAGGACGCTCCGGCCCGACGTGTATCCGACGGTCTCCGATGTGCTGCGCATGGCCACCGCGGACGGGGCGAAGCTGCTCGATATGTTCGACCGCGTGGGCTCGCTGAAGTCGGGTAAACAGGCGGACCTGATCATTCTCAATCCGGAGACGCTCAATTTTATTCCGCGCGGGGACTGGATCAGCCAAATCGTGTTCAATGGTCAGCCCCGGAATGTCGAATGGGTGTTCGTGGGCGGGCAAGTACTGAAAAGTAACGGGAAGATCCTTGGCGTGAACCCGGCAAGGGTGATCGAAGCCGCACAGACTGCGGCCGAGCGCGTTCAAAGAGCGCTCGAACCTTAGGTCGAATAAGGCTAGGGTGCAGCACGCGTGGGGCGACTTCAGCGGCCCCTTCATCGGATTCGAAAACGCTCCCGGAAAACGAAACCGGAACCATCCGGCAGATGCGCCAAATCCGCCGGAAGGGTTCCTGGTTCGGAGTACTGGCCGCAGAGGGTGCTCTGGAGCCTGAAAAGCAACAGGCGACGGCGCTGTCAGACCTCCGTCTGCGGGCGATCGGGCGTAGGCCAGTCGAGGTGGAAGAACTTGCCCCGCGGCTGATCGGTCCGCTCGTAAGTATGCGCGCCAAAATAATCGCGTTGCGCCTGCAGGAGGTTGGCGGGCAGCGAAGCGCTACGGTAGCCGTCGAAATAGGCCAGCGCGGAACCGAACGCCGGAACCGGCATGCCGTTTTGTACGGCAATGGCGACCGTCTGACGCCATTGGTTTTGCCCTTCGTGCAG